>JAYSYZ010000001.1:0-17142 GCA_043727195.1 Paracoccaceae bacterium
ACCCATTCCGAAGACGTGAACCGGGCGCTGGAAATCTTTGGCAAGAAAACCAAAAAGCAGGAACGCGTGGTGATCATCGGCGGCGGCAACGTCGGCCTCGCCGTCGCCCGCGCACTGGAGGCGCGGACGGATCGGGTGCGCGCCAAGATCATCGAAAAGAACCGTGCCACCGCCGAACATGCCGCCGACGGGCTGGAACGCACCATCGTGCTGAACGGCGACGGCATGGACATCGACATGCTGATGGAGGCGTCGATCGACCGGGCGGATGCGGTTCTGGTGGTGACCGACGATGACAAGACCAACCTTCTGGTGGCCGTGCGGGCCAAACAGGCCGGCTGCCCGATGGCAATTGCGCTGGTCAATGACCCGACCCTTGCGCCGCTGATGGCCCCCCTCGACATCGACGCCTACATCAACCCCCGCGCGACCACCGTCTCGTCGATCCTGCGCCATATCCGGCATGGCCGGGTGCGCGGCGTCTATTCCATCGGCGACGCCGAGGCCGAACTGATCGAGGCGCAGGTGATGTCGACCTCGCCGATCTCGGGCCGTCTGGTGCGCGAGATCGAATTTCCCGAAGGTGTGCTCGTCGGCGCGGTGATGAAGGGCGAAAAGGTCATGAAACCCACCGGCGATCTGCGCATCGATCCCGGCGACGTCATTGCGCTGTTCGCGATGACCAAGGATGTCCCGGAAGTGGAGCGCCTGTTGCAGGTCTCCATCGACTTTTTCTAGATCATGCTGGCCCGGCTGGCCGAACTGCCGCTGCTGGTCGTCCTTCTGGGGACGACGGGTGGCTTTGCGATGTTGCCCGCGCTGCATGCCCTGATGACGAACGACCATGCCATCGCGCGGCATTTCTTTTACTCCGGTCTTGTCCTGTTGATCCTGACGGTGATGCTGGGGATCGCCACCGCCGCCTACAACCCGCACAATGCGGGGCGCAGCCACCTTGCGTCGCTGGCCGGGGCCTATCTGATCCTGCCCTTCGCCATGGCCCTGCCCTTGGTGCAGGCGATCCCTGACACCACGCTGGTCAACGCCTGGTTCGAGATGGTCTCCGCCTTCACCACCACCGGTGCCACCGTCTACGCCCCTGACCGCCTGCCGCCCTCGGTACATCTGTGGCGCGCGACGGTGGGCTGGTTCGGCGGGTTCTTCATCCTGTTGTCAGGCTATGCCATCCTTGCCCCGCTGAACCTCGGCGGGGCCGAGGTGATCTCGGGCCGGGTGCCGGGGCGGGGCACCGCCGGCGCCGCCCAGATCACCCGCATCGCCGATCCGGCCGAGCGGATCACCCGTTACGCCATGCTGATCTTTCCCGTCTACACCGCCCTGACGCTGGTCCTGTGGATCGGGCTGCTGATCTGCGGCGATGACGGGGTAACTGCCCTTACCCATGCGATGGGCACCCTGTCCACCTCGGGCATCTCGGCGGGAACCACCGTCGCCGATGCCGCATCCGGCCTGACAGGTGAGTTCTTGATCTTCGTTTTCCTGATATTTGCCGTCACCCGCCGGGCCTTTCCGGGCACCGGGCTGGCCGAAAACCGCCGCCCGATGCTGAGCGATCCCGAGGTGCGGATGGCCGCAGCACTGGTGGTGATCGTCCCCGCGATCCTGCTTTTGCGCCAATGGTCCGCTGCGGAAAATCCCGCCGCATCAAACGATCCCGGCACGATCCTGTCGGCATTCTGGGGCGCGCTGTTCACGGCGGCCTCGTTCCTTACCACCACCGGCTACGGCTCGGCGCATCTGGGCGTGGCGAATGACTGGACTGGCCTCGGTCCGCCGGGGCTGATGCTGCTGGGCCTCGCCATCATCGGCGGTGGTACCGCAACCACCGCGGGCGGCGTCAAGCTGCTGCGGGTCTACGCGCTGTTCCGGCATGGCGAGCGTGAATTGCAGCACATCATCCACCCTCATTCCGTTGCCGGAGGCGGGGGCGATGCGCGTCGTCTGCGCCGCGACGGGGCGCAGATGGCTTGGGTCTTCTTCATGCTGTTCGGCATGGCGATCGCGGGTGTCCTGGCCGCGTTGACCCTGTTCGGGGTGGAATTCGAGGCAGCCCTCGTTCTGACCATCGCCGCGCTGACCACCACCGGCCCGCTGGCCGATGTGGCCACCGCTGATCCGATCCCCTATGCCGGGCTGTCGGACGCGGTAAAGATCGTGCTTGGGGCGGCAATGGTGATCGGCCGCCTGGAAACGCTGGCACTGATCGCGCTGGTCGCACCGGGCAGGGGGCGGCGATAGGCGGGCGGCGACAGGCTGGCGGCGACAGGCTGGCGGCCCAGGCCTTCATCCCCGCAACCAAGCCGGTGTAACAGGTTGCTTTTTGCGCTGGAATGTCCTTTCAAGGCACTCCATACTTGAATAATACCGTTTTTGGCGGTGACCACAGGGCTATGAACGTAGCGACAGCAAAGCCACAGAAAAACAAGGCAAAAAAGCAATGGCCGCCGACAAGCAAAACTTGCAAGACGCCTTTCTGAACCATGTTCGGAAGGCGAAGGTTCCGGTGACGATCTTCCTGATCAATGGTGTCAAGCTGCAAGGTGTGATCACCTGGTTTGACAATTTCTGCGTGCTTCTGCGCCGGGATGGCCAATCGCAGCTTGTCTACAAGCATGCGATCTCTACCATCATGCCGGGGGCACCGATCAGCCTTTACGAGGGGGAAGACTGATCTCTGATCATCCCGAGGATGACGACGATCTGCTGCCCGACCGGGCGGGGGCACGGCTGCGGGATACCGCCGCCGCCCCGACGCGCGCGTATGTGCTGCACCCCTCGCTGAAATCGGCGCGTGAACGGCGCTTGCCGGAACACGGGCTGGCCGAGGCAGTTGCCTTGGCCGCCGCCTTGCCGGAACTCGATGTCCTCGGCTCCGAGGTGGTCCGCATCGCCCGCGTGCAGCCCGCAACCCTGCTTGGCTCGGGCAAGGTCGACGACCTGAAGGCGCGGTTCGCCGATCTCGGGATCGACCTTGTGCTGGTCGATGGCACGGTCTCGCCGGTGCAGCAGCGCAATCTGGAAAAGGCTTGGGGCGTCAAGCTGCTGGATCGCACCTCGCTGATCCTCGAGATTTTTGCCGACCGCGCCCGCACCCGCGAAGGCGTGCTGCAGGTCGAACTGGCCGCACTCAGCTATCAGCGCACCCGGCTGGTCCGCGCCTGGACCCACCTTGAACGCCAGCGCGGCGGTTTCGGTTTTGTCGGCGGTCCGGGTGAAACTCAGCTCGAATCCGACCGCCGTGCCATTGACGATCAGGTGATCCGGCTGAAACGGCAGTTGGACAAGGTTGGCAAAACCCGCGAGGTGCACCGTGCCTCGCGCCGCAAGGTGCCGTTTCCGCTGGTGGCGCTGGTCGGCTACACCAACGCCGGAAAATCCACCCTGTTCAACCGCATGACCGGGGCCGGGGTTCTGGCCAAGGACATGCTGTTCGCCACGCTTGATCCCACGATGCGCGGCATCGTACTGCCCGCTAAAGAGGGCGGTCCCGGCCGCAAGATCATCGCCTCCGACACCGTGGGGTTCATCTCCGACCTGCCCACCCAGCTTGTCGCCGCCTTCCGCGCCACGCTGGAAGAGGTACTCGAGGCGGATCTGATCCTGCACGTCCGCGACATCAGCCACCCCGAAACCGCTGAACAGGCGCAGGATGTGGCCGATATCCTCACCGCGCTTGGGGTCAAGGATGCAACTCCGGTGATCGAAGTCTGGAACAAGCTGGACCTCGTCCCCCCCAGTGCCCGCGCCGCGGTCGAGGCGCAGGCCCGCCCCGGCGTGAACCCCGTCTCAGCCCTGACCGGCGAGGGGGTAGAGGCACTGCTTGCCGCGATGTCGCATGTCTTTGACGAGGCGAAGACCACCACCACCCTGACGCTGCCCTTCGACGCTGGCCGCCGCCGCGCTGCCCTGCACGCCGAAGCCCTGGTCGACGCCGAAACCCAGACCGAAGACGGCTGGCAGATCACTGTCACCTGGACGCCGCGTCAGGAAGCACGATTCAGGGCTTTGCCAGAATAACGCCGGCCGTTCAGACCATCTTCCGGCACTGGCTGATGTCAGCGCGGGGGGCCAGAAATGCCTAACGAAACATTAATGAAAATTTGAAAGTGTAATCATATCAGTTTGTTACCTGGCTTAACACGCGTGTTATCACGGCATTTCGGCAGGTGTCAGCACCATCACCCCCGCCGCGGCCGCCCGCGCCAACTCCGGGTCGAGCGACATCGGAATATACTCGCCCCGCCGCCACAACTCTCCCAGATCGTCGTAGTGGCGGCTCAGCGGGTGGCCCGATTGCCCGGTGGCGGTGATGAACACCGAACTGTCCGGGTCGGCAAAATCATAAACCCCGCGATACCCCGCGCCGTGCACGTTCAGATAGGGGTCTGGCCCGGTTCCCTTGGTCCGGCCGCGCTGCAGCGTATCATCGCCGCCGCTGGTCGATTGCCGGATATTGACGAAATACCGCAGGAACGGCACCGATCCCAGCACCTGGTGGTCATGCGTCGCCTGATGCGCATCGCCCCAGCGCCAGCTTTCGATATTGGCCCCGTAAGTCTCGGTCAAGGTCAGCAGCGCATCGTCCAGCGCGATGCGGGCAAGCTCGGCACAGCTTTCCACCGCCGCCGACTGGATCACGTCGCACCAGACTGACGCGCCGCCCGCATCGCGGTAGACCCGTTCCATAAACACCGGCGAGGGGTGGGTGAAGGTGTCCGACATCGCCCCCAGCTCATCCCGGATCAGCCGGTCCATCAGCGCGCGCAGCCAGGCCTCCGCGATCAGCGGCTCGGGCAGATGCTCGCTCATCTCGCCGTTCCATTCGGCCAGCAGCGCCAGCGCGCGTTGCCGCAGCTTTTCGGGCGTGCCATCGGGTGCCGCCTCGCCGGTGAACCACAACTCCGCCCCGATCAGCGGCAGCAACGCCCGCGCGGTCGGGTTCACCGTATCCAGCTGCGCCTCGATAAAGCTTTCGCGGGTATGCACCTCGCGCGCCTTCATCAGTGTCAGCCAGCGCTGGATGCGCTGCGTGTCGCCCCAGTCAAAGCTGACGTGGTTCGGAAACGGCCGGTCGACCATCTTGTTGTTCGTATTGCCCAGCAGGCCTGAGGTCGGGTTCAGAAAACGCGGGTTGTCTTCATAGGGCAACATGCCCTTGAAGCCGTTCTGCGCCAGCGCGGCCAGCGTCGGCAGGCGGCCCCGCGCCTGATTGCCAGCGTCCCGCGCAGGCATCGCGCCCACCAGTTGCAGCGCGATCCCGGTCATGTCGGCCAGCATCAGGTTTTGCGCCGGGGCCACGAACAGCCGCCCCGCCTCCAGCGCCTCGGGGATCGCCGGGGCCTGCATCAGCTTTACCGCAGCACTGATCGAGGTGTCCTTGTCCGACAGCGCCGTCCAGCTGAGCGCCGCGACATGCCCCGGCGGCGTGACCGAAGCCAGTTCGTAATGCGTGCCCGGCAGGACCGGGCCGTTCTTTGACCAACGCAGGGTCAAAGTCACCGGGTCGCCGTCCTTGACCGTGATGATCGACTGGCGGCTGTCGAAACGGGCCCAGCCGTCGGGGGTGCGGTATTCCTCGGGGTTGGCGGGGTTCAACTCTTCGATCATCACGTCCTGATCGTCGAGGTATGCCGTGGTCAGGCCCCAGCCCAGCACCTCTGACCGCCCGACCAGCACGGCGGGCACCCCCGGAATGGTGCCGCCGATCACCCCGCCCGATTGCAACTCCAGCCGCGCCAGATACCAGATGGTGGGTGCCGTGAAATCGAGATGCGGGTCATTGGCCAGCAAGCTGCCCCCCGCTGCCGACCGCCCCGGTGCCGCCGCCCAGGAATTGGATGCCCCGGCAAAGCCCAGTTCCGGCACCGGCGACAGCGCGCCCCCGGCGAAACGTAGCGGCGCAAAGCTGGGGCGCACCTCCGGCACCAGGTCGGCGTAATCAGGCAGGGCGGCAATGCCTTGCGACGGATCGTCCGGCAGCAGGTCGGCCAGCCGGTCTGCAGGCAACAGCAACGACATTCGCGCCCGCAGCACCTCCGTCTCCACCGCGCCGGACAGCTGCAGCGCCATCAGCTTCAGAATGGCAATCGAATCCGCCGGGGCCCAGGCCGCAATCTCATTGGAAAAGAAAAAGAACTCCGGCGCACCCCGGCCCCGCGCCCCGGCGTTTATCTCAGTTATCCAGGCGTTCACCCCGGCGGAATACGCCTGCAGCGCCGCCAGCGTCGGCGCGTCCTGCGCCGCGACCGACGCAAGCGACAGCCTGTACAAATCCAGTCGCCGCAACAATTCGTCGGTTTTGATGGTGGCGGTTCCGAAGACCTCGGACAGCCGCCCCTGCGCGGTGCGGCGCAGCATCGTCATCTGCCACAGCCGGTCCTGCGCATGCGCAAAGCCAAGCGCGAAGAACACATCCGCATCCGTCTGCCCGAAGATATGCGGGACATTGTCGTTGTTGCGCACGATTTCCACCGGGGCAGTAAGCCCCGTGACGCGGAAATCCTCGGAATAATCGACCAGCGACCGCGACAGGATGTAATAACCAAGCCCCAGCACCAGAAGGCCCAGCCCCGCCAGCCCGGTGACGACACGGATCATCCAGCGAAAGGCGAGGAGCATTGGCGAAGGGCCTGTTCTTGACGGCGGGATCGTGATCGGTTCCTAGTCCATCAAGCAGCCAAGGGCAATCATCGGGGGCAATGACATGGCGAAACTGGCGTTTCTGGGGTTGGGGGTGATGGGCTTCCCGATGGCCGGACATCTGCGTGCCAGCGGGCATGAGGTGACGGTCTACAACCGCAGCCCCGCCAAGGCGGAGGACTGGGTCGCCCGGCACGACGGGCAGTCGGCCAGAACCCCGCGCGAAGCGGCAAAAGGCGCCGAGTTCGTGATGGCCTGCGTCGGCAATGACGATGATCTGCGCGCGATCTGCGTCGGCCCCGACGGCGCCTTTGCCGGCATGACGCCGGGGTCGGTGTTTGTCGACCACACCACGGTCTCGGCCCGGATCACCCGCAAGCTTGCGGCCACTGCCGCGGCTTCCGGCATCGCCTTTGTCGATGCGCCGGTCTCTGGCGGGCAGGCGGGGGCGGAAAACGGCCAGCTGTCCATCATGTGCGGCGGCGATCCGGCCGATTACGTCCGTGCCGAACCGGTGCTGGCCGCCTATGCCCGCATCTGTCGGCTGATCGGCCCATCGGGCGCGGGGCAACTGGCCAAGATGATGAACCAGATCTGCATCGCCGGGCTGATGCAGGGCCTGTCCGAAGCACTTGCGTTCGGCCAGAAGGCCGGGCTCGATGGTGAAAAGGTGGTCGAGGTGATTGCCCAGGGGGCCGCTGGCAGCTGGCAGATGGTGAACCGCCACAAGACCATGCTGACAGACAAATTCGACTTCGGCTTTGCGGTGGACTGGATGCGCAAGGACCTTGGGATCTGCCTTGATGCGGCGGATGAGGTTGGCGCCAGTCTGCCGGTCACCGCCCTTGTGGATCAGTTCTACAAGGACGTGCAGCAGATGGGCGGCGGGCGCGGCGATACGTCCAGCCTGATCCGCCGCTTGCGGTGAAGTTGGAAAGATGCCTGCGAAACGCGCAAGTGGCGTAGCGCACCGCCGCTACGGGATGATCCGCGTGTACTTCACACCGCTCAGCGTTGCCCCGGCGATCAGCCCCTGCTGGCCAAAGACCAGCGCCACCACCGGCGTCAGTTCGGTGGTTTCCTTGCCGATGCTCGCCCCCTGATCCGGTGTTGCATATCGGACGTCGGCGCTGGCTGCCCAACCGGGCGAACGGCGAAACTCCTCCAGCGCCTCGGGCGTCATGAAGAACAGCGTGTGGGCATATTGCTGCGCGCCGATCTGAAATCCGATGGATGCCTTGGCCGCTGCGTAGTAATCCACCGTAGCGCCTTGAATCTGCAATGCGCCGCGCCCGTAAGACCCGCCGATGCCGAACCCCGCCTCGGTGATCAGCGGCATGTACAGCACCCCCGCCGCGCGTGAGGCAAGGTCCTGCGTCCCGGGATAGCGGCTGAACAGAAACTCCCGCGTTGCAGCGACCCGGGCGTCGATCTGCGCCCCGGCCCCGGATCCCACGCCGTTGTTGCACGCGGCCAGCAGCAGCACCGCCCCGCCCCCTGCCAGGACATTGCGTCGTGTCATCACCTGGATTGTCATCTGATCCGCCCTTTCATGCCTCTGCGGGGTCTGTGGCCCCTTGGCGGCAAATCTAGCTGCTTTCGGCAGCCCTGTCATGCGCTTCCCGCGACGGCGGCGGCAGGATGCCGAACCTTCTCACTCAGGGTGTCAGCGTTGCATAAAGCGCGAAATCCTCTGCAGCGGCATCGTGCAGCAGCGCCTCGGTTGCTGTCGACAGGTCGGTCTGGCCTGTGGGCGACACGTTCAGGCGCGGCAGGATGATCTCGCAGCCCAACCGGTCCTCCAGAAAATCGACAAAGGTTTCGATCTCTTCATAGCGGAACAGCCGGTCTACCCCCTCGGCGTGGCGCGGACGCAAAAAGCGGCCCTGTGATCCGACATTGGCAAATTCGGGCTGCGGATCGCTGCACCAGCCGCGCACGAAATCGTCAAAACTCATGCCGCGCGTAGACCGCTCCGGATCGGTCTCCTCGCGCTGACGGTACCGGTACCAGGATCCCAGCCAGTCGCGCGGTTCGCGCATCAGGGCCACGAGCGTGAAATCGTCCTTCGCCGCTGCGGCCAGAAACGGCCCGACAAATCGGCGATAGCGGTGCACCGTGGTGTGTTTCAACACCGGGGGCCGCTGGATCGACACAGCGCTCAGCGATTCGAGTGCCGCCGCGATCGCCGTCGAACCCGTCTTCGGCGTGGCGAGAAACGCCAGCCTTTGATCCCAGAATACCAGCATTCCCGCCCCTTTTTCCACGCCGTCCCGGTTTTGCCCCGGTTTGGGCAAGTGCCGTAAACTATCCCTTAACCAAATTGCGCAAAAGCTGCATTTCAGAAGAATTCGGTTGAAATGTTCTGCATTTGATCTCATATGATCGGGAACGCTTGGGGAACATTGGTCAGGATTGCCGCCCGAAGGTGGCTGTGAAATAAGGAAGTCAGACATGGCGGTTGCGAACCTTTTGGACCTCGACGGGAAGCGTGAAATGGATAAGGCGAAGGCTCTGGAAAGCGCTCTGGCGCAGATCGAGCGGCAATTTGGCAAGGGCTCGATCATGCGGCTTGGCGCTGACAGCCCGGCCATGGATATCGAGGCAACCTCGACCGGTTCGCTGGGTCTGGACATCGCACTTGGCATCGGCGGCCTGCCAAAGGGCCGCATCATCGAGATTTACGGGCCGGAATCCTCGGGCAAGACCACGCTCACGCTGCATGTGGTGGCAGAGGAGCAGAAAAAAGGTGGAGTCTGCGCCTTTGTCGATGCCGAACACGCGCTCGACCCGCAATATGCCAAAAAGCTGGGCGTGAACCTTGACGAGCTGCTGATTTCGCAACCCGACACCGGCGAACAGGCGCTGGAGATTGTCGACACGCTGGTCCGGTCCGGCGCCGTCAGCCTTGTGGTCATCGACAGCGTCGCGGCGCTGGTGCCGAAATCGGAAATCGAGGGCGACATGGGCGACATGCAGATGGGCAGTCAGGCCCGCCTGATGAGCCAGGCAATGCGCAAGCTTACCGCCAGCATCGGGCGCTCGAACTGCATGGTGATCTTCATCAACCAGATCCGCATGAAGATCGGCGTGATGTTCGGCAGCCCGGAAACCACCACCGGCGGCAACGCCCTCAAATTCTACGCCTCCGTCCGCCTCGACATCCGCCGCATCGGCTCGATCAAGGAAAAGGATGACGTGGTCGGCAACACCACCCGGGTCAAGGTGGTCAAGAACAAGGTCGCGCCGCCATTCAAGCAGGTCGAATTCGACATCATGTATGGCGAGGGCATCTCCAAAACCGGCGAACTGGTCGACATCGGCGTCAAGGCCGGTATCGTCGAGAAATCCGGCAGCTGGTATTCCTACGGTGACGAACGCATCGGGCAGGGGCGTGAAAATGCCAAGCTGTTCCTCAGGCAGAACCCCGCCGTGGCGATGGAACTGGAAGACAAGATCCGTGGTGCCAACGGCCTTGACTTCAACGTCGCAGGCGGGCCGGACAGCGAAGATCTGGTCGACATGTAGCCGCGTGGCTTGATGCCGTGCAATGGCCGGAAGCCCCCGCTTCCGGCCATTTTCACATGTCGGCACGCCCAAGGTGGACAGCCCCCGCGCGGGGGGCTAAACGATGGCAAAACCGCTGAAATTGCCTCCGGAAGGGCCCGTCATGGCGTCACTGAACGACATCCGCTCCACCTACCTCGATTTCTTTGCGCGCAATGGCCACACCGTGGTGGACAGCTCGCCCCTCGTGCCCCGCAATGATCCGACGCTGATGTTCGCCAACTCCGGCATGGTGCAGTTCAAGAACCTCTTCACCGGGATCGAGACGCGGGATTACAAACGCGCCACCACCGCCCAGAAATGCGTGCGGGCGGGCGGCAAGCATAACGACCTCGACAATGTCGGATACACGGCCCGGCACCATACATTCTTTGAAATGCTGGGTAATTTTTCCTTCGGTGACTATTTCAAGGATGACGCCATCGCCTTCGCCTGGGAACTGCTGACCCGCGATTTCGGCCTGAACAAGGACAAACTTCTGGTCACCGTCTATCACACCGACGATGAGGCCGCGGCGATCTGGAAAAAGGTGGCCGGGTTCGGTGACGACAAGATCATCCGCATCCCCACCGACGACAATTTCTGGCGCATGGGCCCGACCGGCCCTTGCGGCCCTTGCACCGAAATCTTCTACGACCACGGCCCGCATATCTGGGGCGGCCCCCCCGGCAGCGCCGAAGAAGACGGCGACCGTTTCATCGAGATCTGGAACAACGTCTTCATGCAGAACGAACAGTTCGCCGATGGCCGTCTGGTCCCGCTGGAAATGCAGTCGATCGACACCGGCATGGGGCTGGAGCGGATCGGCGCGCTGCTGCAAGGCAAGCACGACAACTACGACACCGATCTCATGCGCTCGCTCATCGAGGCTTCGGCCCATGCAACCTCAGCCGATCCCGACGGCCCCGGCAAGACGCACCACCGCGTGATCGCGGATCACCTGCGTTCCACATCCTTCCTGATCGCCGATGGCGTGATGCCTTCCAACGAAGGTCGCGGCTATGTCCTGCGCCGGATCATGCGCCGCGCCATGCGCCACGCCCACATGCTCGGCTCGCAGGACCCGGTGATGCACCGCCTTGTTCCGGCACTGGTGCGCGGGATGGGGGCGGCCTACCCCGAACTTGGCCGCGCGCAATCCCTGATCGAAGAAACCCTGCGGCTGGAGGAGACCCGCTTCAAGCAGACCCTCGACCGCGGCCTGAAGCTGCTTGACGATGAACTTTCCCGCCTGCCCGAAGGTGCCGCCCTGCCGGGTGCCGCCGCCTTCAAGCTCTACGACACCTACGGCTTCCCCCTCGACCTGACCCAAGACGCCCTGCGCGAACAGGGGCGCGAGGTTGACGTGCAGGGCTTTGATCACGCCATGCAGGATCAGAAAACCAAGGCCCGCGCCGCATGGACCGGCACGGGTGCCGCCGCCGACGCCCGCATCTGGTTCGATCTGGCCGAAGCGCATGGCGTGACCGAATTCCTGGGGTATGATACTGAAACCGCCGAAGGCGTGATCCACGCGCTGGTCCGCGATGCCACCGCCATCGGCAAGGCAGACGCAGGCGAGACGGTGCAGATCATCACCAACCAGACGCCGTTCTACGCCGAATCCGGCGGTCAGGTCGGCGATACCGGCCTGATCCGCACCGACACCGGCCTGGCCCAGGTGACCGAAACCCGCAAGGTCGCGGGCGTTTTCCTCCATGTGGCCAACGTGTTGGAAGGCACTCTTCTGCAAGGCCAGCCCGCAAAGCTTGAAGTTGCCCACACCCGCCGCAGCCAGATCCGCGCCAACCACTCCGCCACGCACCTCTTGCACGAAGCACTGCGCCGTGCGCTCGGCGATCACGTCGCCCAGCGGGGATCGCTCAACGCCGCTGACCGGCTCCGCTTCGACTTCAGCCACGGCCAGGCCGTCAGCCCCGCCGATCTTGCAAAGGTGGAGGCCGAGGTGAACGCCTTCATCCGCCAGAATGCAGCCGTCGAGACCCGGATCATGACCCCCGATGACGCCCGCGCCATCGGCGCGCAGGCGCTCTTCGGCGAAAAGTATGGCGATGAGGTCCGGGTCGTCTCGATGGGCGTGCTGGACGGTTCGGCCAAGGGGGCCGATGGCAAGACCTATTCGCTGGAACTTTGCGGCGGCACCCATGTGCGGCGCACCGGCGACATCGGCGCGATGGTTGTCATGGGCGATTCTGCCTCCTCCGCCGGGGTTCGCCGGATCGAGGCGCTGACCGGGCAGGCGGCATTGGATCACCTTCGTCTGCAGGATGCCCGTCTGGCCGACATTGCGGCGACACTGAAAGCCCCGCCATCCGAGGTGGCAGATAGGGTCAAGGCGCTTGCCGACGAACGCCGGGCCCTGCAGAACGAAGTTGCTCAACTGCGTCGCGATCTGGCGATGGGCGGCAGGGCAGGTGGCCCGGAAGCAAAGGAAATCAACGGGATCAAGTTGATTGCTCAGGTCTTGCAGGGTGTATCGGGCAAGGATCTTCCGGCCCTCATCGACGAAATGAAAGCCAAGCTCGGCTCCGGCGCAGTGCTGCTGATTGCCGACACCGGCGGCAAGCCTGCCGTGGCTGCAGGCGTGACCGCTGATCTGACCGACCGGCTGTCCGCGGTGACCCTTGCCCGCGCCGCGGCCGAGGCGATGGGCGGCAAGGGCGGCGGTGGCAGGCCCGATATGGCGCAGGCCGGCGGGGCCGACATTGCGCTGGCGGATGCGGCAATCACCGCCGCCGAAGCCGTGATGGGGGCCTGACCATGCCAACCGCCCTCTGGATCGCCCATGTCACCGTCACCGACGCCGAGGCTTACGCTCGCTACGCCAAAGGTGCGACCGAGGCGATCACCGCCCATGGCGGCACCTTCCTTGCACGTGGTGGCCGTTATGTGCAGCTGGAAGGCACCGACCGCCCGCGCAACGTGGTGGCGCGGTTTCCGTCTTTGGAACGCGCCGTCGAATGCTACAACTCCCCCGCCTATCAGGCAGCCCTCGCCCATGCCCGGGGTGCTGCGCTCCGCGATCTGATGGTGGTGGAAGAGGCAGAGTAGGGTTTTCCGTGATCGTCGAGTAAAAACTTGCGCCCGGCGGCGCGTTTCATGTTACCTACAAGAAAAAAATGAGGCCGGGCAGATGACTTACCACACAACAAGGGCAGGCTGATGTGCCGCTGGGCTGCCTACACCGGTGCCGCGATCTTTCTGGAAGAGATCATCAGCCGCCCCGGACATTCCCTGATCCATCAAAGCCATTGCGCCACGCAGTGCCATTCCGCGATCAATGCCGATGGCTTTGGCATTGCATGGTATGGCGCGCGCCCCGAACCGGGGCTCTACCGCGACGTGCTGCCCGCCTGGTCTGACCCGAACCTGCGCAGCCTGACAGCGCAGGTGCAGTCGCACCTGTTTCTGGCCCATGTCCGCGCCTCGACCGGCACCGCGACCAGCCGCAACAACTGCCACCCGTTCACTCACGGGGTGTGGAGCTTCATGCACAATGGTCAGGTCGGCGGTTATGACGCCTTCCGCCGCGATGCCGACATGATGATCCCCGATGCGCTTTACCCCCACCGCAAGGGCGCGACAGACAGCGAGGCGCTGTTTCTTGCCGCCATCGCCGAAGGGCTGGACACCGCCCCCCGCGCCGCCCTGGAACGCGCGGCAGCGCGTTTCATCCGTCTTGCCCGGCAGAAGGGCGCGGCACCCCATCTGCGGATGACGGCGGCGCTCAGCGACGGCAAGACACTATATGCCGTGCGCTATGCCACCGATGACGCTGCACCATCACTTTACTATCGCTGGTCGGCGCGGTGTGGCGGCATGGCGGTGGTTTCCGAACCTCTGGAAGAGGCAGAGGGCGGCTGGTGCGAGGTTCCGACCGCCAGCTTCTGCACCTTTTCCGGCAGATCGGTGACGGTCGAGGATTTCCTGCCCTGCAGGCTCGCCGCCGCCGCCTGACCGGCTTTCATCTTGGAGAAATATCCCACGGGGGGTGCGGGGGGTGTGAAACCCCCCGCTTCCCGATGTCAGGCCGACCGCGACTGCCGCTTGCGGTCATTCGCGTCAAGGAACCGCTTGCGCATCCGCACCGATTTCGGCGTAACCTCGACCAGTTCGTCATCGTCGATATAGGCGATGCACTGCTCCAGGCTCAGCTTCACCGGCGTGGTCAGCCGCACCGCTTCGTCCGTGCCGGATGCCCGCACGTTGGTCAGTTGCTTGCCCTTCAGCGGGTTCACTTCCAGATCGTTGTCCCGGTTGTGTTCGCCGATGATCATGCCCGAATAGACCGGCTCCTGCACTCCGATGAAGAAATGCCCCCGGTCCTCCAGCTTCCACATCGCATAGGCCACCGAAACCCCCGTCTCGATCGAGATCAGCACTCCCTGCCGCCGGCCCTCGATCGGCCCCTTGTGCGGTGCCCAGGCGTGGAACACCCGGTTCAACACCCCGGTGCCGCGCGTGTCGGTCATGAACTGCCCGTGATAGCCGATCAGGCCGCGTGACGGCACATGCGCGATGATCCGGGTCTTGCCGGCTCCCGCAGGCTTCATTTCCACCAGGTCGCCCTTGCGCGGGCCGGTGATCTTTTCGATCACGGGTCCGGTGTATTCATCGTCGACGTCGATGGTCACTTCCTCGACCGGCTCGCATTTCACGCCGTCCACATCGCGGAACAGCACGCGCGGACGCGAGATGCTGAGTTCGAACCCCTCGCGGCGCATGTTCTCGATCAGCACGCCCATCTGCAATTCACCCCGGCCCGCCACCTCGAAGGCATCGCCGCCGGGGGTATCGGTCACCTTGATCGCCACGTTGATCTCGGCCTCTTTCATCAGGCGTTCGCGGATAACGCGGGATTGCACCTTGGTGCCCTCCTTGCCTGCCAGCGGCGAATCGTTGATCCCGAAAGTCACCGAAATCGTCGGCGGATCAATCGGTTGCGCCGGCAGGGCGGTATCTACCTCCAACGCACACAGCGTATCGGCCACGGTCGACTTCGACATGCCGGCGATGGTGACGATGTCCCCTGCTTCGGCCACATCGATGGCGGTCTGGGTCAGGCCACGGAAGGCCAGCACCTTTGACACCCGGAACTGTTCCAGCTTTTCACCGTCGCGGCTCAGCGCCTTGATGGTGTCGCCGGCCTTCAGCGTGCCTGCCTCCACCCGCCCGGTCAGGATGCGGCCGATGAACGGGTCGGCAGACAGCGTGGTGGCCAGCATCTGAAAGGGCTCTGCCCGGCGGGCCACCTGTGCGGGCGCGGGCACATGCCGTTGCACCAGATCGTAAAGCGCTGACAGATCCTTGCGCGGTCCATCCAGCGCCACATCCGCCCAGCCGGCCCGCCCCGACGCGTATAACACCGGAAAATCAAGCTGATCGTCGTCGGCGCCAAGATTGGCAAACAGATCGAACACCTCGTTCAGCGCACGCGTTGGTTCGGCATCGGGCTTGTCGACCTTGTTCAGCACGACGATGGGCCGCAAACCCAGCGCCAAAGCCTTTGAGGTCACGAACTTAGTCTGCGGCATCGGCCCTTCGGCGGCGTCCACCAGCAGCACCACGCCATCGACCATCGACAGGATCCGCTCCACCTCGCCGCCGAAATCGGCGTGGCCGGGGGTGTCGACGATGTTGATGCGCTGCCCCGCCCATTCCAGCGAGGTGCACTTGGCCAGAATTGTGATGCCACGCTCCCGCTCGATGTCGTTGCTGTCCATTGCCCGTTCCGCCACGGCCTGATTGTCGCGAAACGCGCCGGACTGCTTCAGAAGCTCGTCAACGAGGGTGGTCTTGCCATGGTCGACATGCGCGATGATGGCGATGTTGCGGAGCTCCATCGAGAGGGTCACTTTCGGTTTTGATGTTCACCGCGCGGCGTTACAGCAGGTGTCGCGAAATTGCCAGCGCCGAATGCCCGGGGGATGGTACCCGAAAGGGCCCCGGCAAATGCCGGGGCCCTTTTATCGGTCATAGAATGTCAGCCGCGGTAGGAAAATCCACCGAACACCCGGCCGCTGTCACGATGCTCGCCACCCTTTACCGCACCGATAAAGGCGGCAGCAGCCGCAATCAACGATGCAGCGGCAATCAGAAACCCGGTCAGCACGGCACCGATTCTTGCGGTTTCTGCAGCCTGCCGTGCCGTGGCCTCGGCCTCTTCCAACGCAGCGGCGGCATCGTCGCGCGCCTTCACGGTGGCTGCAATGGTTTCATCGACACGGGTATTCACCTCGGCCGGGGTCAACCCGGTGCTCGCGGCGGTGGCGCTGACCAGATAGGCGCGGTCGGCGTCCGAAATCTCGCCGGTGGTCAGCACATTGCCAAGGATCGCAGTGGCCTGACGTGACACATCGGCGGTATCCGTGCCGGAAAACTCCGCAGGGCGCAGCAGGCTGTCAGCCGCCATCCCCAACGCATTGTCGGGCGCAAGGCTCGCCGCGCCCTCAACCAGTCCGCCGACTGCCGATCCGGTAGCCTCCACCGCCACCCCAACGGCAGAGCCTGCGGCACCCACCGTGGCCGACACCACGTTGCCGATCATGAAGGCCGACAGCAGGATGCCGGTCCCCCAGACCACCAGTCCGTTCATGCCGTCCCGGGTGGTCACCTCGTCAGCCGAGGCGGTATCGACCCGGCGGCGCATCCGCCCGGCGATGTAGCCGCCAGCGGTATAGGATGCAACCAGCGTGACCACCATCCAGATCGCTGTCAGGATCAAGGCTATTGTGCTCGACCCTTCGCCCTCCATCGGTGAGATTGCGCTCAGACCCAGCGCCGCTCCGAATGCCGTGAACACCGTGCCAATCGCTCCAGCGACGACAGTGCCGCCTGCGATGGCGGCCCAGTCAACATAGCTGCGGTTCAGGGTGTGGTCGGGGGCCGCAAGATCGGTTTCTGCCTGCGTTCGGT
>JAYSYZ010000002.1:0-6022 GCA_043727195.1 Paracoccaceae bacterium
GCCACCGTGGCTGCCCGGATCGAGGCGCTGATCGCGGCAAATCTGCAGATTCACGACCGCGACTGCTTCAACCTCAACCCCGCCACCAATGTGATGAACCCCCGCGCCGAGGCGGCCCTGTCGCGTGGTCTGGGCTCCCGTCCCAGCCTCGGCTACCCCGGCGACAAGTACGAAATGGGGCTGGAAGCCATCGAGGAGATCGAGGTCATCACCGCCGAACTTGCGGCCGAGGTCTTTGGCGCCAGCCATGCCGAGATTCGTGTCGGCTCCGGTGCGCTGGCCAACCTTTACGGCTTCATGGCGCTTGCGAAACCCGGCGATGCGATCATCGCCCCGCCCGCTGCGGTCGGTGGCCATGTCACCCATCACGCCGCCGGTTGCGCGGGGCTTTACGGCCTGATCACCCACGCGGCGCCGGTGGATGCCGATGGTTATAGTATTGATCTTGCGGCCCTTCGCACCCTCGCCCAGCGCGTCAGGCCAAGGCTGATCACCATCGGCGGCAGCCTCAACCTGTTCCCCCACCCGGTCGCCGACATTCGCGCCATCGCGGATGAGGTGGGCGCGCATGTGCTGTTCGACGCCGCCCACCAATGCGGCATCATTGCCGGAAAGGCCTGGCCCAACCCCTTGGACCAAGGCGCGCATCTGATGACGATGAGCACCTATAAATCCCTCGGCGGCCCTGCCGGTGGCCTGATCGTCACCAATGACGCCGCCATTGCCGAACGGCTTGACGCCATCGCCTATCCCGGGATGACCGCCAATTTCGACGCCGCCAAATCCGCCGCGCTGGCGCTGACACTGCTGGACTGGCGTGACCACGGCTGCGCCTATGCGCAGGCGATGATCGACCTTGCCCGTGCGCTGGCCCGCGAACTTGACGCCCTCGGCCTCCCAGTCTTCGCCGCCGACAAGGGTGCCACCCAATCGCACCAGTTCGCCATCCTGGCCGCCGCTTTCGGCGGCGGTCAGACTGCGGCGAAAACCCTGCGCCGCGCCGGTTTCCTCGCCTGCGGCATCGGGCTGCCGGTTGCCGATGTCGCGAACGATCTGAACGGCCTGCGCATCGGCACGCCGGAACTTGTCCGCCGTGGCGTCACCCCTGACGATGCGCCCGCGCTTGCCGCGCTGATCGCCGAAGCCTTGCGCTCCAACGCCCCCGAAGCTCTCGCCCCGCGGACCGCCGCCCTGCGCGCCCGGTTTCAGGGGCTGCACTACATCACCGCTTGACCAAAGTAATTCGCCGGGGTTACTTGCCCCCCCACCTGCAGGAGAGCGGGATGAAACAGCGCCAACTCGGGCCGGACGGGCCCATGGTTTCCGCCATCGGCCTTGGCTGCCTGTCGTTTGGCGGCATCTTCGGGCCGACCACCCCGGGCGATAGCCTGCGCTGCCTTGATGCCGCGTGGGACCATGGCATCACTTTCCTCGATACCGCCAACATCTACGGCGCGGGCAGCTCGGAAACCGTGATCGGCGAATGGCTGCGCACCCGCAAAAACCGGCCTTTTATCGCCACCAAGGCTGGCATCGTGCCCGGTGCCTACCGCCGCATCGACAATTCCGCCGCCTATCTGCGCCGCGAACTGGAAGTCTCGCTGCGACACCTCGGTGTCGATCACGTCGATCTGTTCTACATCCACCGGCACGAGGCGGAGCGCCCGATAGAAGATGTGGCCGGAACTCTTGCCGCGCTGATCAACGAGGGAAAGATCGGCGGTTACGGCATGTCGGAAATTGCGCCCTACACGCTGGAGCGTGCCCACGCCGTCCACCCCGTCCGCGCGGTGCAGAACGAATACTCGCTTTGGACACGGCAGCCCGAGCTTGGCCTGATCCAGCGGTGCAAGACGCTTGGCACGGCCTTTGTGCCCTTTTCCCCGCTGGCACGCGGTGCCCTTGGTCACACCATGTTTGACCCCGACACTTTGGCGAAAGGCGAATTCCGTACGCAGATCCCGCGCTTTGCCCCGGAACACTGGCTCCGCAACAAGACCCCGCTTGCCGCCTTCCACGCCTATGCCGCCGACCGGGGCCACAGCCCCGCCGCCTTGGCGCTGGCCTGGGTGCTGGCGCAGGGCGACCATCTGATCCCGATCCCCGGCACCCGCAGTGCCGACCACCTCGCCCACTGGGCCGGTGCCGCCGACATCACCCTGACGCCGGAAGACCACCGCGAAATCGCCCGCCTTCTCCCCGTCGGCTGGGCCTTTGGCGACCGCTATAACGACGATCAGGCCGCTACGGTCGAACGCTACTGCTGATCGCCGTGGCTGCGGTCATAAACGGTCCGCTGCGGCGGGTGCCAGCCCCGGGGCGGCGCCATCGGCCGGAACACCTCCACCAGCAGCGGAAAACACGCCGCCTCGTCCGACGAATGTTCGGCAGAACAATCCCCACCGGGGCAGGCCGACAGTGCACCCAGCAGGTCGATTTCGGCAAAGAACTCGATGAAGTCGCCGGGCCGGACCGGCGAGGCCTTCATGAAATACTGCCCGGTATCGCGGGTGAACCCGGTGCACATGAACACGTTCAGCACGTCATGGACATGCAGTTCTGCCGCCGCCAGGGACAGTCCCGTCTGACCCGCCAGCGCCCGCGTCAGGTTGGAATGGCAGCAATGGTGATACTGCCCGCCCCCCGACAAAAGCGCGTGCGTATAGGGGTCGCAGCGCGTGCCGATCACGTCATGCACCCCGCCGCCGAACGCATCGAACCCGTACCAGTCCAGCGTATCCTCGGTGATCGTCGCCATCGGCCGCAGATGCGGCAGGCAGGACCACATCCTGTCGCCCGCACTCAGATGCGTGCCGTGCAGCGCCCGCGTCTTGCCAGAAAAGAACCGCTCGCCCAGATCGTCCGCCGCCCAAAGGTTCAGATCGCCGACCTGCGGCCCCTCGACCGATGTGATGCGAAAGAAGCTGCCAGCCGGCACCGCAAAGCAGCGCGCCTCACGCGGCGGCACGCGCAGCTCTGACAGCTTTTGCCAACCCGCCCGTGCCGCCAGACAGGCGGACAGGTTGGGTGCGGGCAGGCCGCCGACCGGATAGCAGATCACCGGCGGCACTGCCTGGCGGGCCGGGGCATCGGCGGGGGCGGGATGGGCGGGATGGTCTGGTTTCATCCTGCGGACGCTTGCGCCATTTCGACCGCGGCGCAAGCCCCCATAGGCTGGCGTCACACCACCCGTTCGACCATCATCCCCTTGATCTCGGCAATCGCCTTGGCGGGGTTCAGCCCCTTGGGGCAGGTCTTGGCGCAGTTCATGATCGTGTGGCAGCGGTACAGCTTGAAAGGATCCTCCAGCCCGTCCAGCCGTTCGCCAGTGGCCTCGTCGCGGCTGTCGGCGATCCAGCGGTAGGCATGGATCAGCGCGGCCGGCCCGAGAAAGCGGTCGCTGTTCCACCAATAGCTTGGGCATGCGGTGCTGCAGCAGGCGCACATGATGCATTCATACAGGCCGTCCAGTTTGGCCCGGTCGTCGATCGACTGCTTCCATTCCCGTGCAGGCTCGACCGTCTTTGTCTGCAGCCACGGCATGATGCTGGCATGCTGGGCATAGAAATGCGTCAGGTCCGGGATCAGGTCCTTCACCACCGGCATATGCGGCAGCGGGTAGATCTTGACATCACCCTGGATCTCTTCTAGCCCATAGATGCAGGCCAGCGTGTTGATCCCGTCGATGTTCATCGAACACGACCCGCAAATCCCTTCGCGACAGGATTTCCGAAAGGTCAGCGTCGGGTCAATCTCGGACTTGATCTTGATCAGCGCGTCCAGAACCATCGGGCCGCAGCTGTCCATGTCGACGAAATAGGTATCCAGCGCGGGGTTCTGCCCATCGTCGGGGTTCCAGCGATACACCTGAAACTTGCGCACATTCTTGCCATCAGGCTTTGGCCAGGTCTTGCCGGTGCGGATTTTGGAGTTCTTGGGCAGCGTGAACTGAACCATGGGTCAGCCTTTCCAGTCAGGTCGGTCGTAAAGGGGGCGGCTTGGCATCTGGCCAGCCTTGGACATCACGCAGCTTTCATAGACCGCCGCCGGATCCCTGCCCGTCAGAAAATCGGACGTCACCGTCAGTTCCAGCCCCGCGCCGGCATTGCCGTTGGAATCAACACCCACCGCCACTTCGCCGCGCGGTTGCTGCGCCAGACGGGCACGGTCGAAACACTGCCGCTCGGCGTCTTCGACCGAAATCGGACCGCAGGCTGCCAGCAGGAAAAGGGGGATCAGGCGCTTCATCATCTTACCCTATCGGAGGAACGCCGTTGGCGGCGTAGCAGGCCTGTGCGCCCGGGCGCAGTGCAATGTCGCGGATGGTGGCCTTGGTCGAGGTTCCCGCCACCACCCCCACATCCCGCGCCAGCAGCCGGATTTCATCCGGGCTGGCCGCATCCAGAATGCAATTCGCCGCCGCCTTGGCAGGCCCTGCCGGCATATCGACATTCACCACCGGAATGACCACCGTCTCGGCCACCTGCCGCATGGTCTTGTCGGCAAACACCTGCGGCGAGCAGGCGGAAAGCAGCAAAAATGCGAAGGCTGCCAAAAGAATACTGCGCATCACCTGTTCATTCCCATCAAAAAAGCCGGATGCTTTTGCGAAAGCAGATCGACCAGCACCTGCTGCTTGGCCTTTTCTGTCAAGGCGTTTTGAATTTGCTTGCGCAAAACATTTACCAAGCAGGCCAGCCGTTCCGGCAGCGAGCTCCAGAAATCCTTGGCCGAAAAGCGTTTTTCCGCTTCCCGGACCGCGATGTCCAGATCTCCACCGCGCACCATCGTATCGACGATGCGACTGGACCGCACGATCTCATCAACGATCAACCCGGTAGGCTCCTCATTCTCCAACAAGGCCACGATATCCCCAATGGCGGACTTGAGGCTTGGGGTAAGGGCCAATTCATTCATCTTTTATCCCCAAACGCAGATTGATCTTGGATATTTCGGCTCGAACGGCTGCAAGGTCCACGTCATGCCGCCGGCGGTCATTGTGTAGCTGCACGACAGGGCCATCCACGCTTTGTACACGGTCGCTCAACATCTCCAGCTTATCAAGAAGATCACTCACTTTCCGATCAAGATCGCGATATCGGTTCAGTGTCAGATCGACGGGTTCGTCTGCCATCCGCTGTCAATACACCCGCGCCTTTGGTGCGATCTTCTTCATGTCGATCCCGCCCTGATCCGCCGTGGTCAGCGGCTCCAGATGCACCGGGCGGGTACTCAACGTGACCTTCGCCCCGTCCACCACCGCCAGCGAATGTACCCGCCAGTTCGCGTCATCCCGCGCCGGATAATCCTCCTGCGCATGCGCGCCCCGGCTTTCCTTGCGCGCCTCTGCCGCGACGATGGTGGCAAGCGCGTTCGGCATCAGGTTGGCCAGTTCCAGCGTTTCCATCAGGTCCGAATTCCACACCAGCGACCGGTCGGTCACATGGATATCGTCCATCTTGCCTGCAATCGCCGTCATCTTCGCCATGCCTTCGGCCAGCGTCTTGTCGGTGCGGAACACCGCCGCATCGGCCTGCATGGTGCGCTGCATCTCCAGCCGCAACTCCGCCGTCGGCACTGATCCCTTGGCATGCCGTGCCGCATCGAACCGGCCCAGCGCCCGGTCCACCTCGGCCACGTTCACCGGCGCAAGCGATGCCTTGCGATCCACCACCTCCCCCGCGCGGATCGCCGCCGCCCGGCCAAACACCACCAGATCGATCAGCGAGTTTGACCCCAGCCGGTTCGCCCCATGCACCGAGGCACAGCCCGCCTCGCCCACCGCCATCAGGCCGGGGAAGGTGTTGTCCGGGTTGCCGGGCACCGGGTTCAACACCTCGCCCCAGTAATTCGTCGGTATCCCGCCCATGTTGTAATGCACCGTCGGGATGACCGGGATCGCCTCTTTCAACAGATCCACGCCTGCGAAAATCCGCGCCGATTCGGTAATCCCCGGCAACCGCAGTTCCAGCGTTTCCTTGGGCAAATGGTTCAGGTTCAGGTGGATATGGTCCTTGTTCGG
>JAYSYZ010000003.1:0-2424 GCA_043727195.1 Paracoccaceae bacterium
GCGGGCATTACCTCTGCGCGGACCGATTGTGCGCGGAGTGACGGATGACCTCTCTTTACCAGATTCTGATGCTGATCCTCGATATCGCCCAGTTCATCATCCTTGCGCATATCATCATGAGTTGGCTGATCAATTTTCAGGTCCTGAACCTGCGGCAACCGTTGGTCGCGCAAATCTGGGACGGGCTGAACCGGCTGCTGGAGCCGCTTTATGGCCGGGTCCGTCGGCTGTTGCCGTCGATGGCCGGTCTTGACCTTGCACCGCTGATCGTGCTGGTCGCGGTTTATGCGCTGCGGATCATCTTGCAGAATAACGTCGCCGCGTTTCTCTGAGCGCGCGTTGGAACGCGCCTCTGCCCTGCTGCATTCGATCTTTGGATTCGCGGAATTTCGCCCCGGGCAGGCCGAGATTGTCGAGGCGGTTCTGGCGGGCCGCAACACCCTGGCGATCATGCCGACCGGGGGCGGCAAATCCCTGTGTTTCCAGCTGCCTGCGCTGTGTCGTGACGGGGTGACGGTGGTCATCTCGCCGCTGATTGCGCTGATGCGCGATCAGGTACGGGCCCTGCGCGAGGCAGGGGTGGAGGCGGGGGCGCTGACCTCGGGCAATACCGATGAGGAAACCGAAGAGGTGTTCGCCAAGCTGGATGCGGGGCGGCTGAAGCTGTTGTACATGGCGCCGGAGCGGCTGGCCTCGGCCGCGTCGGTGGCGCTGTTGCGGCGGATCGGCTGTTCGATGATCGCGGTGGACGAGGCGCATTGCGTCAGCCAGTGGGGCCATGACTTTCGCCCCGATTACCTGCGGATCGGCGATTTGCGCCGCACCCTGGGCGTGCCCCTCGCCGCCTTTACCGCCACCGCAGATGAGGAGACGCGGGCCGAGATCGTCACCCGGCTGTTCGACGGCGTGGCCCCGGCGACGTTCCTGCGCGGGTTTGACCGGCCAAACATCCATCTGGCCTTTGCGGTAAAGGACAAGCCGCGCGAGCAGGTGCTGGGCTTTGCGAAAGCGCGCAAGGGACAATCGGGGATCGTCTACTGCGGCACGCGGGCCAAGACCGAAACGCTGGCGCAGGCGCTGCGCGAGGCGGGGCACGGGTCGGTCGCCTATCACGGCGGGATGGAAGCAGAGGCGCGGCGGCAGGTCGAGGTTCGCTTTCAGCGCGACGACGGGCTGATCGTGGTGGCGACGGTGGCATTCGGGATGGGCATCGACAAGCCCGATATCCGCTGGGTGGCGCATGCCGATCTGCCGAAGTCGATCGAGGGGTATTATCAGGAGATCGGCCGCGCGGGCCGCGACGGCAGCCCGGCCGAGACGCTGACGCTGTATGGGCCGGATGACATTCGCCTGCGTCGGTCACAGATTGACGAGGGTGCCGCGCCGGCCGAGCGGAAGATGGCCGATCACGCGCGGCTGAACGCTTTGCTGGGGCTGGCCGAGGCGATGGCCTGCCGCCGGCAGGTTCTGCTGGGATATTTTGGCGAAAGTGCCGAACCATGTGGCAATTGCGACCTGTGTGACCGCCCGGCGCTGCTGTTCGACGCGACGGATGCGGTGCGCAAGGCCTTGTCGGCAATCCTGCGGACCGGCGAATGGTTTGGCGCGGGGCATCTGATCGACATCCTGACCGGCACCTCGACCGCCAAGGTACGCGAGCGCGGGCATGACAGCCTGCCGACCTTTGCGGTCGGGCGAGATCTGTCGAAACCGGCCTGGGGCGCGGTGTTCCGGCAGATGATGGGGCGCGATCTGGTGCGGCCTGACCCGGACCGGCATGGCGCGCTGCGGATGACCGAGGCGGCGCGGCCGATCCTGCGGGGTGAGGCGCAGATCACGCTGCGGCGCGATACCGTCACTTCGGCGGTGGATGGGGTGGCGGTGAGGTCGCAGGTGGCCGACGAGGATGCCGCACTCATGTCGCTGCTCAAAGCCAAGCGGCGGGCGCTGGCCGAGGCGGCGAATGTGCCGGCCTATGTGATCTTTCCCGACCGGACGCTGATCGAGATGGCGGAACGCAAGCCCGGCAACCTGGACCAGATGGCCGGGATCACCGGGGTGGGCGCGAAAAAGCTGGAAAGCTTTGGTGCGGCGTTTCTGGAGGTGATCACCGGGGCGGCGGAGGTGTTGCATCCGGCGCGGATGCGGCTGGTGGGGACACCGGCGGGCGAGGTGTTTGACCGGCTGGCCGAGGCGCAGTTGTCGCTGGTGCGGGGGCCGGACGGGACGGGCAAGCATCTGAGCTGTACCCATTCGACGCTGCGCCAGATTGCGGAACGGCGGCCCTCGACCCTGGCCGAGCTTGACCGCATTCAGGGCATGGGGGGACAGAAGACCGAACGCTTTGGCGAAGCGTTCCTGGATGTCTTGCGCGGTGGGTAACGGGCGCTAGGTGCTCGGCAGAGGTGTAAGATGCTGACAGTG
>JAYSYZ010000004.1:0-6009 GCA_043727195.1 Paracoccaceae bacterium
CGGGCAGGCGGTTATCTTCAAGATGGAAAGCCACAATCACCCAAGCTACATCGAGCCGCATCAGGGGGCTGCCACCGGCGTCGGCGGCATCCTGCGCGACGTGTTCACCATGGGCGCGCGGCCGATTGCGGCGATGAATGCGCTTTCGTTTGGTCTGCCTTCGCATCCGAAGACACGCCATCTGGTGAAAGGCGTGGTCGAAGGTGTGGGGTCTTATGGCAATGCATTCGGTGTACCGACGGTTGGCGGCGAAGTGCGGTTTCATCGCAGCTACAACGGCAACTGTCTGGTGAACGCCTTTGCCGCCGGCCTGGCGGATGCTGACAAGATTTTTTACTCGGTCGCAAGCGGCGTGGGGATGCCGGTTGTCTACCTTGGGGCCAAGACGGGGCGCGACGGGGTTGGCGGGGCCACCATGGCCAGCGCGGAATTCGACGACACGATCGAGGACAAGCGTCCGACGGTGCAGGTCGGCGACCCCTTCACCGAAAAGCGGCTGCTGGAGGCTTGTCTGGAACTGATGGCCAGTGGCGCAGTGATCTCCATTCAGGACATGGGGGCCGCGGGGCTGACCTGTTCGGCGGTCGAAATGGGTGACAAGGGCGGCCTGGGCATCAAGCTGCAACTGGACGACGTGCCGCAGCGGGAGACCGGCATGACCGCCTATGAGATGATGCTGTCGGAATCGCAGGAACGCATGCTGATGGTGCTGAAGCCGGAACTTGAGGCGGCGGCGCGGGCCATTTTTGTGAAATGGGACCTCGACTTTGCCATCGTCGGCGAGACGATTGCCGAAGACCGTTTTCTGATCCTGCAGGGCAATGTGGTGAAGGCGGACCTGCCGCTGTCGAAGCTTGCCTCGAGCGCGCCGGAGTACGATCGCCCCTGGGTGGAGACCCCTGCCCCGGCGGCTCTGTGTGCAATCCCGGCGATTGACCCGATTGACGGCTTGCGGTCGCTGATCGCAGCACCGAGCTATGCCCATAAGGCCTGGGTGTATGAGCAGTACGACAGCCAGGTCGGCGCGGATACGGTGGTTGCACCCGGCCTTGGTGCGGGCGTGGTCAGGGTGCATGGCACGGGCAAGGCGTTGGCCTTTACCAGTGACGTGACGCCCCGCTATGTGAAGGCGAACCCCTTTGAGGGCGGCAAGCAGGCAGTGGCCGAAGCTTATCGCAACCTTTGCGCCGTGGGCGCGCTGCCGCTTGCCACGACCGACAATCTGAACTTCGGCAACCCGGAAAAGCCCGAGATCATGGGGCAGCTTGTCGGCGCGATCAAAGGCATCGGCGCAGCGGTGGCGGCATTGGACATGCCCATCGTGTCGGGAAACGTCAGTTTGTACAACGAGACTGACGGCACGGGAATTCTGCCGACCCCAACCATCGGCGCGGTTGGTATTCTAGCCTCGTTGGACGAACTGATCGCGGGGCGGCCCGTCACCGGCGATCTGGCGGTCATCATCGGCGATACACGCGGACATCTGGGCCAATCCGCCCTATTGGCCGAAGCTTTCGGGATCGAGGCGGGCGACGCGCCGCCGGTCGACCTTGCGGCGGAAAAGCGCAACGGCACGTTTGTCCGGGCCAACCGGAAGGCGTTTCGCGCCTGCAGCGACCTGAGCGATGGGGGTCTGGCACTGGCGGCGTTCGAGATGGCCGAAGGCGCCGGGATGGGCGTGGCATTGGAGGCGGCGGATATCTCCATATTGTTCGGCGAGGATCAGGCGCGCTTTCTGGTGGCCGTGGCACCGCAGGGATTGGCGGCGCTGACCCAGGCGGGGGTCGCGGCAGGCGTGACGGTGACGCGGGTGGGCGAGTTCGGTGGCACCGATGTCAGCTTTGGCGGCTGTACTGCGGTGATGAGCGATTTGTCGGCGCTGTACCGGGGTGCCTTTGCCAAGGCGGTGGGGTGAGCTATCGCCCTTGCGGGGCGGCCCCCCGCGCCTTACATTTCTGCCAAAGACAGGATACGGCCCATGCCCATTGACGCCCGCGACATCGAAGCCCTGATCCGGCAAAGTTTTCCGAATGCGCAGGTCAGCGTGCAGGGTGATGACGGCGCGCATTTTGCCGCCGAAGTGATTGACGAAAGCTTTCGCGGGCTGAACCGGGTTCAGCAGCAGCGCGCCGTTTATGCCGCACTGAAGGGCAGGATGGACGGCGCGCAGGGTGAATTGCATGCGCTGGCGTTGACGACGAAGGCGCCGGACTGAACAAGGGAAAAGACAATGACTGCGCAAGACCAGATCAGGGATACCGTGGCGAAGAACGACGTCGTTCTGTTCATGAAGGGCACCAAGATGATGCCGCAATGCGGATTTTCCAGCCGCGTGGCGGGGGTGCTGAACTTCATGGGGGTAGAATTTGCCGATGTGAACGTGCTGGCGGATGCGGAAATCCGGCAGGGCATCAAGGATTTCTCGGAATGGCCGACAATCCCGCAGCTTTACGTCAAGGGCGAGTTTGTTGGCGGCTGCGATATCGTGACCGAGATGATGCTGTCGGGCGAGCTTGACCAGTTGTTCGAAGCGCAGGGCGTCACCTTTGACAAGGCAGCGGCCGAAAAGATCCGAGAAGCCAACGCCTGATCCGTTGCCCAGGACGGCGGGCCAGCCGCCAGATCACGAAAGCGGTTTGCAGGTCAGCAGGACCGCCTCTCCCTCCGGGGTTTTCCAGGACAGGGTGGCTGTCTGATCTTGCGTCGTCCAGACGTAGTTGGACCCGTCCGAAGGCCAGCTATAGCGTGAGCCTGAGGCGACAGTTTCGCCGACAAGGGTGATCTGGCTGCCCTCGACATGGATCACCACCAGACCGCCCTCGGGGCCGTTTACATAGGTGGCAGGCACTTCGACCCCCCGGTCGCAGGTATAGCGCCGGGTGGTAAAGTCGGTTGCGGCAAGCGACGCGGTGGGCAGCAGCGTCAGGAGGATGATATGCGCCTTCATGCGCGCGCCCTTTCTTCGACGCGTTCGGCCATCGCTTCGGCGCGGGCGGCGATTTCGGCCAGCACCTCGATCACCTGCGGGGGCATCACGGCCACATCGCGCGTGGCCACGGGCCGGGCCTCAAGTTCGGTCACGCGGGCGCGCAGGGTGCGAAGTTCGTCTTCCACCGCCGCCGTCTTGTCGGCCAGCAGCAGCCCCGCCATCAGCAGCATCTTTGTTTCGGGCAAGCGGCCCATCTGGGCGACGAGTGGCGTGGCCTCGGTATCCAGAAGGGCGGCGGCGGAGCGGAGGAAATGTTCCTCGCCCGGCTGACAGGAGACCTGGAAGGGCCGCCCCCCGATGGTGACTTCCAGATCAGGCATGTCCGGCCTCCGACAGATGCGGCTCTAGCGCTGCAAGGATTTCGTCCATTTCCGCCATCTCGGTCATCCGGGTGGCGCGCAGGGCGTCAAGTTCGGCGGTCATCGCCTTGTTGATCAGGTGCGGCTCGGTCACCCCGGCCATCTGCGCCTGACGCAGTTGCGCCAGTTGATCGCGCAGGGCGGCGGCGGTGCGCCGCATGCGCTGCAGTTCCAGCCCCTGAACATCCAGTTGCCGGGTCAGCCGGTCAATCTTGTCGTGCGGGTCACCCTTGGCGTCGCGGTCCTTCCCGGCGCGCAGGCGTTCGTGCAGCTGGGCGGTCAGCAATTTTTCCTGTTGCAGCTGGGCGCGCAGTGCTGCGTCGGCGGGTGCCGCCGTGGCGCCGACCAAGGCCTCGCGGTCGCGGCCAGCAACCGGAAGGCTGTCGACCGCCTTGCTGATACGTTCCAGCGCGGTGGTGATCCGTTTTTCAAGTTCAGTGATATCCTGCATTCCTCACCCTTCAACCCAGACCACCGCCGCCATGGCATAGAACCCGCCGGTGCCAGAGTGCGAATCGGGCGGTGGCGGTCAAGTGCAATCTTAGCGCGAAACGGGCAGGATGAGACGCGCGTTTCTTCCCAAGGCCTTGGGCGACGCGCTTGATCTTGCCTGCCGGGGCCGCTAGGAGCCTATTTCAGCGCCCGCCCTGCCCCTGCCTTGCATAAGGAATTCGGCCTTGGACATCCAGACCCTCCGCACCAGCCAGCCTGACCACTGGATGCGCGCCGCAGCCATCCGCGCGCTGACGCTGGATGCGGTTGCGGCGGCAAACTCCGGTCATTCGGGCATGCCGATGGGCATGGCGGATGTGGCGACGGTGTTGTTTGCCAACCATCTGAAGTTCGACCCCTCTGCCCCCCGCTGGGCCGACCGGGACCGGTTCATCCTTTCGGCGGGGCACGGGTCGATGCTGATCTATGCGCTGCTGCATCTGACCGGTTATGCCGACGTGACATTGGACCAGATCAAAGGCTTCCGGCAGTGGGGCAAGATCACCGCCGGGCACCCGGAATACGGCCATGTCGCCGGGGTCGAGACGACGACCGGCCCCCTTGGTCAGGGCGTCGCCAATGCGGTGGGCTTTGCGATTGCGGAAGAAAACCTGCGCGCACGCTTTGGGGCAAAGGTGATGGACCACCACACCTATGTTATCGCGGGTGACGGTTGCCTGATGGAAGGCGTGAGCCACGAGGCGATCGGGCTTGCGGGCAAACAGCGGTTGAGCCGGCTGATCCTGCTTTGGGACAACAACGGTATCACGATCGACGGCAAGGTTTCGATTGCCGATGTGACGGACCAGAAGGCGCGGTTCGCCGCCGCCGGGTGGGATGTGTTCGAGTGTGACGGGCATGATCCTGCCGATATCGACCGCGCGCTGGTGGCGGCCAAGGCGAGCCACGGCCCCGCAATGATTGCCTGCAAGACGCATATCGCCCTCGGCCACGCGGCGCAGGATACCTCAAAAGGTCATGGCGCGCTGACGGACGCGGCGCAGATGGCGGCGGCGAAGGCGGCTTATGGCTGGACCGCCGGACCGTTCGAGGTGCCGGGCGCGATCAAATCGTGGTGGGAAGGCCTTGGGGCAAAAGGGGCGAAGGCCCGGGCGGAGTGGGAGGCACGGTTGGCCGCGCTGCCCGCAGCGCGCAAGGCGGAGTTTGAGCGGATCTTTGCGGGCACGGCACCGGCCAAGCTGGCGGTGGCCATCCGCGCGCTGAAGAAACAGGCGGTGGCAGACATGCCAAAGCTTGCGACCCGTGCTTCGTCAGAAAAGGTGCTGGCGGCGGTGAACCCGGTGATGATGGAAACCTTTGGCGGATCAGCCGACCTGACCGGATCGAACAACACCAAGACTGTCGATCTGGGGGTGTTCACGCCAGAAGACCGCAAGGGCCGCTACATCTATTTTGGCATCCGCGAACATGGCATGGCAGCGGCGATGAACGGCATGGCGCTGCATGGCGGGGTGCGGCCCTATGGCGGCACGTTCATGTGCTTTACCGATTACGCCCGGCCATCCATGCGGTTGAGCGCGCTGATGGGCATTCCGGTGGTTTATGTGATGACGCATGACAGCATCGGTCTGGGCGAGGATGGGCCGACCCACCAGCCCGTTGAGCATCTGGCGATTTCGCGGGCGACGCCGAACACGCTGGTGATCCGCCCTGCCGATCTGGTGGAGGTGGCCGAGGCCTGGGAGATCGCCTTGAGCGAAGAAAAGCGGCCGACGGTGCTGGCACTGTCGCGGCAGAACCTGCCTGCGGTGCGCAAGGTGCACCTGTCGCAGAACATGGTTGCCAAGGGCGCATATGTGCTGGCCGAGGCAACGGGCAAGCGGCAGGTGATCCTGATGGCCACCGGATCAGAAGTGGAAATCGCGCTGCGGGCGCGCGACATGCTGGAGGCCGACGGCATCGGCACCCGCGTCGTGTCGATGCCCTGCATGGAGCTGTTTGCCGCGCAGGACGAGGGTTGGCGCAGGCGCGTGCTGCCTGCGGGTCCGGTGCGTGTGGCCGTTGAAGCGGGCGTGCGGCAGGGCTGGGACCGCTGGCTGCTGGGCGAGCGGGGGCGCGAGGCGAAGGCAGATTTCGTCGGTATGTCGAGCTTTGGTGCCTCTGCCCCGATGGAGCGGCTTTACAAGGAATTCGGCATCACCGCCGAGG
>JAYSYZ010000005.1:0-6009 GCA_043727195.1 Paracoccaceae bacterium
TCAAAGAGATAGGACCGTTCTCCCCGCGTCTGCAGTTCACCGGCGCCATTGACGAGATAGGCCTCTTTCAATCCACGCTGGATGGCCTGCTGACCCTGGCTGAGCAGCGGGCGCAACTGATCGTCGCGCAGGAAAACGGTCTTTTGCTTGGCGCGGTTCAGATAGCCGGCCAGTGCATCGGTATCGGCGACCAGATCGGCGCGCTGTTCAGCCTCATAGGCCTGCGCTGCGGCAAGCGAGGCGCCGACAACCGAGCGGACACGCTCGGAAAACCAGCCCTCCAGGCCGATGTTCACCGAGAGCACGGCAAAGACGGCGACCAGCACGGTGGGGATCAGCGCGATCAGCATGAAGACGCCCGACAGCCGCATGTGCAGCCGCGAACCGGCCGACTGGCTGCGCCGGTCGGCGATCAGGCGGGCGACACGGCGCAGCACCAGCGCCGCGATGACCAGCACATAGACCAGATCGGACAAGAGGATCAGTCGCAGAAAGGGCGAGGTGGCCCCCTGGCTGAACGGCCCCATGGCAAGGAAGGTGGCGACGGCCAGCACCGGGCCCAGAAAGACCAGCCCAAGGGTGAACGTCGTCTGGACCCGGCGTTGCCGGCGCAGACGCGAAAACCGTGTCCAGACTTCGCTGCTAACTGTGCGATCCACCAGATGAGCCCGACTGAGGGGGCCGAACGGCCCGACCCCCACTATATCTTGATGCGCGCCCGGCTGAAACCGAAAAGACACGGGCGTTGTGGCGGAACTACATCAACTTGCGGCGCCGTGTCACGCGGATATCAAGATCGGTGATCTTCTTGCGCAATGTATTGCGGTTGATCCCCAGAAGATCGGCGCATTTCGCCTGATTGCCTGCGGTGGCGTCCAGCGCAATCTCGATCAGCGGCATTTCCACCTCGCGCAGGATGCGCTGGTAGACGCCGGGAGGCGGCAATTGGCCGCCATGCAGATCGAAATACCGCTTGAGGTGACGGGCCACCGATGCCGACAGCTTTTCCCCCTCGCCGCCCCCGGCGCGGGGTTCGGCGGCGGGTTGCGCGCCCAGCACCTGCTCCACCTCGGATTTCGCAATCTCGGCCTCGGACGCGGTGACCAGCAGGCGGCGGATGGTGTTTTCCAGCTGACGGACGTTGCCGGGCCAGCTGTAGGCGCGCACGACATCGCGCGCATCGGTGGACAGGCGGCGCACGGTGCCCATGTCGCGTTCGCCCTTGGCCAGAAAATGTTCTGCCAGCAGCGGAATGTCATCGACCCGTTCGCGCAGGGAAGGCACATGCAGCGCCACCCCGCCAAGCCGGTAGAACAGGTCTGACCGGAACGCGCCGCTTTCCATCCGGCCTGCAAGATCGACCTGGCAGGTGGACATGATGCGCGGCGCGTTGTCGCCCAAGAGATCCAGCATCCGCACGACGCGGGCCTGGGTATCGTCGTCGTAATCGGCCACCTCGTCGAAGACGATGGAACCGCCCCTCGCCTTGGCCAGCAGGGTGGACGGCCCGTCGATGCCCTGCAGATCGGCGGCCTGCGCCACCACGAAGGGCAAGGTGCGCCGGTCGGAAAAATCATGTATCGCACGCGCAATCAGCGATTTGCCGGTGCCGGATTCGCCGGTGACCAGCACCGACAGATCAGTGTTCATCACCCGTGCCACCAGCCGGTACAACGCCTGCATCGCCGCCGTACGGCCCACCAGTGGCAAATCGTCGCCCGCATCGCGCGGCACCACCACCAGTTTCGGCCCGCGCCGCTTTTGATCCAGTGCGCGGGCAGACCGTTTCATCAGGTCGGGCAGATCGAAGGGTTTGGGCAGATAGTCGAAAGCCTCGGCCTCTGCCGCCTGAATCGCCGTCATGATGGTGTTTTGCGCCGAAATGACGATCACCGGCAGGCCAGGGCGCATCTTGGCAATGCGTGGCAGCGCATCAAGGCCGTTGCCATCGGGCATGATCACGTCGCTGATCACCAGATCGCCTTTCCCCTCTTCGACCCAGCGCATCAGGGTCATCAGGCTCGAGGTCGCGTGGACTTTGCAGCCCGCGCGGGTCAGCGCTTGCGTCAGCACCGTGCGGATCGTGCGGTCGTCATCCGCCACCAGAACCGTTCCATCCATTACGGGGCCTCCTTCAAGGGTTTGGTCTTGTCGTTCGGTGCCATCGGCAGCGACACCCGGAACACGGTGCGCCCGGGGGTCGAATCGACCGAAATCCAGCCTTCGTGATCGGCGATGATCCTGGACACGAGCGCCAGGCCAAGGCCGGTGCCATTTTCGCGCCCCGAAACAAAGGGTTCGAAGATTTCCGTCGCAATTTCGGGCTTGATGCCGGGGCCGTCGTCGATGATCTCGATCTGCAGAGGCAGGGCGGCGGGCGCGCCTTCCTTGCGGCGCAGGCGCAGCGACAGATCATAAAAAGTGTGCAGCCGGATCGTGCCGCCTGTGGCGCAGGCCTCGGCCGCGTTCTTGATCAGGTTCAGGAACACCTGCATCAGCTGATCCTTGTCGGCATAGGTGAACGGCAGCGAGGGATCGTAATCCTCCACGATGGTCATGTGCGCGGCAAAGCCGACGAGGGCGGATTTGCGGGCACGGTCCAGCGCATCATGCAGGTTGACCGGCTTGCGGTCAGGGGCGCGGATGTTGCCGAACTGCTCCACCTGCTCCAGCAATTTGACGATGCGGCGGGTTTCCTCGACGATCAGGTCGGTCAGTTCCTGATCGTCAGGCGTCAGGCCCATCGACAGAAGCTGCGCGGCACCGGAAATTCCGGCCAGCGGGTTCTTGATTTCGTGCGCCAGCATCTCGGCCATGCCGATGGCAGAGCGGGCGGCGGATTTCACCCCCATCGAGCGACCCAGACGATCGGCGATTTCGCGTGGCGACAGGATCAGCATCACCACGTCGGGATTGTCGTGCATCGGGGCGAGGTGAATCGTGCATTGCACTGGCGGTCGCTCGCCGGTGGTCACGTCGACATCGTTGATGTTCAGCGGCGACTGGTTGGCACGGGCGCGGGCCAAGGCCTCCTCCATCGGCGCGTCGATGGCAAGCCGGTCGAAGGCGGGCTGGCCATGCAGCGCCCGGTCGGAAGCGTTGAGGAAGGTTTCCGCCGCGGGATTGACCTCGAGGATGAGGTTGGTTGCGTCGATCAGCAGCGCGGGCAACGGCAGCGACGCCCAGATCACCCCCGGCACCGGATAGGGCAGCCGGTAACCGCTCATGCCGCCAGCTCCATCTCGGCAAATGCGGCGCGCAGCAGGCGGGCCACTGCCGCAGGATCGGTCGAGGTCAGGATAGCCTCGCGGGCATGGTCGAGACCCGCCTCCTCCAGATACCAGCCAAGGTGCTTGCGTGCCATGCGCAGGCCAAGGTCGCGGCCGTAGAAGGCGAGCATGTCGTCGTAATGCTGCAGGATCATCTCGGCCAGAGCCGCGCCTTCGGGAATCACCGGCGCGGGGCTGGCATAGATTTCGTGGGCGATTTGCGCCAGCCGCCAGGGTGCGCCCTGCGCGCCGCGCCCGATCATCACGCCGTCCGCCCCCGACAGGCGCAGGGCTTCGCGCGCGGTCGCGGTATCAATGATGTCACCGTTGGCGATGACGGGGATGGTGACGGCGTCCTTGACCGCGCGGATCGCGGCCCAGTTGGCGCGCCCCTTGTAGAACTGGCAGCGGGTGCGGCCGTGTATGGTGATCATTCCGATGCCGGAGGCTTCGGCGCGTATTGCAAGGGCGGCCGCGTTCAGCAGCGTATCATCCCATCCGAGACGGGTTTTCAAGGTCACGGGGATGCGGACGGCCTGCACCACGGCGTCGATCAGGCGGATGGCGAGGTCAAGGTCGCGCAACAAGGCCGAACCGCATAGCCCTGTCGTCACCCGTTTTGACGGGCAGCCCATGTTGATGTCGATGATCTGCGCGCCCTGCGCCTCGACGTAGCGGGCGGCTTCGGCCATCCAGTAGGGTTCGCGCCCGGCAAGCTGCACCGAGGTTGCCTGATCGCCAAGTCCAAGCTCTGCCCTGGCACGTGCTTCGGGGCGGGCCCGGACCACCTCTTCGGATGCCACCATTTCGGACACCACCAGCCCCGCGCCGAACCGCGCGACCAGCCTGCGAAACGGCAGGTCGGTGATCCCGGCCAGGGGGGCGAGGAACACCGGGGGGTCGATCCGCAGAGGGCCGATGGTTAAAGGCAATCGCCTAATCCTTGTGCGCGTCAGACCTTGGGTAACCCTGAGCCACGCCAGAACCAAGACGACGCGACGAGATAATGGCTGAAAAACGTGCGATGCACAAATTTTAGGCAACTTCGCCACCGCCAGCGCTCGATTGTCGTGCGCCGCACCTGCGTTTCGAGATGAGCGGTCGCTGGCGCGCCAAGGGTGACGGGTGCCCTATCATGCTGGCGCGCGGGTGGCGGGGCTTGACGTGGCCGTCGGGGAGGGCGAGGAATCAAACCTGAAACTGACCTTTCCCGGTGACGCAACCCGGGCCGGGGCGATCTTGTGGGGCCGGACGATGGATGTGCGCGTGGGCAACGGCTATGATGTGCATGCCTTCTGCGCGGGCGATCACGTCTGGCTGTGCGGGGTGAAGGTGCCTCATGACAAGGCGCTGCTGGGCCATTCCGACGCCGATGTCGGCATGCACGCGCTGACCGACGCGATCTATGGCGCGCTGGCCGAAGGCGATATCGGGCGGCATTTTCCGCCGTCTGACCCGCGATGGCAGGGGGCAGCGAGCCATATCTTTCTGCGCCACGCGGTGGAGCGGGTCGCGCAACGCGGCTACCGGCTGGCCAACTGTGATGTGACGCTGGTCTGTGAACGCCCGAAGATCGCCCCGGTTGCCGCTGAAATGCAACAGGAACTGGCGCGGATCATGGGGGTCGAAGTGGGGCTGGTTTCAGTGAAGGCCACCACCTCGGAACGGCTTGGCTTTACCGGCCGCGAGGAGGGCATCGCGGCGGTTGCCACGGCTGCGCTGGTGCGGGCATGAGCCGCTGGCTGAGCATTTTCTTCGGTGTGGGCCTTTTGCGCCCTGCCCCCGGCACCTGGGGGTCGGCGGTGGCCATCCTGCTGGGGCTGATGATCGACCGGGCCTTTGGCGTGTTTGCCTTGCTGGGCGCCACCGTCGTGGTTACCGCGCTTGGCTTTTGGGCGTGCGCGCGCGAATTGCGCGACCGTCCCGGCGCGGATCCCGGTGAAGTGGTGATTGACGAAGTGGCGGGCCAGTGGATCGCGCTGTTGTTCCCGGCCTTTGCCTTCTGGCAGCGGGGGATGGAGGATTGGGCCTATGCCGCTTATCCCGGGTGGGTGGCAGCGTTCGTCTTTTTCCGGTTGTTCGACATCTGGAAACCGTGGATCATCGGCTGGGCCGACCGCCGCGATGACGCGGCGGGGGTGATGCTGGATGACCTGATCGCCGGGATTTTCGCGGGCATCGCGGTGATCGTCGCCGCAGGGGTCGCACACGGAGTATTGTTGCGATGAAGGTCGAGGCGCTGCTGCAACGGGCCCGGTTCTGGGGCATTCGCATCGCCACGGCGGAAAGCTGCACGGGCGGGTTGCTGGCGGCGGCACTGACCGAGGTGCCGGGGTCTTCAAAGTCATTCGACCGGGGGTTCGTGACATATTCCAACGCGGCCAAGATCGACATGCTGGGTGTTCTGGCCGAGAGTTTGGCCGCGCATGGTGCAGTGTCCGAACCGGTCGCGCGCGAGATGGCCGAGGGGGCGCTGGCCCGGTCGGGTGCAGAACTGGCGGTGTCGGTGACCGGCATCGCCGGGCCGGGCGGATCGGAGGTCAAGCCCGAAGGCCGGGTCTGTTTCGCGGTGGCAAGGCGCGGCATGCCGACCGCGTCGGAGACGGTGGAGTTCGGCGCGCCTGGTCGCACCAAGGTGCGCAAAGCCGCGACCGCCCATGCGCTTGTCCTGCTGGGCCGCGCCTTGGAATAGTGCCGTCTGCGCAAAACAGCGGCCCTCAGGCCATTTTTGGCCCGTAAA
>JAYSYZ010000006.1:0-2419 GCA_043727195.1 Paracoccaceae bacterium
GGCTGGTTCGTCGCCCGCCCGTTCAGCCAGTGGCCCCGCATGTAATTGTCGCCGTCGGACCAGACCTCCACCTGCCCCGGAAATTCCGGAAAGGGCCGCGCGTCCCAGGCCCAGGCATGCGCATGCGCCATATCAACCATCGGCGCGCCATAAATCGGCGACACCGGGTTGTTCTCTGGAACGCCCCAGTAGGCGGCAACGGCCAGAAGAAACTGCATCTGGATCAGGTCATCGCGGCGACCGTTGGAAAATTTCGGCAGACCGGATTCCGAGGATTTGACGTCGATGAATTTGTTTGGCTGGTTCGTCCCCTTATCCACAGCCGCGCAGCCGTATTCCGTGAAACGAAAGGGCTTCGATCCCGGTACCCACGCCGTGGGCGCCGCCGCCCGCACGCCACCGGGCCGTTCGAAATGCAGGTTGGACCACCAGGACAAAAGGTCTTTGTACCGAAACACCCAAGGCTCGTCATAGGCACCATCGCTGATCGGCAGACGCCGTTGGGCCGCCTCTCCCTCAGGGCTGTCGTAATACCAGTCATAGCCTTCGCCGCCCGCGATGTTGGCCTGCAGATATTCCAGATTGTAGATTGACCCCCAGTGCGCATCCGCATGCGTCTCGCCCTCGCGCCAGTCGGATGCGGGCATGTAGTTGTCGATCCCGATAAAGTCGATGTTGGGATCCGCCCACAGCGGGTCGAGGTGGAAATAGACGTCCCCGCCAGTCTGATAGCCGAAATATTCCGACCAGTCCGCTGCATAGCTGATCTTGACGGTCGGCCCAAGGATCGTGCGTACATCCGCGGCCAACTGCTGCAGCGCCTGCACCGTGGGGAAACTGTCGCCCGCCCCCCGCACCTGCGTCAGCCCCCGCATTTCCGAACCGATGCAGAACGCCTCCACGCCGCCCGCAACCGCGCAAAGCCTGGCATAATGCAGAATGAACCTCCGGTACCCCCAGTCATCAGGACCGGTGTAGGAAATGGTCTCGCCACTGACGATGAAATGCGCGGGCTGGGCCAAACCAAAGAACGCTGCCACTTCGGTTGCTGCTGCAGCGGTCCGGTCGGCAGAACCGGGCTGTCCGGGTGCCGCCGTCAGCGTGATCCGCCCTCGCCAAGGCAAGGCCGGCTGGCCGGAAAGACCGTCGTAAGGGTCCGGCAACGTGTTTCCCGCCACCTGATCCATCAGCACGAAGGGGTAGAACATCACCTCCTGTCCCTTGGCTTTAACCGCGCGGATCGCCTCGATGACCGATGCATCGGCGGGGGTGCCGCCATAAACCGACTTGCCCGTTACTTTCGGCACCTCAAGCGCCATTGCGCGGGTGATGCCACCTGCGCGCCAGGGCATTCTGATCCCGTCCCGCAAGGTCTGCTCCACCTTCGGACGGATGTTGCAAGCGGCGCAGCGCAGGTCATTCCCGAACCACGACACGATGACGGAAACCGACCCCACCGCCGGAAGCTCCTCGCCCAATTGCTGGAGGCTGGTGGCAAAATCGGTCAGGCCAGAGGGTGTATGAACATTGGCCGACCGGTTCCGCCCGGGCGCGTCTGCGTAATGCACCGGCGTGGTCGCCAGCCCGTATTCTCCCGTGCCAGGGATCAGGGCCACCGCCCGCACTGCGGCATCCAGCGTCGCTTCTGCGGTCACCGCTGGGCCCTGCGCGGCACGGACAACTTCGAAACTGAACTGCGGCACCCGATTGCCGTATGGCGTCAGTTCCAGATCCTCGATCACCACATAAGCCAGTCCGCGATAAGCCGGTGCCTTGCCCGTGCCTTGCACTGCCTCGATCTTGGGGTCGGGCAACTGCGTCTCGCCGCCGACATAGACCCTCATGTTCAGGTCACTGGGCGAGATTTCGTTGCCGTCCGCCCAGACGCGGCCAACCCGCAGAACAACTCCCTCGCACAGCGCAATCGCCAGGCTGACCGAATAGCTGTATTCGTTGATCTTCGGTTTGGGCGCACCTTTGCCGCTGCGCCGCCGCTGCACGTTTTCCTTGAACTCCGTCGCCCAGATAACCTGCCCCGACAGCCGCATCCGCCCCCAGATCTGACCGATGGGCGCACCTTCGCCCGCCCCGGTCAGGCGCAGCCTGTCCAGGCGGCCCACATCGACCGGTTCCGATCCAGCGCCAAGGATGCGCTGGTCGATGACCCGGCCCAATGTCGCACCGATCGCTCGTCCGATCACCGCGCCAGACAGGCCCAGAACGGCGCCCCCGAACCCGGATCCGATCGCCGCGCCGGCGGCTGAAAGCAGAAGAGTCGCCATTCATTCGGCTCCTGTTGGAAAAGCAAAGCGCGCCGCGATCCGGCGCTCCCAGGGCAACGAGAGCGGGCTCTCGATCACGCCATGATGGGTGTAGGCATGGATGAAGGCAGCCTCGGCGCCTACCGCAGACTGGATGC
>JAYSYZ010000007.1:0-5963 GCA_043727195.1 Paracoccaceae bacterium
TTCAACGATGCCCGCCGATTTGGCGCGATGGATCTGATGCCGACGGCCGGAGGCGACGCACATCCGCTGCTGGCCAGCCTTGGCCCCGAACCTTTTGGCAATGATTTCAATGAACCCTATCTGGTTGCGCGCTTGCGGGGCCGCAACACACCGGTCAAGTCGGCGCTCTTGGATCAGCGTCTGGTTGCGGGGCTTGGCAATATCTACGTCTGCGAAACCCTGTACCGTGCCCGGATCAGCCCGCTAAGCCTGGCAGGCGGGCTGAACGAACCGGCGGTGTCCGGCCTTGTCCCGCTGATCCGCGCGGTTCTGGCCGAGGCGATCGAGGCGGGCGGCTCCTCCTTGCGCGATTTCCGGCAGGCGGATGGCGAGCTTGGCTATTTCCAGAAACAGTTTCACGTCTATGGGCGTGAGGGGCAGCCCTGTGAAACCCCCGGCTGCGCTGGCATCGTCACCCGTTCCGTGCAATCGGGTCGATCCTCGTTCTGGTGCCCGTCCTGCCAGAGGTGACTTGCCATCCCGCCTTTTGCTGCTACGAGTCAGCCGACCTGAAACAGCGGAGCCACCCATGGCCTACGACACGCTGATCGTCGAGATCGAGGATTATGTCGCCCTCATCCGGCTGAACCGCCCCGATGCCCTGAACGCCCTTAATTCGCAGCTGATGCGCGAACTTGCCGCTGCCGTCACTGCCGCCGACGCCAATGACAAGGTCCGCTGCATCGTCATCACCGGTTCGGAAAAGGCGTTTGCCGCCGGGGCCGACGTGCGCGAGATGGCGGGAAAGACGTTCACCGACGTTTTCTTTGACAACCTGTTCGGCCCCGAAGCCGAGGTGATTGCCCGCGTCCGCAAGCCTATCATTGCGGCGGTCTCTGGCTATTGCCTTGGAGGAGGTTGTGAACTGGCGATGCTGTGCGATTTCATCATCGCCAGCGATACCGCCAGATTCGGCCAGCCGGAAATCAACCTTGGCGTCGTGGCCGGGATGGGGGGCACCCAACGCCTGACCCGGGCGGTCGGCAAATCAAAATCCATGGACATGCATCTTACCGGCCGCTTCATGGACGCGGCCGAGGCGGAACGGTGCGGCCTCGTCTCTCGGGTGGTGCCGGTCAAATCGCTGATCGAAGAGGTGATGAAAGCCGCCGCCAAGATCACCGAAAAGTCGGCCATTGCAGCGATGGTGGTCAAGGAAACCGTCAACCGGTCGCAGGAAACCACGCTGCAGGAAGGCCTTCTCTTTGAACGCCGGATGTTCCACGCGCTTTTTGCCACTGAGGATCAGAAGGAAGGCATGGCCGCTTTTCTGGAAAAGCGCCAACCGCGGTTTCGCGACAAGTAGCGCTTCCCTTTCTGTCCGACCTTCTCTATACGCCGCCGCACATGCGCGTGGGCCCGCTTAGGCAAGAATCAATCCTGACCCTTGGGTCGGGGCCTTTGATCTTTCGTGCAAACCGTTTGAAACACTGAGAGATCCATAGGAAGCCCATGGCAAATACCGCCCAATCCAAGAAACGCGCCCGCCAATCCGAAGCGCGCTATGCTGTGAACAAGGCCCGCCGCTCGCGTATCCGTACGTTTTTGCGCAAGGTCGAGGAGGCGCTTGTTGCCGGCAACACCGACGCTGCCGCCGCCGCGCTGAAAGCTGCACAGCCGGAGCTTGACCGTGGTGTGTCGAAAGGCGTGCTTCACAAGAACACCGTCGCGCGCAAGATGTCGCGTCTGGCATCGCGCGTAAAGGCTTTGCCTTCCGCCTGATCTGGTTACCGGTTGTCTGATTGATTCAGGGCGCTCCCGCAAGGGTTGCGCCCTTTAACGTGATTACGCCGGCGCATCACACCAATTCGGCGTTCAGTTGCCGATTTGCAAGCCCGCCCGGATTCGATTTCCGGGAATCCCTGTCAATAGAGATGTTCGGTTGCAGAGCCCGCCTCGGGCTTGCTAGCCTTGTCGTGCGATTCACTTCGTCTTGGGGGACAAGAACGGGTCGCAAACACAAAGCTACTGCACTGACTTCAACGGCAAACGCCGAGAATTCTGAGTTTTTTGTTTGCGATCAAAGATTTGGAAGGTGGTGATCAAGCCACCCCGAATGCGCATTGGTCAGCCTGCCGGATTCGCGGCAGTTGGCTGCTTTGCGTTTCCTGTCTCCTGAAAAGCTGATCAAGGCGGCCTCCTCTGATCCGGGGCGCTTTTGGTATCTGGCTTGGCGATGCGGTTCGCATGGTAAATTGGATGTGGTGCATGGCTTGCGGCAGACCCGCAGGACTGGAAACTTTGGGCAGGTCTAGACAGAATGACGAACGAAACGTGGGGCCAGATGCGCGAAGAGTTGATCCAGCGCGTGGGCAAGAACAACTACGTGACCTGGATTGAACCCCTGAAGCTGTCGGTCCTGAACAACGGCGTCGCACGGTTCGAGGTACCCACGGTGTTTTTCGGCGATTGGGTGCAGCGAAATTACTCCGACCATATCCGCGCCCAGCTTGCCACCGCGGGCGAACCGGTTGACCGCATCGAGTTTGCAGTCGGCGCTGCCGTTCTGGGCCGCATGCCCGCGCCGCGCGCCGCAGCAAAACCCGCCCGCAGCCGCGCGCCTGCTGACGGCGACCTGCCCGGTGCGCCGCTTGACGCCCGCTTTACCTTTGACAGTTTCGTGGTCGGCAAGCCGAACGAGCTTGCCCACGCCGCCGCCCGCCGGGTGGCCGAAGGGGGCCCGGTCACCTTCAACCCGCTGTTCCTTTACGGTGGCGTCGGCCTTGGCAAGACCCACCTGATGCATGCCATCGCGCACGAATTGCAGACCCGCCGCCCTGAACTTCGTGTCCTCTACCTTTCAGCCGAGCAGTTCATGTACCGTTTCGTGCAAGCGCTGCGCGAACGTCAGGTGATGGATTTCAAGGAACTGTTCCGCTCCGTCGATGTCCTGATGGTCGATGACGTGCAGTTTATTGCCGGCAAGGATTCGACACAGGAGGAATTCTTTCACACTTTCAACGCCCTCGTCGATCAGAACAAACAGATCGTCATCTCTGCCGACCGTGCCCCGGGCGAAATCAAGGATCTTGAGGAGCGTATCAAATCTCGCTTGCAATGCGGCCTTGTGGTCGATCTCCATCCCACTGATTACGAACTTCGCCTCGGCATCCTGCAGCAGAAGGTGGATTATTACCGTGGCCAGTATCGCGGCCTCGTACTGGCAGATGGGGTGTTGGAATTTCTGGCCCACCGCATCACCTCGAACGTGCGGATTCTCGAAGGCGCGCTGACCCGGTTGTTCGCCTTTGCTTCGCTGGTGGGTCGCGAAATCACTCTGGATCTGGCGCAGGATTGCCTGGCCGACATCCTTCGGTCGTCCGACCGCAAGCTGTCGATCGAAGAAATTCAGCGCAAAGTGGCCGAGCATTACAACATCCGGCTTTCCGATCTGATCGGCCCAAAGCGTCCGCGCAACATCGCGCGGCCCCGCCAGGTTGCGATGTATCTTTCCAAACAGCTGACGCCGCGCAGCCTGCCCGAAATCGGTCGCAGGTTTGGCGGGCGCGATCACACCACCATCATGCACGGCGTGCGCAAGATCGAGGAACTGATGGCGCTTGACAGCCAGTTGTCCGACGATCTGCAGCTTCTGCGCCGCCTGCTGCAGGGGTGAAGCCGGGCCAGTTTCGGAGGCCACCTTGACGGCCCCCGCAATCGCCCGCAAAGTCTGACCAAAGTCTTGTGAACCGGCGGAAACCGGGTAAATTCGGCGTCCCTTTAATCTGGGGGCGGCAGGGGGAAGTGACATGAAGCTCAGCATCGAACGCGCCACATTGCTCAAGGCGCTGGCGCAGGCCCAGTCGGTGGTGGAACGCCGCAATACCATCCCGATTCTCGCCAACGTGCTGATTGAGGCGGAAAGTGCGAGTGTCAGCTTCCGCGCCACGGATCTTGACATCGAGGTTCTGGACCGTGCCCCCGCCATGGTGGAACGCGCCGGATCGACCACCGTGTCGGCCGTGATGCTGCACGAAATCATCCGCAAACTGCCGGACGGCGCGCTGGTCAACCTGAATGAGGATGCCGCCACGGGCCGGCTGACCATTGCCGCTGGCCGGTCAACCTTCAGCCTTGCGACATTGCCGAAAGAAGACTTTCCGATCATGGCAAGTTCGGAATATTCGTCGAATTTTTCGGCCCCCGCCCCGGTGCTGCGGCGGTTGTTCGACAAGGCGAAATTTGCCATCTCGACCGAGGAGACGCGCTATTACCTGAACGGCGTCTACATGCATGTGGCGACAGGCGACAGCGGCCCGGTGTTGCGCTGCGTTGCAACCGACGGTCACCGGCTGGCGCGGATCGATGCGCCTTTGCCCGAAGGTGCCACCGGCATGCCCGGCGTCATCGTGCCGCGCAAGACTGTCGGAGAATTGCGCAAACTGCTGGACGACGACGAGGCGATGATTGCCGTGCAGGTTTCCGAAACGAAAGTTCGCTTTTCAACTCCGGTAATCACCCTGACCTCCAAGGTCATCGACGGCACCTTTCCCGACTACACCCGCGTGATCCCGACCGGCAATACCAAGCGGCTGGAAGTCGATGCGTCGGAATTCGCCAAGGCGGTGGATCGGGTGGCCACCGTGTCTTCGGAACGGTCGCGCGCGGTGAAGCTCAGCCTTGACGAAGATCGGCTTATCCTGTCGGTCAATTCGCCCGATTCCGGTGCCGCCGAGGAAGAACTGGCCGTGGCTTACGGCGATGAGAAGCTCGAAATCGGTTTCAATGCCAAATACCTGCTGGAAATCGCCAGTCAGGTTGACCGGGAAAATGCGGTATTCCTGTTCAACTCCTCTGGTGATCCGACGCTGATGCGCGAAGGCAGCGACATGTCGGCGGTCTACGTCGTCATGCCGATGCGCGTCTGATATCCATTTGTGAACTGAAAGGCGTAAACAGGTGAGCGGTCTGGCGATCAAGACCCTCACCCTGTCGCATTTCCGCAGCCATCGGACGTCACATCTCGCCTTTGACGGGCGTCCCGCGGCAATCATTGGCCCGAACGGCGCAGGCAAGACGAACATTCTGGAGGCAGTCTCGCTCCTGTCGCCCGGTCGCGGCCTCCGGCGTGCGATGGCGGATGATTTTTCGCGCAAACCGGAAAACCTCGGCTGGAAGATCGTCGCCGGTGTCGAGGGGATCGGTGGCGCGCACGAGGTGCAGACCTGGGCAGAACCTGCCGAACCGCGCCAGGTCCGCATTGACGGAAAAACCGCCGCTCAGGCCAGTCTCGGCCGCATCCTGCGCATCCTGTGGCTGGTGCCTGCGATGGACCGGCTGTGGATCGAGGCTGCAGAAGGCCGGCGCAGGTTCCTCGACCGGATGACCCTCAGCTTTGCGCCGGACCATGCCGAACTTTCGCTCACATATGACAAAGCGATGCGCGACCGGAACCGTCTACTGAAGGATCAGGTCACGGATCCGCACTGGTATGCGGCACTTGAGGCGCAAATGGCCGACGCGGGTCAGCAGATCACGGCCAACCGCAGGCGGACACTGGACCGGATTGCCCGCGTCGAAAGCCCCGACAGCGCCTTCCCCAGCGCGCTTCTCGCCCTCAGCGGTCCGGACGGAGAGAGTGAACCCGATGATCTCGGCACCGTGCTGGCCGACAGCCGCCGCCGCGATCTTGCCGCAGGCCGCACGCTGCAGGGGCCGCATCGGGCCGATCTGACAGCGCTGTATGCGGGCAAGAATATGAAAGCTGATCAATGCTCTACCGGTGAACAGAAGGCACTGCTGATCAGCCTGATCCTTGCCAACGCCCGCGCGCTGACCGAAGATCTGGGCAGCCCGCCGATCCTGCTGCTTGATGAAGTGGCGGCGCATCTTGATATCGCGCGCCGTGCCGCCCTGTTTGACGAAATCTGTGCCCTCGGCGCGCAAGCGATGATGACCGGAACCGAACCCGGCCTGTTCGACAA
>JAYSYZ010000008.1:0-5944 GCA_043727195.1 Paracoccaceae bacterium
GAGCTGGGCCGTGCGCTTGCCCTGAAGGGTGATGCGCGTGAGGCGCTGCTGGAAATGGCGGATGGTGACGGGCGTGCGCTTTTGAACCTGATCGAACAGGTCGCGGCGTGGAAGCTGGACGCCCCTCTGACCCGCGAGGCGCTGGCCACCCGGCTGATGCGGCGCGCGGCGAAATACGACAAGGCGGGCGAGGAACATTACAACCTGATCTCCGCCCTGCACAAATCGGTGCGCGGATCGGATCCGGATGCAGCGCTGTACTGGTTCGCGCGGATGCTGGAAGGCGGCGAAGATCCGCGATTCCTGGCCCGCCGGATCACCCGGATGGCGGTGGAGGATATTGGTCTGGCCGATCCACAGGCGCAGGCGGTCTGCCTTGACGGTTGGCAGACTTACGAACGCCTTGGGTCCCCCGAAGGCGAACTGGCGCTGGCGCAGGCGGTGGTTTATCTGGCCCTCGCGCCGAAATCGAACGCGGTCTACACCGCTTACAAGGCAGCACGCGCTGCGGCGCGCGAGACCGGCAGCCAGCCGCCGCCAAAGCACATCCTGAACGCACCCACCAAGCTGATGCAGGCGATCGGCTACGGCGACGGCTATGCCTATGACCACGATGCCGAGGATGGCTTTTCAGGGCAGGATTATTTCCCCGACGGCATGAAGCGCCCGTTCTATTATCTGCCCCCTGAACGCGGCTTTGAGCGGGAGTTGAAAAAGCGGCTCGACTATTTTGCCAAGTTGCGTGCCAAGCGTCAGGGCGCCGACAGATAGGGCAGCAGGGCCGCCTTGAACCGGTCGAATTGCGCCGCTTTCACAGCCGTGACGTCAATGGCTGACGCAGGGCCGCTGCAGTGGCCGGATCGCGGCAGACTATGGTGCCATGCCGGGCGAGCCAGCCGCGCCGGGCCCGAATGACGGCGGGTGCGGCATGAAAGCCGATGAACAGCGGGATCACATTCGGCGCGGCGGGAAGGCAGTTGTGGAAAGACACCGCATTCATCGGCAAGACCACCGGCGGGCCATCGTACTGCGCCAGCCGGTCACGGTCGATGCGCACGATCCGTTCGGCAGGAATGCCGAGGCAGCGATAGAGATGGCGCACTGCAAGCGACTGCATGTTGTCGCCGAGATTGACCGAATGCGCGCCCGTCCGATCGAACACCTTGCGGGTATGTGCAAAGCTGCCTTAGGAAAACCCGATTGCGCCGAACAGCATCGGTCTGTCCTTGATCCGGCTGCATGTTGACGAATCAAGGGCGGGGGGTCAAGGACGGGCCATGATGATGCCTGTGCTTCAAGTCGCGCTTGGCGGTGCCCTCGGCTCTGTCCTGCGGTTTCTGACCGTGGTGATGATCGGCGGGCCGTGGGCAACCGTGATCGTCAATGTGGCGGGCAGTTTTGCGATGGGGGTGTGCTTTGTCCTGCTGGTTGACCGCCCCGGTCTGTCGCCTTTGCTGATGGCGGGCGTGCTGGGCGGTTTCACCACATTCTCGGCCTTTTCGCTGGACGCGATGAGGTTGGGGCAATCTGGCCAGACCGCAGCCGCGCTGGCCTATGTTTGCGGATCGGTGATCCTGTCGCTTGCCGCCATCGTCTTTGGTGCTGCCCTTGCCCGAGGTCTGACATGAGCAGCGTGAAGCTATTGACGGTATCCGAGGACGAGGGCGAACAGCGGCTGGACAAATGGTTCAAACGCCGGTTCCCGCAACTGACGCAGGGCGCGGTGGAAAAGATGTGCCGCACCGGCCAGGTCCGTGTCGACAGCGCCCGCGCCAAGGCGTCAGACCGGGTGGCGCCGGGCCAGACCATCCGCGTGCCGCCCTTGCCCGAAACCGAGGCCCCCAGCCGCCCGCGCGATGGCGGCGTCAGTGCTGCGGATGCAAAGATGATCCAGGCGGCGGTGCTGTGGAAGGATGAGCATATCATCATCCTGAACAAACCCCCCGGCCTGCCGTCGCAAGGCGGCTCCGGCCAGGGCGACCGCCATGTCGACGGGCTGACCGAGGCGCTGAAGTTCGGCTTCAAGGACTGCCCGAAACTGGTTCACCGGTTGGACAAGGACACTTCGGGCGTCTTGATGCTGGCACGCACCGACCGCATCGCCCGAGCGCTGTCCGAAGCCCTGCGCCACCGCGCCGCGCGCAAGATCTATTGGGCCGTCGTCGCCGGCGTGCCGCACCCCCGCCAGGGCTCGATCAAGTTCGCGCTGATGAAGGCCCCCGGGCGGGGGCGGGGTGGCGAAGGCGAAAAGATGATTTGCGTCCATCCCGCCAAGGTGGCCGACCACCCCGAAGCGAAACGCGCCCAGACCGATTATTTCACCCTGTGGTTCCTCGGCGCGCGCCTGTCGTGGATGGCGCTGGAACCGGTCACTGGCCGCACCCATCAGTTGCGCGCCCATATGGCCGAAATCGGTCACCCGATCCTTGGTGACGGCAAGTATGGCGGGTCGGAGCAGGAAAATGCCGGAGACGGCTGGGGTGCGTCGATCGGCGGCGATCTGTCCAAGAAGCTGCACCTGCACGCCCGCTCGCTGAGCATCGAACATCCGATCACCAAGAAGATGCTGACCTTCGAAGCCCCGCTGCCGGAACACATGCTGCGCACCTGGAAGCTGATGGACTGGAAGGAGGGCGACGTCCCCGCCGACCCGTTCGAGGCGATCAGATGAGCCGCGGCGGATGAGCGGTTGGGCCGCGAAACGGTTCTGGTCGGGGGCGCGCGCCGAAGCCTGCGACGACGGTTTCACCGTGCATCTGGACGCGAGTCCCGTCCGGACCCCGGCCAAAGCGCCGCTGGTTTTGCCGACGCTGGCGCTGGCCGAGGCGGTTGCGGCGGAATGGGAGGCGCAGACCGGCCTGGTGAACCCTGCGACGATGCCCTTCACCCGCACCGCTAATTCCGCCATCGACAAGGTCGCGCCGCAATTCGACGAGGTGGTGGCCATCGTCGCGGCTTATGGCGGCACCGATCTTTTGTGTTACCGCGCCCCGGGGCCAGAGCCGTTGGTGGCGCGGCAGGCGGCGGGCTGGGACCCGCTGCTTGACTGGGCCGCCACAGCGCTGGAAGCGCCCTTGCGTGTCACCAGCGGCGTCATGCACTGCGCCCAGCCCCCTGCCAGTCTGGCCGCGCTGACCGCCCGTGTGGCGGCGCTGACGCCGTTCCAGATTGCCGCCTTTCACGACCTTGTCGCGCTGTCCGGTTCGCTTGTCCTGGCGTTGGCGACGACAGCGGGCCGGCTTGATGCCGAGGCGGCCTGGCGGCTGTCGCGGATCGACGAGGATTGGCAAGCCGAGCTTTGGGGGGTGGACGACGAGGCTGCCGAACTGGCCGCCCTGAAACATGCCGCCTTTGCGCAGGCATACCGATTCTTTGAATTGTGTGGGTAACAAGATTGCCCAATATGTGTGCAGGGGTAGGTTGGAAGGCTGATGTGATTGACCAATGCAAGGAAACTGTGCGATTTTCCTGTTTCTGTGGCGAGCCGCTTGACCTTTCGAACCGCTTTCGCCGAAAATGCGACGGACTGGGAGAGGCTCACCTCCATCAGTAGCGCCCCCGCGAGGGATCGTGGGGCACCAAAAAAACGTCGCCCATGAAAGGCGATAAACTCAGGAAGAGGTAAGAATGACAAAATCCGTATTCTTCGGTACGCTCGCGGCCACCGCTCTGGTTTCCGGCCTGGCTGCGGCCGGGACACTGGACGATGTGAAGGCCCGGGGCGAGCTGGTCTGCGGGTCGAACACCGGCCTGACCGGATTCGGCGCGCCCGACGCAAACAACAACTGGACCGGCTTTGACGTCGATCTGTGCCGCGCCCTCGCCGCAGCGATTTTCGGCGATGCAACGAAGGTCAAGTTCGTGCCGACAACGGGCGAAACCCGCTTTACCGCGCTGGCATCGGGCGAAGTCGACCTTCTGGTCCGCAACTCCACCTGGACCTACAGCCGGGACAATGACCTGAAGCTCGATTTCGTGGCCGTCAACTACTATGACGGTCAGGGCTTCATGGTGAAGAAAGACCTTGGCGTGTCTTCGGCCAAGGAACTGGATGGTGCTACGATCTGCATCCAGACCGGAACCACGACCGAACTGAACCTTGCTGACTTCTTCAAGGAAAACAACATCAGCTATCAGCCGGTCAACGTGGCTGACGACGCCGAAGCCCAGCGCCAGTATACTGCCGGCGCCTGCGATGCGTTCACCACCGACGCTTCGGGCCTGGCTGCCACCCGCGCGACTCTGCCGGATGCCGACAACCACGTCATCCTGCCGGAAATCATCTCGAAAGAGCCGCTTGGCCCGGTCGTCCGCAATGGCGACTCGGCCTGGGGCGACGTGGTCCGCTGGACCTACTACGCGCTGCTGATCGCCGAAGAAAAAGGCATTACCGCAGCCAACGTCGAAGAAGTCGCTGCCGCGACCGCTGATGAAGAAGTCAAGCGCCTGCTGGGCGTCTCGGGCGAGATGGGTGCAAAATTCGGCCTTGATAACGCGGCCTTCAAGAACGCGATCCTGGCTGTCGGCAACTATGGCGAGATATTCTCGCGCAACATCGGCGAGGGCACCTCGATCAACCTCGCCCGTGGTCTGAACGCGCTTTGGACCCAGGGTGGTCTGCAGTACGCTCCGCCCTTCCGTTGAAATAGGGCAATTCCGGGGGCGCCGGCAGGCGCCCCCGGTCTTCTTTCAGACAATGCTCTTTGGGCTTGGAGCGCGCGTGCAGCGATGTGCGTCTGGTCCTGACACCACCGAAACATCGGGGTTGCCCATGGGAAGTAAACAGGGGGAATGCCATGACAATGGCCATTGACGCGCCGAGGCAGGACTTTCGGCTTTCGATGCTCATCTTCGATACGCGCTACCGGTCCTACACCATTCAGGCAATAGTTCTGGCGCTGTTCGTGATCGTGATCGGCTGGCTTGGCTATAACCTTGACCAGAACCTGCAAGATCGCGGCAAGGAACTGTCGATCAACTTCCTCTGGCAGCGCGCGGGCTATGACATCCCGCAGACGCTGATCCCTTACACCAACGACAGCACCCATTTCCGGGCGCTGCTGGTCGGCCTGACCAACACCCTTGTCGTGGCCTTCATCGGCTGCATTTGCGCCACCATCCTTGGCGTCTTTGTCGGCGTGTTGCGCCTGTCGAACAACTGGCTGGTGTCGCGGCTGATGACCGTCTACGTCGAGATGTTCCGCAACGTGCCGCTGCTGCTGTGGGTTTTGCTGTCCTACGTCGTCCTGACCGAAACCATGCCCGCCCCCAAGGATTTCAAGGTCACCGACGAGATGACCGTGGCCGGTGAGGTGCCTGCCGCCTCGATGTCGTTCTTCGACACCGTCGCCGTCACCAACCGGGGCACCAACGTCCCCGGTCCGCTGCTTGAGCGTGGCCTGGGGTCGATCGACCTTGGTTTTCTGTCGCTGAACCTGACTTTTCTGGCCTTTGTCGCGGTGATCGGCGGGTCAATCTATGTCAACCATCGCATCGTGTCCGACGCCCGCAGGCGGCAAGAAACCACCGGTGACCGCCCCACGACCTGGTGGAAGTCGCTTCTGGTCCTTTTCGCGCCGATCATCGCCCTTCTGGCCGCGCTGGGTCTGCATTTCGAGGTCCCGGTGCTGAAAGGCTTCAACTTCCAAGGCGGCATTCTTGTCGCCCACGCCTTTACCGCGCTGCTGGTCGCGCTGACCCTGTATACCGCCGCCTTCATCGCCGAGATCGTCCGCGCCGGCATCCAGGCAATCAACCGCGGCCAGTCCGAGGCCGCCTTTGCGCTTGGCCTGCGCCCCGGCCGCACCATGAGCCTGATCGTGTTGCCGCAAGCTTTGCGGGTGATCATCCCGCCGCTGATCAGCCAGTTCCTGAACCTGACCAAGAACACCTCGCTTGGGGTGGCGATCAGCTACAGCGACATTTCCGGCACCTTGGGCGGCAT
>JAYSYZ010000009.1:0-16752 GCA_043727195.1 Paracoccaceae bacterium
AGAAGCTCCACAAACCCAACGGCCTCCATACGGCTCTCCCGATGGACTCCCAATGACACCTCCCGTGCAGATCTACACGAGAGCGCATCGCAGCTTACGAATTCAGCAGGAAGGTGGGGTCAGAACAGCGCTTACGCACTTTCTGGGACTGCGGTCGAACCATCGCCGATCTTCCTGCACCTAACATGGAACGGTCGAAACCGGCGGGAGCGGGCTTTTGCTGCCCTGCCTGCCAACGTCTGCAATAGATCTATGCGCACCCATCTCTAACCGAGAGACGTGATCCAATTAAGATCTTGTCCATCGATATTTGAAAGCGTTGTGAATGGAAAGCGGCGGCCAGAGCTTTAACGTTCAAATCACCTCCGGGTCACCGTCTTGGCAACAGGCCCCAATCTAGTGGGTCGCGTTGTAGTCTTTTTGCGGGACTGTCGGCCGAATGGCGCTATTGCCGACCGAGCGTGAGGCGACCTTGCCCGCCCAGATCGCCGCATGGACGATTGCCGCGCCAAGAGGTGGGATAGCGGTCAGGGGCTCTGCAAGCCAGACCCACCCAGACCGACCGGGTGACGGGGCCGAGAATTTCCAGCGCGGCCGCCATGCCAGGCCAAAGACGTTCAATGCCACGCAACCAGAACCCATAGGTGGCAGTGGCGCCGATCAGTCCAAGCCAGACGAGACCATCGAGGTTGGCGATTGTCAGAGGCGGAAGGGGCGGTTCGGCGGCCAGGTCAGGCAGCGCAAGGAGCGGTCCACCAGCGGCCAGTTGCCATTTTGTGAAGGTCACGACTGGAAGGCGCCTTTTGACAACAGATTTCACCCCTCGAGAAAGCTTCGCCGCCGGCTTTCCAGGATCGGCGCAAGGAGATAATCGAAGGCGCTGCGCTCGCCCTCCAGAAGCATAACTTCCGCCGGCATGCCGGGAAGAAGCTGGACCTGCAAGTTCTCGTCAATGGCCCGCAAGTCGACTTCCACCCTAGCCAGAAAATAGGCAAGGCCCGTACGTTCGTCGACAAGTGCATCCGCTGAAATGGATTGCAGCGTGCCGTGAATGAACGGCAGGTTTCTCTGAGTGTAGGCAGTTAGCACCACGCGGGCGGACATTCCTGGTACTATCCGGTCGATATCGTTGGGCTGAACGCGGGCATTGATGATCAGCCGCGCATCCGAGGGGACAATCTCTGCCACAGGCTCTGAGGCTCTGATCACTCCGCCTTCGGTCGTCGCCCGCAGGTTCATTACTGTACCGCTGATCGGCGCGCGGATCACGGTCCGCTCCAGGATATTCTCGCGGGATGGCAGTTGCCCCTTGAGTTCCGACACTACGCGTCGAGTGTTCGCGAGTTCTTCCGCGATTTCCTCGCGACGTTCCTCTTCGACAGCGATGAGCTGCAACTGGGCCTCGCCAATCCCTGCTGCGTTCTCGGCGATCCGCGCCCTGTTCATGGCGCGCGACCCGTAGATCTGCGCACGCGTGCGCTGCAGGTTCAGGACCTTCGGCTTGCGTTCCAAGCCCTGGGCAAGAAGGCCTTCGGCATCGGCGATCTCTTCGTTCACCAACGCCAGCTGCTCTTGCTCCGCTGCGACCATCTGCTCGAGGCCGTTATTCTGTTCACCCAGTTGAAGGATACGTGCCTTGAGAATGGATATCCGGCCGGCGAGCGTCGCGCGCCGGCTGAGCAAGAGTTGGCGCTGTCCTTCCATGATCTGCTGCAACTCCGGTGCTTCTTCCACCAGAAGGGCCTTCGGAAAGTCGATGTCGGCAGCGTCAGATTGCTCCGCCTCCAGTCGCGCCTCGGTGGCAAGGATGTGCAGGAACCGCTCACGGATTTCTGCGTCCAGAGATCGCGCTGCCGTGTCGTCGAGGGTGACCAACGGATCTCCGGCAGACACAGTATCGCCTTCGCGGACATGGATCTTGCGAATTATGCCGCCTTCAAAATGTTGCACTGTCTTGCGGTGGCCATCTGCTCCAATCACTCCGGGAGCAAGAGCTGCGCTTGCAAGCGGCGCATAGGCCGACCAGCCGGCGAAGATCGCTACAAAGGCCGCCGCAGCCGCCAGCCCAAGGCGTTTTGGACCGCGTGTCAGAAGCGCAAGGTCTCTGCTGATATGGGCAGGGGACAGCGGGCGCCGACGACCGGAAATCCAGACAGCACTCAGGATCAGCGCTACGGCGAGGGCGGTTGCAAGACCGATCTCGGTCTCGGTCATCGTCCCAACACGACTGGTCAACGCTCTGGCCATGTCCCCGAACCAGACGTCAGCCATGTTCCACAGTCCGTCGCGATCAAGGAATACGGTCATCACACTACTCCCTCGCAATGATGGCTTCAGGCTGACCTTGTTCCGGCGGGACCTTTTGCAGAAGGCCCGAGCCGCCGGAGCCCACCGACACCGCTTCGACGCGCCGCACCGGCTTGAGAATTTGGTCGCGCGGCCCGAAGGCCGCCACAGTGCCGTCGCGAATCGCCAAGATCATGTCGGCGCACTTCAGCACCGACGCCTGGTGCGTTACGATCAACACGGTCGTACCGGCGCGCTTCAGGGCATCCAGCGTCTCGACCAGAGCCCGGTCGCCCTGTTCGTCAAGATTGGCGTTCGGCTCGTCGAGCACCACAAACGCCGGGTTTCCGTAGATCGCCCGCGCGAGGGCAAGGCGCTGCCGCTGGCCGAGTGAGATCAGGCGGGAATGCAGCGATATCTGCGTCTCGTATCCATCGGGCAGCGCAAGGATCAATTCGTGCACCCCTGCTGTCATAGCGGCGCGGACAACCGCGCCGCTGTCGATCTCGCGAAAGCGGGCGATGTTCTGCGCCACAGTGCCGGGCAAAAGTTCTACCTGTTGCGGCAGATAGCCGATATGCGGGCCAAGATCTTCCGGATTCCAGTCGAATACATCGGCACCATCAAGGCGAACATGGCCCCGGGCCGGGCGCCAGGCGCCGACTGCAAGCCGGCACAGGGTCGACTTGCCCGCGCCCGACGGACCAAGGACGGCGCAATTCTGGCCAGCCTTAAGCGCGAAGCTCAGGCCGTGGAGAACCGGCTCGCTGGTACCAGGCGCCGCGAAGAGGACATTGTCGAACGCGAAGCGCCCGCGTGGTCGGGGCAGCGTCACGCGGGGTGCTTGGGATCTGGCGACACTGGCGAAAAGCTCGGTCAGAGAGGCTAGCGCCGTCCGCGCGGCCACAAAAGCGCGCCATGCCCCCGTAGCGCGCTCGATCGGAGCAAGGGCGCGGCCCATGACAATCGAAGCTGCGATCATGGCACCGGCCGATATCTCACCCGCAAGGACCAGATAGGAACCGACACCAAGGATGCCGATCTGCAGCCCCTGTCGCAGGCTGCGCACAATGGACAGGATCGTGGTGGTCCGATCGGTGAGAATCCGCTGTTCGGCGGCAATCTCCTCTTGGCTTTGGTCCCACGCCCCGAATACGGCGCGCGCCATCCCGAGAGGGCCGATCGTCTCTCCGGCGTCGACATAGCGATTTGCGTTGTCCTGTTGGACTTTCGTCAGCTGTGACAACCGCATCTGTCGGCTGCGCGTCAGGCCATCGTTGGCAAGAGCAAGCCCTAGAAGCCCCAAGGCCCCAATCGTCGCGAATAGGCCGAGGGTGGGGTGCAAGAGCCAGATGAATGCAAGGAAAATCACGCTCCAAGGAGCGTCGAGAAAGGCCAGAACGGCGTCACCACTATAAAACCTGCGAAGATCGCCCACGTCCCGTGTTCCGGCTCGCCCTCCATTGCCGGCAAGCCTCATCTCCATTGCCTGCTGCAGGATCGGTGCGCTGAGTTCTGCCTCAAGCCAGCCTGCCACACGCGAAAGGGTCTTTCGCCGTGACTGTTCCAGCACGCCGTAGATGATGATCGAGAAAACGGCGATGAAGGTCAGCCATAAAAGTGTGTCCAACGAACCGCTTGCAAGCACGCGATCGTAGACGTTAAGCATGTAGATGCTGGTCACCAGGAGCAAAAGATTCAGCAGGCAGCTTAGCAGGACAAGAACAGGGAACTGCCGCCTTACAGCCCGCATGGCGACAGAGACTCGGTCCGCTCCGGGTGATGAAACCATGGTTGACATCCGTCGAGATGAGGAAACGGACGGGCCCACCCAGCCGGGCAGGCCCGCAGGTTTGCATGTCAGGTCGTGCTGTCCACAAGGTCGACCGAGAACGCGTCCGTACCACTGCTATCGTCATCTCCGTCGAACAGCGCCGCGTTGAAGTCGAGGCGGAGCGGTTCGGGATCGAAGGCCGTTTCGACGGTCCACTGGATGATAGGGATCTTGATTGACCCGGCGCCCATCGTCAACTGGACCGCGTCAATCTTCTTGTCGCCCTCGATTTCGAAGAACCGTCCGCCGCGTGCCGCTTGTGGAACCATCGGATCGCTGCGCAAGGCGTCGGTCAGCAAGCTGCCCGAGACGAGGACGTTCTCCGAATAAGTCCCGTCAGTGTAAAATACCCTGTAGTACAGTTCCTCGGCCGGGGTGGCGTACCCGCCAACCGAGCCCGAGATGTAGACCCGGACGCTATCGACCTCTTCCTCGGGATTGAAGATGAAGCTTTCGTCGCCTGCCTGGATCCCGGTCCCCGACCCATCAAGGTTGTTGTTGTTGATGCCGATGCCCGAAGTTGACACGTTCATTTGCGTCGCACTGTTGATCAGCGTCGCGATCTGGTTCGTCGGGGCCAGAAAACTGCGGATCTGGCCTTCGTTCAAATCGGTCGCTCCAGGATAGACTAGGTCGAAAAGGTCGTTGGGCGTCCCCGGTGGCACAGCCAAGGCATCGCCGCCCGAAACAGACACTGGCGCGGTCGCAACCACCCCGAAGAAAACGACATCATCCTGCCCGGCTTCGCTGCCGCCAAACAGAAGCGTTCGCACCGGATTGGGGCCGCTCGCCTTCAGCGCGCCTTGCGAGGAGTCCCTGACGATAACGCTTGACGGCGGTGTCGTGACCTGAAGATCGTAGGAGTCCAGATCGTCCGGATCGAAGGTCACCGTGAACTCGACGGTATCGTCGATGCCGTCGCCGTTGAAGTCGTCGGTGATCGACCCCTCGTAGCTGAAGGCAGAAGTCTTCGTGAAGGAACTGTTGGCTACAGTTGTCGTCTGGGTCCCGAAGGCGTTGATCTCGTAGCCGTCGAAGGTCACGTCCAGCGCCTTCAGCCCGTCTTCTCCGGCGTCAGGGGTCCAGACGCCCTGTGCTCCGGTAGTGTAGGTCCCGTTTGCGTCATCCACCGAATTTGCGGGCCCGTCATCCCGGAAGGTGAAGCGGTCGCCCACGTTCTCGGTGCGGTTTGCAGTGTCGAGATCACCGTCCTTGGCGGCGGACGCCAGCGTGATGACGTTGTCGGCAAGCGACACGGGATCGTCCACGTTGGTGGCATTCGGGTGAATCACGGCGCGCTGCTGATCGAGCGTTACCACCCCATCGGCCGCGACCGAGATCTGGAAGACGGTCGGCCCTGATCCAGCTGCCAGTAGATTGGCGCCGGCCTTTCCCGTGATTGTCGTGCCGTCCAGCGACACGATCAGGAACACCGGATCGCCGGATTGAGTGTCGATGAGGCCGCTGTTTGCGTCGGCGACCCCAATGCCAAGCGTATACGTCAGCGCACCCGTATCCGCTGCACCATCAGCGCCGTAAGAAACGGTGAAAAGGTTGGCGAAGCTGCCGGTGACATCGGACGCAAGGTTTGTTTCATCGACTGTAAGCCCGGTAGGATTGACGCCTGCGGTGACGGTAGGCGTGTCGTCATCGACGTTGATGGCGATAGAAGATGTCGCCTTGTCGCCATCCTTGTCCGTCACCTCGTAGTTGACTGTAAATGTGACGTCCTCCTCAGTGGTGCCGATCGTTGGGTGAAACACCGGGGCGAGGTGCGTTATCGTGTAGGCGCCCGTAGCGCTGTTTGTCACCTCAAACTCCAGCACGTCGACCGAGGCGCCATTTTGCATCTGGCTGATGGTAAGCGTCGTGCCGTCGAGGCTCAGGCTGTGGCTGAAACCGCCAATGGCGGGAAGCGTTGGAGCAGTCAGCAGCACTGTGCCCGCCCCGTCCACGCCGAAAGTGTGGGTCAACGTTCCAGATGCTGTCGCGGACGTGCCCGTAGCGTCGCCGGTGCCGGCCAGATTGGCCGAGACCGTGTTCTGCGCCGTTTCGTCATCGAACTGCACCGCGGTGTTGGCGCCGGCAGTGGGACCGTCGTCCTTGAAGATGAAGCGGTCACCCACGTTCTCGGTACGCTCTGCCCAGTCGGTGTCGCCGTCCGTCGACCGCAAGGTCAAGGTGATTACGTCGTCGGCGAGGGTCTTCGCTTCATCGGGGTTGGCAGTCGGATGCACGATGGCGCGCTGCTGGTCCAGCGTGACAAGCCCAGTGCTGGCATTGACGGTGATCTGAAAGACTGTGTCGCCAGTCGCCGCGTCGGAAAGGTCGGTCCCTTCCTTGCCGGTAATGGTCGTGCCGTCAGCAGAGAGGAACAGGAAGACGTCGTTTCCGGTGGCCGTATCAACGAGTCCGCTGTTGGTGTTTCCGATGCCAAGCTCATAGATCCGGGCACCTGATTGCGCCTCACCGTCGGTGCCGAAGTTGACGGTGAAAAGACCCGTGAAACTGCCCGAAGCGTTCGTGCCAAGGGTGGTTTCGTCTACCGTCAGGGCTGTCGGATTGGTGCCTGCGGCAATGGAAGGGCCGTCGTCCTCGAAGAAGATGTTCGAGCCGATCTCGTCGGTGTCACCTTCCACCTCGGTCAGAGTAAAGCCGCCAAGGTCGAAGGCGATGTTGCTGCCCGGTCCGGATGCTGGCTGATCGTTCCGGATCAGAACCCGGTTGTGGTCAGTATCCGTCTGGTATTTGACCACATCGTTGGTCAGCAGGCCGGTGATGACGGCACCGGCGCCGGTGTAGTCCACGGTTACGCCCGCAGTGCCGACGATGTTGATACCGCCGCGGATGACCTGCACCGATCCGGTCGTGACGTTGATCGCCGTGTCACCCTGGACGAGCGGGTTCCCGTCAATGTAATTGGCGCCACTTGAATCCGTCGTGAGATAGGCCTCGATTTCCACGCGGACGGCGGCGTTGTTCGGCTGCATCTGCGAGATCGTGAACTCGGCTGCCTGGGTAAGGATATACCCGTTGAACTGAATGTTGGCCTCGACATTCGCTTCGGTCGCACTCAGCGGCTGGCCTGGGTTGTTCCCCGCGCCAGGTCCGGCGATGTAGTCAGGGTTGGCACCAGCGATAAAAGTCACGACCAAGGCTTTCTGCGCCTTGACCTGTTGACCGTCAGTGCCGAGCGTCGTCGTCCCGCCGCCCTGACTGCTGTTGACCACGTTGCCGCTTGAGACATTCTCGCCGACAGACTGATTTGCAGGGTCCTCGCCAGTGATCAGCAACGCCTGCGAGGAACTGCCGAACAGCATGAACAGGTTCTGGCCAGAAGGCGCATTCGCGAAGTTGAAGGTCTGCGCCTCGTTGACGGTGACATGGACAAGCCCTGTCAGGTCGACAGCACTGTCAAAGTCGTTGCCGTCGTCACCATGATCAATCGCCGCGTACTGGACGGTCCAGAGCTTTGCCCCGGTGGGCGTCGTCCCACCAGTCGGCTCAAGGTAGATCGCAAACACGACAGTGCCTTCAGCGGTCCTGCCAAGAACGATGTTGTCGTTCGCGGTGTCAGTGTAAAGAAGGATGGCATCTCCACTTGCCGTAGTCAGCCCGCTGTCCACACCGTCAAGCGGGTCGCCGTTGGCGTCGGTCAACGCGATGTTGCCAAGGGTACCGACCGGGCTGAAGGTGACGACGTTCCCGTCACTCCCTGCCGCCCCGATCGGCTGCCCCGGTGCGCCGAGTTCGGTCAGCCGCAGTGAAAATGCAGCCGGCAGCGTGGACAAAAGCACGTCATCGTCGTTTGCGTCACCGGGAACCAAAGGAGTGGTTTCAAGATTCTGCAATCCGGCGGTTTCGTCGTGGGTCACGGTGGTTCCTGTGACCGCTAAAAGTGTCTCTGCCATGGTTCAACCTCCCATTCTAAACATGGCGTCGCGAACGGAGGGCCGACAAATGCTTCGCCGGAATTCCGCCGCTCATCGACCAATAAACGTCACGCGTCTATGTTCTGGAGGTCGTCGTGAGCACCCGGATCAGAAAGGACCCGGCGTTCAAAATTTCATGAACTAAATATTCGATAGCCATACGGCATTGCTGCATCGTCCATGCAGCCAAACATGCGAATTATAACTCTGTGCAAATTGCCTTCGCTATCGGGCGTACCGAAAGCTTACGCCCGAAGGTTCAGGAAGCCCTCATTGCCACCGCTTTTGTCATCATGCGCTTCTCCCCCCACCACTGATAAACATACTGCCATTCTTGCATAATTTCAAGTGTTCTAATGGCGCGAACACGTTTTGCCCGCCGTGTCCCACGCAGGCCGCAGCATCACATACTGACATCAACTCGGTCTTGGCTGCACTCTGATTACCCTGCGCGTACCTGAGCGGACGCGGAGCATGTTCAGCCAAGGCTAACTTGTTGGCATCCTGAAGAAGCATAAGAACAGAGGCACCTTTGCCAAGCTTCACCGCAACCACGGCGACAGAAACGCGATTTTGTGGCTGCTTGATCTTACAGTTTGTGACCCCGAAATTAATATGCACTCTCATCGAAGCAACTGAGCAAAGCCCTTCGGGGGCCAGTCCGTCCCATTGCGCCACAACACGCTCACCATCTTCCCCTGAAAACGTAGCAGGCGCCCGTCCCGGGGCAGAAGAGCTGACCTTCGCTGCAAGCAGTCTGGATGAACTCCTCCTTCGTCATGGCGCTGATCATGTGTGGAGAAGGGAACATCTCGAGAAACGCCAGAAACCAATCTGTCCGCGAACTGCGATGGAAACGATCGGCTTCCGGAAAGTAGAGCGGCAGGTAGTGGGTCAGGATGCGGTGCCACAGTTCGGTCTTGGCCCGCGACACGGCATCATGGGTCTTGGACAATTCCTGAATGTCGTTCGTGCTGGCCACAATCGGGTCCTGGAAGATCTGCACCGCGCCAATCTGCAGCATGTGCAAGATGACTTGGGCATCTTTGGGGTCGTTCTTGTCCCAACTGTTGTGCAGCGCCTCCCGCGTGCGGGCCAAAGCGACCGAGGACACGAGCTTCAAGTCGAACCCGGCGACGCCAAGGTGATACATCAGCACGCGATGATAGTTGCCGGTGGCCTCGAAGCCGATGCGGACTGGCAAGTCGTATTCGCGCAAGATCGCGATCAGCCGCATGAAATCGTCAGTGGAGTTGGTAATCGTCATGCGCCGACGGCGCGTCTTGCCCGGGACGGCAATCAGCACCTCATGCCGGTGTTTGGAAATGTCGATGCCTACCAGAACACGGGCATCCGAAGTATACTCAACCTTGGCCATAGCCGGTCTCCTCTGTGGTGTGGTTCGCAAAACCACCATAGAGACCCGAGATCCGGTTATGGCCGCCTGCTGCGCAATTTGGCAGACTGCGCAGGCGGCCATAACCTTCAACGGCGCGTCATTCCCAACATGCTATGGCAGCGAGTTCATCTTTCGCGACCTCGACCTCTGGGCCTATGCCAACAACGTCACTCTGGACTTCCCCAGGCCCGGCAAACCGACCGACAACGGCTTCATCGAGGCGTTCAATAGCAAACTCCGGGCCGAATGCCTGAACGCACATTGGTTCCTGACACTTGCCGACGCCCGTGAAAAGTTGGAGCATTGGCGCAGAGACTACAACGAGGTCAGGCCACACAGCGCGATCGGATACAACGTGCCGATTGCTATCCATAATCCCGGCGACGCAACCAGCCCGTCACCATGATCAGAGCCGGAAAACTCCAGCATCCGGCGGGACAAGGTTGGGTCTCAGAGCAAGGTTGGGCAGACTCTACATTAAAGTGAGGGCGTTTCCGGGAGGCAGGTCAGTTTCTATCGCTCGGGATTCGAACTGGAAGTGCGATATAGGGAAATCAATGGGTTAAAGGGTGGAGAAGGTTCGACTGCAGTCCCTTTCCCTCCGCCACTTGCCCTCTTGACGCTTTCTCTCGACCCGGCCGAGGCTGGATATTTCCGTTGTTTTGAGAGGTTAGGCGGGCGGGGCTGAACACTAGCCTTTGGGACGCGAGAACAAAATGTTCTTTCAGGGCTGATATATTCTGGACCTGTCGCCTTGGATGTTATGACGAATACTCTTTGGAATATCGAAAATAAACAAATTTTCTGGAAACTTCTCTAGCCTCTTCGATCTGGATGGCGTTTGGCAAAACGGAGCTGAAATTGGAAGTTCCTTATTTGTTCCAGACATCACAAGCGGGCAACATCGACTCGCGGGCATTGAGCGATGTCGCCCGGAACGGACTGTGTCGCGAGAAATTGACCTCTGGGCTTACCAGCGCGGCGTCACCTTCGCCTTACTGCGTCCGGGCACGCCCACGGATGCGTTCATCGAAGCGTACAACGGCAGGTTCCGCGCGGAATGCCTGAACATACACTGATTCCCGTCACCCTGAGCGAAGCCGGAAAACTCTGCCTTCGGGCGGTACAAGGTTGGGGGTCGGATCGGCGTGAGTTACTGCACTGGAACCATCAGATGCGCATAGGGCGTGCCTGCCCACATTACGTAGGGCATGGTCGTGTCGGGGTCCGCGCTCGTCGGGTATCCCTGCATCAAATCCGTCGCATTCATGACCATGATATGCGGGCCCGTCGTTACCCAGTGGTTGGAGTTTGTCGCCGCCGTCGCATAGGGGTCGGTGTTGCTGGCGTCAGAACCCCCGGCCAGCATGAAGATCAGCCCGACCTTGTCCTTTGGCGGTTCGGTCTTGTTTGTCCAGGCCATCGCCCATTCCATGGAATTTGCGTCACCACACATCGGGTCGGCAGACGGCGTGGCTGGGTCATCGGGCATGCACCAATATCCGTTGGTGCCTTCTCGCAACGTCTGCATCTTTCCGTCTGCCCCCACGGCATAGACGCTGGCGCCAGTAGACACGGCCGCAGGTCCAGCAGACTCAGCGCTTTTGATCAGGTCAGAGGTCTCATCTGCTGCGGCGTATTGAGCGCCGAGGACGAGGACCACGAGGCTCAACGATGTCAAATTATGCTTAATCATTGTTAATGCTCCCAGAGTTCTGGGGACATGCAATAGCGAGCCCAAGAATATCATCGCGCCGGGCAAGCAGTTGCTGCGCCCAAGAGGTGTCAATACAAGTGGTTCGATGGTCTATTGCGGCAAAGAATGCCGACTGCACACTGGAAATCACATCCAACTATTATAATAGTTCTATACGCAATTTTATGCGATTCGTCAATATCGGCGAGGCCTATCCGAGCGGCCTGGACGCAGACGACTGACACGCAACAACGACGGATCGCCCAGTCTTTGCTTGGACCATAGGCAGGGCACTACTAGCCGTCCTGCGCGAACGGGACCGCACGCTCTAAGTTTATGCGCTTGATGGCGATCGGTGATCTTTCCTGTTCAATGCCAATGGCCCCCCGCCGGTTACTCCACTGCGCAAGGAACGTTATGCTGTGATTACAGGGGGCGGACATGGCGGATCAGGCGGGCACGCTTGGCCGAGGGGGAAACCTTGCGCGAAATTCCCCGCAGCCTGAGGCGAATGATCTGACCGTAGGCGTCATGGCACTGGTGGCGCAAGCGGAGCGGGAAACGATCTTTCGGCGTACTAAGGCGGCTCTCGCCATGGCCAAGACGCGCGGGGTGAAGTTGGGCCATCCGAACGGGTGCCGGAAAATGTGGTGAGGCGTTGCGGGCCGTGGTCTTCGCCGAACGCAGACGCTTTCGCCGAAGAACACGCGGCTCTCGTCGCGAACATCCGGGCGGCGGGCGATTTGAGTTGCGCTGTTGCGGAGCAACCGGCGGCACGGGGGATCAGGACAGGACGCGGCAGCATGTGGAAGGTCTCAGATGTGCAGGCTCTAACTCGTCGTCTTGTCGCCCCGGTCCGGCCATACAGTCGAAACGCATCAATCTTCGACAGGACCACCCGCCGCTTTCCAGTCGCCGAAACCTCCCACGTTGTGAACTTTGCTGAAGCCCATTTCCTTAAGTGTCTTTCCGGCCAACGCTGCCTGGCCACCGGCGCCGCAGACGAGGTAAATCTCTGCATCTTTTTGCAAGACCGGATTGTGATGTGGCGTCGACGCGTCGGCAGCAAATTCAAGGAACCCACGCGGAATTCGAACCGCGCCAGCGATCGTGCCCGTATTTGCAATGACGCCGGAATCCCGCACATCGAGAAACAGCGCATCCCCCTTTTCATGGCGGGCGATCGCGTCCTCAAGCGGCACGCGCGGAACATCGGCGTTGGCGGCGTCCAGATAGTCTTTGGCGGTTTTCATGACGTGATCCCTGTGCTTGTGCTCTCACGTCAGAATAGGGTTGAAAGAGGTCTAGGAGCAAGGTTCTTGGCTGGAGGGGTCGGGTTTGAAACGGCTATGAGGCGCCGCCATCTGTTGGTGCCTTGCAACACGCGCCGCCGAGGTCCGGGGCACGGGTCGTCCGGATGCGCACCTGAAGCGTGGGGGCTGGCATATGGATGAGGTGGCGCGACGCATGAACTTTCGCGCGCCGTTGATCACGAAATTGAAGTTCCGCGATGCCGAGTCACCCTGCAGCGGGACCGCAAGACTGTTCTGCCGTTCTTCAAGAAATCAATGAAGCGGCATGGTAAGACCGAGCCAATCGTGACTGACCGGCTGCGGTCCTGTCGTGGCTCTGACAGCTGTCGGCCGCGGCGACAATTCTGAGGGTCGCTCGATGACACGGCGGAAACGCGCACCTGCCGCTGGGCCGGCGGGAACGTGCGGCGGACGCGAACATTGCAGAAGTTCGCATCAGGCCGAACCATAGTCTGACGGAGCGCCACCTTCAGAACCGCAACACCGACAAGATGACCCGCGCTGCCGCCCTCGCAGAGTGGCGCAAATCTTGCCATCCGGCAGCTTGAAAACCCTATACAGGTTGGGTCTTCTCGCTCATTCTAGGTCCACTGAGTGAAGAAACGTTAGCCGAAAACGATTAGATCTTGGGCACCCTAGAGGGTTGGCCATCGAAGCTGCCGTGCGTGCAGCAATCCAGGGAGAGAAAGATGAAAACCAGTACGATTTTGCTCGCGATGGCCACGAACCTTGCCTTCGCCATGCCGGCCGTCGCAGAGACTTCGGAAAAAAAGATTGCACTATCAAACAACTACGCCGGAAACTCGTGGCGTCAGGCGATGCTGACCAGTTGGGAGAAAATCAGCGGCCCGGCGGTCACCGATGGCACTGTTGCCGCCGCCGACGCATTTACCACCGCTGAAAACCAAGCTACCGAGCAAGCCGCGCAGATTCAGAACATGATTCTGCAAGGCTATGACGCCATCGTCATCAACGCCGCTTCGCCGACCGCACTGAATGGCGCGGTCAAGGAAGCCTGTGATGCCGGGATTACGGTCGTATCTTTTGATGGCATCGTCACCGAGCCTTGCGCCTGGCGCATCGCCGTCGACTTCAAGGAAATGGGCCGCAGCCAGGTGGAATACCTTTCAGGCGTGCTGCCGGAAGGGGGCAATCTGCTGGAGATCCGTGGCCTTGCCGGGGTATTCGTCGATGACGAAATCTCTGCCGGGATCGCCGAAGGTGTCGCGCAGTTCCCGCAGTTCAAGATCGTCGGGTCGGTGCATGGCGACTGGGCACAGGACGTGGCCCAGAAGGCAGTTGCAGGCATCCTGCCGTCTTTGCCCGAGATTGTGGGGGTGGTGACGCAGGGCGGCGACGGCTATGGCGCGGCACAGGCAATCGCTGCCACCGATCGTCCGATGCCGACTATCGTCATGGGCAATCGAGAGGATGAGCTGAAATGGTGGAAAGAGCAGAAAGACGCCTCTGGTTATACCACGATGTCGGTGTCGATTGCCCCCGGTGTTTCGACGCTGGCCTTCTGGGTCGCCCAGCAGATTTTGGACGGCAAAGAAGTGCCGAAGGACCTGACCGTTCCGTTCCTGCGCATCGATCAGGACAATCTTGAAGCCAACCTCGCCAGTACCCAGGCCGGTGGTGTGGCCAACGTCGAATACAGCCAGGCTGACGCGATTGCCGTGATAGACGGCGCAAAGTAACCTGAAATTGCTGACGCAGTCTGTCGCGCATTTAGACCGACCTGCCCCATCCCCGGGGCAGGTCGCCCGAATTTTTCTGACGGATGCCATATGACTTTGCCGCCGCCTGCCGTGCTGGAAGTTGCGAACGCTGCCGTGCGATTTGGCGAGGTGCAGGCGTTGGACGGTGTGTCCCTCTCGATCCTGGCGGGTGAGTGCATCGGGCTTGTCGGGCATAACGGCGCGGGGAAATCCACGGTAGTGTCGGTGATCAACGGTGGCCTCAGCCCGCAGCAGGGCGAGATATTAAGCGACGGCACCCGTCTTTCCCCTTACAGCATCGGGGTGGCCCGAAGCCGTGGCGTGAGATGCGTGTTTCAGGAGCTTTCGCTGTGTCCTAACCTGAGCATCGTCGAGAACACCCGCATCATGCACCGCAGTCTTGGCGGTTTTGGCTGGCGCACCCGGGCGCGCAGGGTCATCGCCGCCAGTCTTGACGCCATCTTTCCGGGCCACGGCATCGACGTCGGCGGTCAGGTCGGCGCGCTGTCGATCGCACAGCGCCAGATGGTTGAAATCGCCATGGCGTTTTCCGATGCAGGCGAACCGCCGCGCCTGGTCATTCTTGACGAGCCGACATCCTCGCTGGATGCAGAACTTGCCGGACAGCTTTTGGCACATGTCCGCCGCTTTGTCGCAGGCGGCGGTGCCGTGATCCTGATTTCCCACATGCTGAACGAGGTGCTTGAAACCGCCAGCCGGATCGTGGTGATGAAAGATGGCAAGATCGTTGCCGAACGCGGCAACGGCGGATTTGATCATGCCAGTCTGGTTCAAGCAATGGGAAGCGCGGCCAAGCTTCAGGCTGCTGCCCGCCGCACCTCTGCTGCGGGCCGGCCGGTGCTGGAACTGACCCTGCCCAGAGGCCAGCCGTTCCGAGCCTGCAAGGGTGAGGTCGTAGGTTTGGCGGGACTGGCCGGGCATGGGCAGACTCGCTTGTTGTTGGCGCTGTTTGACAGTCACAGCCCGCAATGGTGGCCAAGCCGCGACCCTGCCGTGACGTTTGTGGCCGGCGACCGGCGCGAGAACGGCATTTTCGATCTGTGGAGCATCCTGAGGAACATGACCGTGGCCTCGCTGGCAGACCTGTCGCGTTGGGGTTTTGTGCAAGACAGTGAAGAGGTTGCACGCGGGGCCGACTGGAAATCCCGGATCGAGATCCGGACGCCCGACATGGATAACCCGATCCTGTCGCTGTCGGGTGGCAATCAGCAGAAGGTTCTGTTCGCCCGCGCGCTTTCCGCCCGCGCGCCCGTCGTGTTGATGGACGATCCGATGCGCGGCGTCGATGTCGGTACCAAACACGAAGTTTATCGCATGATCCGCGCCGAGGCTGAAGCTGGCCGCAGTTTCGTCTGGTACTCGACCGAGATGGAGGAAATGGAGCTGTGCGACCGGGTCTATGTCTTTCGCGAGGGCGCCATCGTCGCGGAACTGATCGGCGATGCGATCAGCGAGCACAACATCCTGCGCGCATCGTTCAAGGGTGAGGCGGCATGAGAATTTCCGCCGATACCTTGCGGCTTGCGGTTCCGGTGGTTTCGCTGCTGGTGTTGCTAGCGGGCGTCTTCTTCCTGCAACCCCGGGCGATGAGTTATACCGGCCTGAACCTGCTGTTCAATCTGGCGGTTCCAATTGCTTTGGCCACCGTAGCGCAGATGCTGATCATGGCAGTGAACGACCTTGATCTGTCGATGGGTACTTTCGTCAGTTTCGTGGCCTGCGTCGCCGCCACCTTTCTGCATGACACGCCACTTCTGGGCGCGCTGATCTTGCTGGGGGCGATCGCGACATACGCAGCCATGGGCGTGATCATCTATCTGCGCAACCTGCCCTCGATCGTCGTCACTTTGGGCATGAGCTTTGTCTGGGCCGGGGTCGCGGTGCTGATCCTGCCCGCGCCGGGTGGAGCGGCGCCCGACTGGGCACGGGCGGTGATGATCTCGAAGCCGCCGCTGGTGCCGATGGCCATCGTCGCCAGCGCCTTGCTTGCGGTATTCGCGCATCTGCTGATCATGCGATCCTCGCTTGGCGTGCTGATCCGCGGGGTCGGGGGCAACCAACGCTCGGTGGAGCGCGCCGGTTGGTCAATCCTGGTTGCCCGCGCGTCGGCCTATGCCCTTGCTGCCAGCTTCGCTGTCGCGGCAGGCATATGTCTTGTCGGGCTGACCACCAGCGCCGACGCCAATATCGCGCTGCGCTACACGCTGCTGTCGATTGCCGGCGTCATCCTCGGCGGCGGCGAATTTACCGGCGGTCGCATTTCACCCATCGGTGCCGTGATCGGCGCGCTGACGCTGACCCTGGCCGGATCGTTCCTGTCGTTCCTGCGCATCTCGCCGGATTGGCAAATCGGCGCACAAGGCGCGATCCTGATCATCGTGTTGGCTTTGCGGCTGGTTTTGAACCGGCTGGAAAGCAAAGGCGGCGCCATATGAGGGGGCTGTTGGCCAAGCCGTGGATCTGGTCCTTTATCGCGGCGCTGTCGGTCTGGCTTGCAACCATTGCGGTCACCGGTGGCGCGTCCACTGTTGGCCTCTCGCAGGCCGCGCT
>JAYSYZ010000010.1:0-5887 GCA_043727195.1 Paracoccaceae bacterium
TTCACGCTCTTTTCGAAAGCAGCCTTTACGCCGTTTTCGGCTGCAAGCGCCGCCGCTGCGGTGTCGTAGGTCGCCAGAACATCCGCAGGAATTGCCGCACGGGCCGCGTCAAGTGCGGTTTGCGCTGCAGGTACTGCGGCATTTGCAGCGTCGAGCGCGGCTTGCGCTGCCGTCTTTGCTGCCTCGTCGGTGCCATCGGCGACCTTCTTCAGTGCGCCTTCGGCAGTTGTGACGGCGGCCTTGGCTGCTTTCAGCGCAGTTTCGGCTGCGGTCAGCGCGGTCAGTGCAGCAGCGTCGATGCCTGCCGTAACCTCGCCCAGTGCCGTCTTTGCGGTGGCGATGGCGGTTTTGTTGGTCGCCCCGTCATAGGCTGCCACCACCGTCTCGCCGACCTGAACCTGCGCCAACGTGGCAGCCGGATCATAGACCGTGGTATAGTTGACCGAAGTGCGTGCCAGCAGCGCCTTGGCCACGTCGCACGAGTTGGAGAAGGTCACCGTGTTGGTCGGGTTGAACTGGAACGAACAATCCGCCTCGTTCGCCGTCACCGTGACCGGGGTCTGGTGCGCCGCATAAAGCGCAGGATTCGCCGTCTTGGTCAGAAAGCTGAATACCGGCAGATAGGTGATTGCCGCAATCAGGCAACCGGCCAGAATGATCGGCTTGCGTCCGATCCGGTCTGACAGCGCGCCAAAGAACAGAAAGCCGCCGGTGCCAAGGATCAGCGACCATGCCACCATGACGTTGGCGGTAAAGCTGTCGACCTTGATCACGTTCTGCATGAAGAACAGCGCGTAGAACTGGCCCGAATACCAGACCACGGCTTGACCAGCGGTCAGACCGAACAGCGCGATCAGGGCGATCTTGCCATTGCGCCATGTCCCGAACGCCTCGCGCAGCGGGGCCTTGGAACCTGCACCCTCTTCCTTCATCTTCTTGAAGGCGGGGGATTCGTTCATCTGCAGGCGGATATACAGCGAAATCGCCAGCAGGAAGATCGATCCCAGGAACGGGATACGCCAGCCCCAGGCGTTGAACGCCTTCATCATCTGCGGCGTGCCATCGGGGTTCAGCAATGCAACACCCGCCGCATCCAGCATCGGCTGGTCAGGGTAGGCGCCGTTGACATAGCCCTGCACCGATACGATCACGATCAGCGACAGCAGCAGGCCCAGCGTGGCCGTGGTCTGGATGAACGCGGTGAAATAGCCGCGCTGGTTGGCCGGGGCATGTTCGGCCACATAGATTGCCGCACCCCCGTATTCGCCGCCAAGGGCAAGGCCCTGCGCCATGCGAAGCGCGATCAGGATGATTGGCGCGGCGACACCCCAGCTTTGATAGCTGGGCAGAAGGCCCACGAAGAAGGTAGAGAAACCCATGATGAGGATGGTCATCAGGAAGGTGTATTTCCGCCCGATCAGGTCACCCAGCGACCCGAACACCAGCGCGCCGAACGGGCGCACGATAAAGCCTGCCGCAAAGGCCAGGAGCGCAAACACGTTGCGCGTGGCTTCCGGGAAGGGTGCAAAATATTGCGCGCCGATGATGGCGGCAAGGCTGCCGAACAGGTAGAAGTCATACCACTCGAAGATCGTGCCGGCCGAAGAGGCAAGGATAACCTTCTTCTCCTCTCTGGTCATCGGACGGGACCTGTCCCGCACGCTCATGTCTGTTGTCGCCATTTCGTTTCCTCCATGTTTCCCTCGGCCTTGCGGCCGTCTTTCCGTCTTGATCGCACAGGCCGCGCATCTGCCCGGTGATGGCATGGCGCGGCTCCTTCACCCTGCGGCTGCAGGGTCGGGCGTCTTCTGCGTCACGCTTGTGGCGATCCGCCATCGGCCCGCCCGGAAGCTGTCCGGACAGGGTCGTTCATCAAGCCGATACCCGCGCGACGATCTCTGCCAGCAAGGATCGGATGCCGTGGATGGACCCCATCGCCGGTACCCGTTCCAGCACTGACTGGCCTTCGTAATGCACGATCAGCGGAGCCGTCTGGGCGTGATAGGCGCGCAGCCTTTCGCGCACGGTTTCGGCGGTGTCGTCGGCACGGCGTCTGAAACCGGTGCCGCCGCATTTGTCACAAACCCCTGCCGTGGCAGGCCGCTTGAATTCATCATGATAGCCTTCGCCGCAGGCGGCACAGGTGAAACGGCCCGCGACACGCGCCACCATGGCGTCATCGTCGACCTCGAGGCTGATCGCTACGGTCACCCGCTGGCCCGCCGCCGCCAGCAGTGCATCCAGTGCCACCGCCTGCCCTGCGGTGCGTGGAAATCCGTCCAGGATCACGCCGCCCGCCACGTCCGGCGCGGCCATCCGGTCTTTCAGCACCGCCAGCACCACCGCATCGGGGACCAACTGCCCCGCGTCCATCAACGCCTTCGCTTGATGGCCTGCCGGGGTTCCCGCCGCCACGGCCGCGCGCAAAAGATCGCCGGTGGAAAGCTGGATCAGCCCGAATGCCTCTTCCAGCATCCGTGCCTGCGTCCCCTTACCGGCTCCGGGGGGGCCCAGCAGGATCAGGACGGGGGGCGAACCGGCCATCCCGGGTCAGCCCTTGTTCATCCGGTTGGCGATCAGATCTTCGACCACCGCCGGATCGGCGAGGGTCGAGGTGTCGCCCAGTGCGGCGAAATCATTTTCGGCAATCTTGCGCAGGATGCGCCGCATGATCTTGCCCGACCGGGTCTTTGGCAGGCCGGGCGCCCACTGGATCAGGTCCGGCTTGGCGATGGGGCCGATCTCGTTGCGGACAAACGCCTCCAGCGCCTTGCGCAAGGCGTCGGTCGGCTCCACCCCCTTCATCAACGTGACATAGGCATAAATGCCCTGCCCCTTGATTTCATGCGGATAGCCCACCACCGCAGCCTCGGCCACCGCCTCGTGTGCCACCAACGCGCTTTCCACTTCGGCCGTGCCCATGCGGTGACCCGATACATTGATCACGTCATCGACGCGGCCAGTGATCCAGTAATAACCATCCGCATCGCGGCGGCAGCCGTCACCGGTGAAATAGTAGCCCTTGTACTGGCTGAAATACGCCTCCTCGAACCGGGCATGATCGCCCCACAAGGTGCGCATCTGCCCCGGCCAGCTGTCAGCGATACACAACACGCCGTCAGTTACGGTGTCGGTCTGCACCTTGGCTGTGGCGGGATCCAGCACCTCCAGCTTTACCCCGAAGAACGGCTTGGTCGCCGACCCTGGTTTCTGCGGAATGGCGCCGGGCAGCGGCGTCACGATATGGCCGCCGGTTTCGGTCTGCCAGAACGTGTCGACGATCGGGCATTTGCCCTTGCCGACATGTGTGTTGTACCAGCTCCATGCCTCCGGGTTGATCGGCTCACCCACCGACCCGAGCAGCTTCAGACTGGACAGGTCATGCTTTTCCACCCACTCCAGCCCCAGCCCCATCAGACTGCGGATTGCGGTGGGCGCGGTGTAGAACTGGCTGACCTTGTGCTTGGCGATGACTTCCCAGAACCGCCCCGCATCGGGAAAGGTGGGCACGCCTTCAAACATCACCGTGGTCGCACCATTGGCCAGCGGGCCATACAGGATATAACTGTGCCCGGTCACCCAGCCCACATCCGCCGTACACCAGAAGACATCGCCGTCGTGGTAATCGAAGGTCAGCTGATGCGTCATCGCGGCGTAAACCAGATAGCCGCCCGTAGTATGCACCACACCCTTTGGCCGCCCCGTTGAACCCGAGGTATACAGGATGAACATCGGGTCTTCCGCATTCACCTCGACATAGGGGCAGTAGGGCTTTGCCGCCGCCATTTCCGCCTTCACATCGACATCGCGGCCGTCCACCCAGCTTGTCTGGTCGCCGGTATGCTTGACGACCAGGCATTTCACCCGGTCCGAGCAATGCAGCAATGCCTTGTCCGCGTTGTCTTTCAGCCCGACCTTCTTGCCGCCGCGCGGCCCCCAGTCTGCGGTAATCACCACGTTGGCGTCGCAATCGTTCACCCGGTTGGCCAGCGCGTCGGGGGAAAAGCCCCCAAACACCACCGAATGAATGGCCCCGATCCGCGTGCAGGCCAGCATCGCATAGGCCGCCTCGGGGATCATCGGCATGTACAGCACCACCCGGTCGCCCTTTACCACCCCATGCGCCTTCAGCACGTTTGCCATCCGGCAGGTCTGCTCCAGCAGTTCGCCGTAGCTGATGTGACGGGCCGGAACTTTCGGATCGTCGGGTTCCCAGATGATCGCGGTCTGGTTGGCGCGGGTCAGCATGTGCCGGTCGATGCAGTTGGCGCTGACGTTGAGCGCGCCGTCCTCGAACCATTTGATCGAGATGTTGCCGGGCGCGAACGAGGTATTCTTGACCGTCTTGTAGGGCCGGATCCAGTCTACCCGCAGCCCCTCGGCCCCCCAGAACGCTTCGGGATCGGCGATCGAGGCGGCATACATCGCCTCGTAGTCAGCAGCATTGACATGCGCTGCCGCGACGAAAGCATCTGACGCCGGATACATGGATTTCAGATTTGAGTGATCGGTCATGACGGTCCTCCCTCCGGCGGGAACGGGTTGGCTTCCCGTCCCCGGCCTGTCCAACGCGCCAGGCCATGCTTCTTTTGCAACCGCTCTATAACACTTGGTAAAGAACTTCGTAACCCGTTTTTTTATATATATAAATCTGTAAAGTAATTAACCAGTGGCAAGTCAATGTTGAAAATTCCGAAAATCGCGGCGCGGAATGCCATGGTATTTCAACCGCCTGCGCCATCACAAACCCGTGTGGTTGGAATGGATATACCATCACGGCTACGCGATGAATTCGATAATCCGGCAGGCCGCCGCGATGACGGCAAGCAAAAACTGTGTCGCGAATCGCGCCGAAGCGTTCCAAGGCGGTCAGCGATGCTTGTCTCGACGATGTTCCGGGCCTATCGGTTTCGGGCCAGGTCATTGTCTTTCAGCCCCCCGCTTGCAGATTGCCACATGCCGACACGCCCTGATCCTGTCCACCCCGCCGACGATGCCGCCTGCAGCCTTGCGCGCAGTCTTCTGGAGTCTCGCCATGCAGCGCTTGCCTGGACGGATGCCGAAACCGGCACACCCGGCATCAGCCGGATCGCGTTTGGCAAAGCCCCCGACACCGGTTTTGTGACGCTGATTTCATCCCTGTCACCGCATCATGCGGCGCTGGCAACCCATCCCGACTGCGCGCTGCTCTTGGGGCAACCTAGGGCCGGGGGCGATCCGTTGACGCATCCCCGCCTGATGCTGCGCGCCCGTGCCACTTTCGTGGCCCCTGACGCGGCCGAACGGCGGGCCCTGCGCGGTCACTGGTTGGCCGGCCACCCAAAATCAAAGCTGTACATCGACTTTGCCGATTTCGCCCTGGTCCGCCTGGAACCCGTATCGGCGCTGCTGAACGCCGGATTTGGCCGCGCCTTCTGCCTGACGCCCGCCGACCTCGGCCAGTGAACAGGGCGGCCCGCCGGCCGCCCCACACCGTTACCGCCCTGTCAGCCCGGCAGGTCCATCCGCATGCTGATCACCACCTTGCCCTTCACCGCCTCGCCCCAGCGCAGCTGCGCTTCGTTGCCGCCCGGGCCGGTGCCGACCAGCGCATTCGGGAACACATGGCGCACCGCGTTCGCGGCATTGGTGACCGCACCCTCCGGCATCGCCGATTCCATCATGCGGATGCGCCCGTCAAACGGAATGAACCCTGCGGCCCCGATGGTCCAGGTCTCTGCAGCCGTGTTCTGGGTATGGCTCACCACCACCGGGTTCATGATCTGCTGGCTGACGTTGTTAAAGCTGTTGCCCTCCACCCGCACATTGAACGACTTGGTAAAGTCCAACCCGGCCAGCGTGGTGTCCACCATCTCCACACGGGCAATCGTGGAATTGAACACCCGGA
>JAYSYZ010000011.1:0-5868 GCA_043727195.1 Paracoccaceae bacterium
GGGTGTCCAACTGCGCATGCCACCTGGGGGAGATGTATGCTCGCACGCGCGCCGGATCTCTGTCGGCCGATGATGAGGGGCTGCCTGTATGAAGCTGCCGATCGCCTTGTTCGGGGTCTTGTAGCCGCCCCTGCTTGTCACTGCCCTCAACATCGTCCGTGGATTAGGGATGACACGGGACGGCATGGGAATCAATGGAAATATTTGGATGCGGGAAGGCCCGCTATTGTGTCGGCTGGGGTGGCGGCGCAGATGAAAGCGGTTATTTCATCCGATAGATGCAAGCGATAGACATTGCATAATGACGTTACGCTATATTTAGTGAGATGAGGCGGCGATTTACTCCTCCCATCGTTTCCCGAAAAATGTTACGTGGTCAATTGGCACAGCTCAAATAGCGACGATTTAGCGGGGTGTGCAGCCAATCAGCAGACGAAAACCGGGGCAATTGGCCCCGGCTTCCCATGAAATCCCACCAGATATGATTCGCCCGCCGATCAGGGCCCGTCAGGCCATGCCGCCAGCGATCAGCCTTTGCGCCAATGCGGCATAGGCCATGGCATGCGCGCCCTCACCCGCAGCAATCGGGGTGCCGCTGTCGCCCGCCACCCGCACCTCCAGCGCCAAAGGCAATTCACCCAGGAATGGCAGGCCCAGCTTCACCGCCTCGGCCGCCACCCCGCCGTGGCCGAAAATATGCGCCTCGTGCCCGCAGTTGGGGCAGATGTAGGTGGACATGTTCTCGATCAGGCCCAGCACCGGCGTCTTCAGCTTGTCGAACATGTCCAGCGCCTTGCGCGCATCCAAAAGTGCCACGTCCTGCGGGGTGGAGACGACGATGGCCCCGGTCAGATGCGTGCGCTGGCAGAGGGTCAGCTGGATATCGCCGGTGCCGGGCGGCAGATCGACGATCAGGATATCGAGCAGCCCCCAGGCCACCTGCCCCAACAGTTGTTGCAAGGCACCCATGATCATCGGGCCGCGCCAGACCACAGCCTCGCCTTCCTTCAGCATCAGGCCGATCGACATCATGGTGACGCCATGCGCGACCAGGGGTTCGATGATCTTGCCGTCAGGCGAGGCGGGGCGTTTTGAGACGCCCATCATCTTGGGCTGGCTGGGGCCGTAGATGTCGGCGTCCAGCAGCCCCACCCTGCGGCCTTGGCGGGCCAGCGCCACGGCAAGGTTGGACGCCACGGTGGATTTGCCGACCCCGCCCTTGCCGGATGCAATGGCGATGATCCGGTCGATGCCCGAGATGCGCTGGGGGCCGCCCGACTGCGGCGTCGGATGCTGGCCGATTTTCAGGCCGGGCGGTTTTGGTGCCGGACCATGCGCCGTCATCACCACCTGCACCGAGGTGATCCCGGGCAGCGACGCCAGCCGCGCCTCGGCCTCGGCCTGTGCCGGGGCGAGTGCGCGGGCTTCGTCCGGGGTGGCTGCTTCGATGACGAAGCGGACGACACCGGCATCGACACTCAGCGCCCGAATCAAGTCGCGGCCGACCAGATCCCCGCCACCGGGGACCGCAACCTGCTGCAGCACAGCCAGAACCGTTTCGCGCTCGATCGCCATTTGTTCCTCCGCCGCGTAGAATTCGCACTAACGTCGCGATCTTTGCGCAGAAGGGCAAGGGAGACTTGACCAAACGCTCAAAAATCCGGCGAAGCGACGGAATTTTCATAACAATTTCGTGACATCAGCCATGCGGATGCTGCATGGCGGCATTGCACGTCGCATCTATTGTGCACCTGCAGCACTTGACCCATGTTGTTCGGGACAGCGCGACAGAACGTTGCCCACCAAATTGCAGAGGCTTGTAACGACATGGCATATCTTCACACCACCCGCGTCGCCCGCAAAGGTCTGATGGACCGGGTATTGATGCTGAAAGATCAACTGGCAGCCGCCCTGCGCCAGCGCAAGATCTATGCGCAGACTGTGGCAGAGCTGGAATCGCTGACCGACCGCGAACTGGCAGACCTGGGGATCAGTCGTCTGGCGATCAGCGATGTGGCCCGCGAGGCCGCATACGGCAAATGAGTTTTCGTGGGCTCCCTCCCTCCTCCCTGGGGGCCTTGCGACAAGCGGCGGTGCTTCTCCTCCTCCCCTGGCATCGCCGCCCTTTTCTTCCGGGGCTTTGACCCTACGTTCTAGGATGACCAGAACCTCCTCCCTCTGGCCATCTGATCCGGCGGCGGTGCCTCTCCTCCTCCCTGGCACCGCCGCCACCTGATACCGGAGCTTCGGCTTCAGACTTTGGGCGACCTGCACCTCCTCCCGCGGGTTACCTGATCCAGCGGCGACCCCCCTCCTCCTCCCTAGGGGTCGCCGCGCCTTTCCTGCAGATCGGTGCCCTTTCTCCTCGCTTGGGCAGCGAGGTTCGGGGCGGCGGGTCTCACCCCTCCCCCCCCTGAGGACCGTCGCGGCCATCCCCCCTTGATCAGCCGGTCAGCGCTGCCGATAGTTTCCTGCAGTTCAGCGGAGGCCGCATGCGCATGTCGGTGATCACAGCCGCTTTGGTGGCAGCATTGGTGGGGTTCGGGTCCACCGTGGCGCTGGTCTTGTCGGCAGCGGCGGCGCTGGGGGCGACGCCTGCGGAAACGGTAAGCTGGCTGCTGGCGGTGTCGCTGGCCAAGGCCGCCGGATCGGCGCTCTTGTCGGCAGCCACCCGGACGCCCGTGGTGCTGGCCTGGTCGACACCGGGTGCGGCGCTGATTGCCGCAACCACCGGCACGACGATGGCCGAGGCGGTTGCGGCTTTCGTGCTGGCGGGGGTTCTGGTGATGCTGACCGGGGTTGTCGGGCCGCTGGGACGGCTGATCGGCATGATCCCAGACGCGGTTGCGGCGGCAATGCTGGCGGGGGTGCTGCTGCCGTTTTGCCTGAGAGGCGCGGTGGCGGCCGAAGCGGCCCCGGCATTGATCCTGCCGATGGCCGGGACCTTTGTTCTGGTCCGGCTGTTCAACCCGGCCTTGGCGGTGCTGGCGGCGCTGCTGCTGGGCGTCGCGCTGGCGTTCGGAACGGGCGCAGCCAGCCTGCCTGCGCTGGCCCTGCCCTATCCGGCGCTGACGCTTATCGCGCCCGACATCGATCCGGGCGTTCTGCTGGGCCTTGGCATACCGATCTACCTTGTCACCATGGCGTCGCAGAACCTGCCCGGATTTGCGGTGTTGCGGGCCGCTGGGTACGCACCACCGATGCGTCCGGTGTTGATCGTGACCGGCGCGCTGTCGGCGGTGATCGCGTTTTTCGGCGCACATATGGTGAACATGGCGGCGATCACTGCGGCGATCTGTCTGGGCGATGACGTGCATCCCGACAAGGATCAGCGCTGGAAGGTCGGGCTCGCCTATGCCGGGTGCTGGGTGGCCTTGGGGTTGCTGGCCCCGGCGGTCATCTTGCTGCTGGCCGCGCTGCCGCCGCAGGTGATGACGGCGCTGGTGGCGCTGGCATTGCTGGGGCCGCTGATGGGGGCGCTGGCGGGGGCGTTTGCGCCGGTGCCGCACCGCTTTGCGGCAATCGTAACGCTGGCGGTGACCGGATCAGGGGTGGCGGCCTTTGGGATCGGGGCCGCGTTCTGGGGGCTGGCGGCGGGTCTGATGGTGCATGGGATAGAGATTTTGCGCGCCAAGGCACGGCGTCAGAACGGCACGTCATCCACCTGATCGGCAGGCATGACCCAGCGGGCGACGATCTTTTTCAGCCCCGCCTGATCGAAATCGACATCCAGCTTGTCGCCCTCGATTCCGGTGATCTCGCCATAACCGAATTTCTGGTGGAACACCCGTTCGCCAAGGATGTAGGCCGAGATCGCCTGCGCATCGATCACCATGTTGCGCGCCTCGCGCGGTTGCGACACCGGGCGCGTGGCATGGCGATCCTGCATCCGCTTCCAGCCGGGAGAGTTGTAGGCATCGGCCTTGGCGACGCGCTCTTCAAGACTGGAGCCGAAGCCGACCTGGGCCGCCGCGCCGAAGCCGCCGCCGTACAGACCGGGGGGTGTCAGCACCTCGACATGATCGGGGGGCAGTTCGTCGATGAACCGGCTGGGCAGCTGGCTTTGCCACTGCCCGTACACCCGGCGGTTGGAGGCGAAAGAGATGGTGCAGACCCGTTCCGCCCGCGTGATGCCGACATAGGCAAGGCGACGCTCCTCCTCCAGCCCCTTCAGGCCGCTTTCATCCATGCTGCGCTGACTGGGGAACAGGCCGTCTTCCCAGCCCGGCAGGAAAACCACCGGGAATTCCAGGCCCTTGGCGGCATGCAGGGTCATGATGGTGACTTTTTCGTCCGCGCCTTCGGTGTCATTGTCCATGATCAGGCTGACATGTTCAAGAAAGCCTTGCAGATTGTCGAACTGTTCCAGCGCCTTGACCAGTTCCTTGAGGTTGTCGAGCCGCCCCGGCGCCTCGGGCGTCTTGTCGGACTGCCACATGCCGGTGTAGCCGGATTCATCCAGGATCACCTCGGCCAGCCGGATATGATCGTAGTCGTGCACGCCGGTTGCGGCATGCCAGCGGTCCACGCCTTCGACGAAGCTCCGCAATTGCGCGCCGCCTTTACCGCCAAAGGTGGCCTTGGCCACCGCCTCCCGCGCGCCGTCCAGAAGCGAGACCCCCGCCGCGCGCGCCAGCCTTTGGATATCGGCCTGCGCCTTGTCGCCCAGCCCGCGTTTCGGCAGGTTCACCACGCGCTCAAAGGCCAGATCGTCATCGGGGCTGACCGCCAGCCGGAAATAGGCCATCGCGTCGCGGATCTCGGCGCGTTCGTAGAACCTTGGCCCGCCGATCACCCGGTACGGCAGGCCGATGGTCAGGAACCGGTCTTCGAACGCGCGCATCTGGTGGCTGGCGCGGACGAGGATCGCCTGATGGTTCAAATCGACAGGCTCCATATGGCGGGTGCCGCGCTGCACCGCCTCCACCTCTTCGCCGATCCAGCGGGCCTCTTCCTCGCCGTCCCAATGGCCGATCAGGCGGACCTTTTCGCCAGGCTCGCCCGCCGTCCAGAGGGTTTTGCCTAGGCGACCCTTGTTCGCCTCGATCACGCCGCTGGCGGCGGCCAGGATGTGCGCGGTTGAGCGGTAATTCTGTTCCAGCCGGATCACCTGCGCGCCGGGAAAATCCTTTTCGAACCGCAGGATGTTGCCGACTTCTGCGCCGCGCCAGCCGTAGATCGACTGGTCATCATCGCCGACGCAGCAAATGTTCTTGTGGGACTGTGCCAGCAGCCGGAGCCAGAGGTATTGGCAAACGTTGGTGTCCTGATATTCGTCCACCAGAATGTAGCGGAACCAGCGCTGATATTGCGCCAGGACATCCTCGTGCTTTTGAAAGATCGTCACGCAATGCAGGAGGAGGTCGCCGAAATCGGTGGCGTTCAGGGTTTTCAGACGCTCCTGATAGGCCTCGTAAAGCTCCGTCCCGCGGTTGTTGTAGGCGCTTGCATCGGCGGAGGGTACACGATCCGGCGTCAGGGCGCGGTTTTTCCAGCCGTCGATCAGTGATGCCAGCAGCCGTGCGGGCCAGCGCTTTTCGTCGATGTTGGCGGCGGTGATCAGTTGTTTCAGCAGGCGCAACTGATCATCGGTATCAAGTATGGTGAAGTTGGGTTTCAGTCCGACAAGTTCGGCGTGGCGGCGCAGGACCTTCACCGAAAGCGAATGGAAGGTGCCCATCCACGGCATGCCTTCGGCCACCTCGCCCAGCAACCGTCCGACGCGCAGCTTCATCTCGCGCGCGGCCTTGTTGGTGAAGGTCACGGCAAGAATCTCGTTCGGCCGCGCCTTTGCGAGGCGCAGAAGATGCACGATCCGCGCGGTCAGCGCCTTGGTCTTGCCGGTACCTGCCCCTGCAAGCATCAGCA
>JAYSYZ010000012.1:0-5834 GCA_043727195.1 Paracoccaceae bacterium
ACGGCCACATATGACGAAACGCTCACCGATCCAGCGACAATTGCTGCGGAAATCAAGGCTTGCGGGTTTCACTGTCGGGGTGAGAGCGTGCCCAATCACGTCTGCTTGCCGGGCAGCACGGCGGTGCCACCAGGTCATCCGAAGGCTCCTTCAGCGGCGTCTTCGGCCAAAGACCCGCATGCGGGCCATGCGCACATGACGGTTGCCGCGACGGCGGCGATGGACGCAGCCCTGGCCGACAAAAAGGGCGGAATGGCCAAGGACGCGATGGCAAATGAAACAGGCCACGGGTCCGGCATGGACATGCAGGGCATGGTCACCGACATGCGCAACCGGTTCTTCATCTGCCTGTTCTTTACGTTGCCGATCTTTGCGCTGGCCCCAATGGGGATAGGCGCGCCGTTGTTCGGGTCGCCCTTCGGTCTGAGCCTTGATGTGACACTGTTCTTTTTGGCCTCTGCCGCAATCCTCTATCCGGTCTGGCCCTTTGTAGTGGCCGCTGTCCGCGCCCTGCGCAATGGCGTGCTGAACATGGCAGTACTGGTTCTGCTCAGCGTCGGCACCGGTTATGGCTTCAGCGTCGGGGCCACGTTCTTTTTTCAAGGCACGCAGTTCTACGAAGCGGTGAGTGTCCTTCTGGTGTTCATCCTGCTCGGCCACTGGCTGGAAATGCGGGCCCGCGCCGGGGCATCGGCGGCGATCCGTGCGCTTCTGGACATGGCCCCGCCCAAGGCCACAGTGCTGCGCAATGGGACCGAAGTTGAAGTCCCGACCGCCGAGGTGGTCTTGGGCGACATCGTCGTGCTGCGCCCCGGCAACAAGCTGCCGGTCGATGGCGAAGTGACCGAAGGCACGTCGACCATCGACCAATCGATGCTGACCGGCGAGTCGATGCCGGTGACCAGAACCGTCGGCGATACGGTGATCGGGGCGACAATCAACAAGAGTGGCACACTGAAATACCGCTCCACCAAGGTCGGGGCGGATTCTGCGCTGGCGCAGATCGTCAAGCTGGTGCAGGAGGCACAGAACTCCAAAGCCCCCGCGCAACTGCTGGCGGACCGGGCGGCGCAATGGCTGGTGCTGGCGGCGATCATAATCGGCCTTGGCACATTTGCCGTCTGGTTCTGGGTACTGGGCCAGCCGCTGCTGTTCGCCGTGACCCTGTCGATCACCGTCTTTGTCATCGCCTGCCCGGATGCTTTGGGTCTGGCCACGCCGATGGCGGTGATGGTCGGCACCGGGCTCGGCGCGGCCAACGGCATCCTGTTCAAGAATGCCGCTGCCTTGGAGGAAGCGACCAAGCTGACCGTGATCGTGTTTGACAAGACTGGCACCCTGACCATGGGCCAGCCCAGGGTGGTCGATGTGGTGGCCGCCCCGGATGTGACCGCCGACGATATCCTGAAGGTCGCGGCGGCGGTGAATGCCGGGTCGGATCATCCGCTGGCATTGGCGATTGTCGAACGCGCCAAGGGGCTGGAATTGCCGACGGTCGCAGATTTCCTGAATATCGAGGGCAAGGGGGCCAGTGCCAGCATCGGCGGCGCGCCGGTGTATCTGGGCAACCGGCGGCTGATGGATGACCAAAAGATCAGCCTCGGTGGGCTGGAGACGCAGGCGGAGACGTTGAAGGGCGAGGGTCGGACGGTGATCCACGTTGCCCGTGATGGTGCGCTGATGGGCCTGATCGCCATCGCCGATGCGCCGCGCCCGACGGCGATTGCCACGATCAAGAAGCTGCATGAGCAGGGCGTCAAAGTCGCGATGCTGACTGGCGACAATGCCGGAACCGCCAAAAAGATTGGCGGGATTCTGGGCATCGACATCGTGCTGGCTGACGTGCTGCCAGGGCAGAAGGCCGACAAGATCAAGGAATTGCAGGCCAATGGCGAAAAGGTTGGCATGGTCGGCGACGGGGTCAATGACGCCCCCGCGCTGACCCAGGCCGATGTCGGCTTTGCCATCGGGGCGGGCACCGATGTGGCGATTGAAAGCGCCAATGTGGTGCTGATGAAAAGCGATCCTTATGACGTGGTCGGCGCGATGACCCTGTCGCGCGCGACCCTGCGCAAGATGCACCAGAATCTGTGGTGGGCGACAGGCTACAACCTGATCGCCTTTCCGGTGGCGGCAGGAGCGTTTTACCCCTTCGTGCTCAGCCCCGAAGTGGCAGCATTGGCGATGTCGGGCAGCTCCGCGCTGGTCGCGGTTAACGCACTGCTGCTCAAACGGACAAGACTGGAGGGGTTGCGGCCAGCCGGGCAGGCCGGGGCTCAGCCGCCCATGGATGCCAGTACCGCACCGGCGCTGTGACGTGGGATCAGACTTTTCGAGCGCAAACAAGGATCGGTGAGGAGGAACTGATGAAACCAATTGTGTTTCCAATCGGGTTTCATCAGCTGCACCCCGATGTCAGCATGAACTTTCAGATGAACGGCTGGTACAGTGGGGTGGGTGAGGCGGAGATGCTGGACGAGATGCGCGGCGCGGCACCCCGCATCGCAAACTATGCCAATTGGAAGCGGGAGTTTCTGGCGCTGGCCGAAGCAGCCTCGGCGCGGGGGCATATACTTCGGGCCGGATTCTACTATCAGTCTGCCGAGTTCTTCATGCGACCCGACGATCCGGATCGCAAGATGGCCCGTAGCCGTTCTGGCCGCCATTTGGTCTGTCTACGAACTGAACCCGAATGACCGCTATCAGGTGCCTTACAGTGACGGCGCCCGTTCCGGAGTCCCGTCGCCGATTGGGGGATCGCGGAGGGTATGCATGTGACCGGAACGTCGTCGCCATACGATTACCTGATCAAAATTGCAAAATACACCACAACTGATGTGTCCCCACTAATCCCGCAGGATGTGCTGTTAATGGCCGGAAGCGTAGATCACCTCGTGCCGGTGGAACATTTCTTCCGCCAGATCAGGATGCTGAAAAATGCTCGTTCGATTTCGGCCCGGCTGTTCACTGAACAAGAGAGCGCCGGAAAACGCTGTCAGGTTGGAAACTACGGACTGGCTCTCAAGACAATTGTGAACTGGATGGATGCTTTGACAATGCCAGTGGCGGATCAGAAATGGCAGCCAGCTACCGAAACAGGACATTCTGAATAGCTGACAAGGGCACTGGCACAGCCTGAAGATAACAAATTGCAGGGTGTCTCGCGGACTGAATGAAGAACTGCCAAAGGAAAATCACATGTGTCTGTCAGCCCAGGTCAGCTTTGCCGCCAGCGTGTTTCTGATGGTCGGCGGCACCGCGATCACCATCGTCGCGGCCCGAAAAAACCGGCGCTATGTGCCGATGGCCCTGATGCCGCTGTTTGCCGGTTTGCAGCAGTTCACGGAGGGCAATGTCTGGCTGGGCATGACCGGCGATAACGCGTTTCAGGCGCTCTGGGGGGCGTTCGGGTTCATCTTTTAACCTGGTTCATGTGGCAGGTCTGGGTGCCATTTTCGATGTATGTCATCGAACCTCCGGACAGACTGCGCAAACCGCTGTTCCTGATCTTTGCGCTGATCGGGCTGGGGTTCGGCGTGCTGCTTTATGTTCCGCACGGACTGCATTCCGAGATGATCGTGGTCGAGATCAATAACCAATCGCTGGCTTATGAAAAGTCACTGTGGCTGGATTACCTGATGCCCCGCACGCTGACCAACGTGATCTATGTCCTACTGATCATCGTGCCCCCCGCCATGTCCCATTACCTGCATCTGCGCCACTTCGCTTTGACGCTGGCGGCAGTGGTGGTTATCGACATGACCTTGCTGACCTTCGCCTATATCTCATTCTTCTGCCTGCTGGCCGGGTTGGCGACCCTGCCTCTGGTCTTTATCATCCTGACCAACAAAGGCGCCCGCGAATATCCAGAGCTTTTCCCTGAAATGGCGCCGTCCGAAGCGTGGCTTTGATCATCAATGGCTAAATTTGAAACAGGATTGGTCAATGAAAGGGAGAACTGTCACTTTGCCGCCACGTGAAATCGAGCTGAAATTTCAGTTGTTGCCCGGCAGCGAAGCGATCCTTCGCGCCGGTGAAATCTTTGGCGATGCGGCGCAAAAGAGGCATCAAGTCACGACCGATTACGATACCTCAGACAACCTTTTGCTCACATCCGGATTGTCGCTCCGGATCAGGTGGGAGAAGGACGGCTTTCTTCAAACCGTGAAGTCGCGCGACAACGGCATTGGGCTGGCCAACAACCGCAAGGAATGGGAGTGGCCGGTAACCAGTGGCACCCCCCATGTCGAGCATCTTGCCGCGGTATCGGAGCTTGCCAGCATTTCGGGCCAGATAACTGGCCGCCTGGCGCCAGTCATCGTGACAGATATCTGGCGTACGAGTTGTTTGCATGTTGTGAAAGGCGGCTGCGCGGCAGAGGCGTCACTGGAGATTGGCACCGTGTCCTCGGGTGCAACGTCGCTGCCGATCTGTGAACTGGAACTGGAACTGAAAGACGGTGGAGTCGCGGCGCTGTATCGCCTCGCCCTCCAACTGGCAGAAACCGCACCGATGTGGATCGGCGCCGAAAGCAAATCGGCGCGAGGCTGGTCGTTGCGGAACGGTCATGGCAGCGGTGCCATTGGCTTGTCTAAACCGAAGATTGCAAAAAGGATGTCTGCAGCGGCAGGCCTGCACCAGATCATAGGCGCGTTGCTCGGTCATCTAAGCGCCAACATCCAGCCAACCTTTTCGGGCGACCCCGAGGCTTTGCGCCAGATGCGCGGCGCATTGCGCCAGATGCGCGCCTTGTTCCGGCTGTTTGCCCCGCTGCTGAACCCGGACGAGATTGCCCGGCTTACGGCGCCCCTGCCGCAATTTGCGCAGACCTTTGGGACGGCCCGTGACTGGGATGTGTTCTGTGTCCAAACTCTGCCCACCGTCATAACCTGTTTGCCGGAACTTGACTGGACAGACCTGCCCGCCCTTGCCAACGCAGAGCGTACCGCCACACATGCCGCCGTCCATGAAGCGATCTGCGGTCGGCACCTGACGAACTTGATCCTCGAAATTGCCCTCTGGTCCGAGACCTGTTTGGCAATGCAGCCGGATGGTGGAACCAAACAGTTGACCCGGCGCCTCGCAAAAATTGCCCCTGCACTCTTGGACACCTTCGCCGCAAAGGCCAGAAAAGCCGGGCGGCATCCCAAACGGCTATCCATGAATGCATTGCATGATTTCCGCAAAGCTTTGGACCGGCTGAATGCCGCGGTGCGGTTTCTGGGCAGCGCCTATCCCGCCTATGCCGTGGCGGCCTATTGCAAGCGCAGCGACGCTGTGCGCGATATCATCGGCGCCGCCAATGATGCGGAAGTGACCAAGACGCTGGCAAACAGCCTGACAATCGGGGGAAGTCGCAATCTGTCAGCAAGCATCGCGGCCCTCGCAACCTAGGCAGATCAGCGTCAGGCGCATTCGCTGACCGATTTGAAGCCTGCGGCACGAAGGTTCCGCACAGCATCGCGATTCTGGCTGACGTAGACAAATCGGCGGCGAGGCCAGCATTGGGCTGGCCCTGATCTAGATCAAGGTACCAATCCACGAACAGCGGTAGGTTTTTTGGGTGTGCCGTGGATTTGACCAAGCCCCTTTCGTGTGGGGCCAAGCCGGTCTCGCAGCAACCTGTCGTTTCGCCATGCTTATTCTTTTAAATACCCACGCACTTGCAAAGCAAAGGACAATTCATGACCCTGCAAATACTCGTGCCGCTACACACTTATCCCGACGAAACACCGCCAACATCGCGGCACATGCTGCTGCGGTTGCCCGGCACTTGAAGGCCGATGTGCATGGATTGGTTCTGAACGCCACGTTTCCACCAGCCTCTTCGATCA
>JAYSYZ010000013.1:0-2352 GCA_043727195.1 Paracoccaceae bacterium
TGGTAGGCGCGGAAGATGTAGGCCGATCCGTCGATCAGATGAAGGTGGTGGCCTTTGCCGAATGCCATGCTGTGTTCCCCGCGTTTACCGGCGTGAGTATTGGCAGAAACCGGGGCGGGGGGCTACCCGGTTCGACCGGGTTGGTGCCACCAGAGCGACAGGTTTACCGACCGGGTGGTGGGGGTCCAGATGCCGAAAGGGATGCCGGATGCGTGCAAGGTTTCGCCAAGCCAGACGTTGCAGGTGCGCAGAGCGTTGAACCTGCCGCGCGCGCGAAAGAAGGCGTCGGTGGCGGTGAAGCCGGGGTGGTCGAGGGCCAGCGGCACGCTGGTGGCATCGCGGCTAAATGTGGCATCGAGAGTTGCGAGCAGGGCCTGAAACTGCCGGTCCGACAGCGGAAGAAAGGTCAGTTCCGGCATATCCGGCAGCGGGCCGAGCGCGTCAACACGAAGGACGGACGCGTCGCCCGTGGCAGCGGTAAAGACCGCGGCGGCGGTAATGTCGGCATAGGTGCCTGTGGTGGTGTAGAAGCCTTGCGCGCCCCAGCCAATCAGCAGCCAGGCCGCGCGGGGATCGGCGACGGGCACGCCGGCGGCCTTGGCAAAGCCAAAGCGGGCGCGGATTTCGGGGGTGAGGGGGAGGAGAATGTCAGTGTGGATCGGCCCCTGGATCAGGCCGATTGTCTGGCTGTGCGGGCCGGAAAGATCAGGTGCCGGGCCGGGGATCAGCCCGCCTGCAATGCTGGCCAGCAGGTAGGTGACCGGCAGGGCAAGGAGAAGGGCTGCAAGGCGAAGGGCACGGCGCATGGGTCAGGGCCCAGACGCCGTGGAAGGATTTTGCGAATCTTTTCGAAAAGATTTGCGGCGTGCGGGTCTGGGCCGGATGTACAAACCGGCTAGTGATCATCGCTCGCGTGGTCGCGGTCGATCACGTAGCGCTTGTCACAATAACCGCATTCGACCCAGCCGGTGCCAGCAGGGATCGACAGCCAGACGCGGGGATGGCCAAGTGCGCCTTCACCCCCGTCGCAGGCAACTTTCCAGGTGGTGACAACTTGGGTTTCCGGGGCGCTGATGGGCATCTGTCAGTCCTGTTGTTCGGAGGTTGGGCGAGTGTAGCGGGTGGCGACGGGGGCGGGCAAGTCCCGGATCAGCCGCCGATCAGCGCGGTGCGGCCCTTCATTGCGGTCAGCCAGCCAAGGCCCTGTGCGGTGCCCTTGGCGGGACGGTATTCAGCCGAGATCCAGGTGCCGGGGGATTGCGAGTCGATATCGTCGCAGAGGTCAGGCAGGGAAAAGCCACCGCCGCCGGGTTCGTTGCGGCTGGGAAAACCCGCAATCTGCACGTGATTGATGCGGTGGCGGTGGGTCTGCCAGACGGCATGTGCGTCGCCGTGCAGGCGCGCGGCGTGCCAGACGTCGAACTGCAGACCGACGGAAGCCAGGCCAAGATCGTCGACGATGCGGGCCGCCTGATCGTAATCGTTGAGAAAGTAGCCGGGCATGTCGTCGGGGTTCAGCGGCTCCAGTGTCAGCGTCAGGCCGGGCGCTTCGGCGGCAGCCCAGGCAAGATTTTCCGTGTAGCACTGCTCGGCCAGCGGGCCTTTGGCAACGCCCGACATCACATGCAGCCGCGCCGCACCAAGGCGGGTCGCATAGTCGGCGGCGCGCAGGAAACTGTCGCGGAACTGCAGTTCCATCCCCGGTACGGCGGCAAATCCGCGGTCGCCCGAAGCCCAGTCGCCGGGGGGCGTGTTGATCAGCGCGACGGAAGCGCCGTTCAGCGCCTTTTCCCAGTCAGCCATCGAGAAATCATAGGGGAACAGCACCTCGACCCCGTCAAAACCACAGCGGGCGGCCCAGTCGGGACGGTCGAGCATGGGCACTTCGGTGAACAGAAGGGTAAGGTTCGCGGCGAAACGGGGCATTCAGGGGTGCATTCGGTTCCGGTTCAGGGCAATTCGTCGGAGGGGATCACAGCAAAGAACTGACCCGAAGACCAGAGGCCAAACCACTTATGCCCGGCGTGGTCTTCGTGGCAACCCAATTCGATCAGGCGATAAAAGGATTTCCGGTCGATCAGCGCCTCCAGATTGCTGCGGATCAGGATGTAGGGGGCGGGCTCGCCGGTTTCAGGATGCCGCTCGATCCGCAGCGGGTGGCGGGGCCCGGCAACGGCGATGTCATCGGTCTTGGTAGTGAAGGTCAGGATCTGGTCGCGACCATGGCCCGTCTGGTCGAAATCCACGGCGAGAAGCGGCGCATCGTCGACGCGGATGCCGACCTTTTCGACGGGGGTGACCAGAAAATAGCTGTCGCCTTCCTTTCGCAGGATCGAGGAGAACAGTTTCACC
>JAYSYZ010000014.1:0-16310 GCA_043727195.1 Paracoccaceae bacterium
ACCAAGGGGCTGGAAGCCTTTGGTTTTTATCACAAGGCGCTGGCGCTCGCCTCGGTCGGCGATTTCGAAGGTGCCGACGCGATCCTGTCAGGCCGTGCCGCCGGGCCGGTTTTCGTGATGCGGCGAGGGGTGTTTGCCCATGCCCAGATCCTGAGCCAGCTGGAGCGCAATGTCGATGCTCTGGCGCTGTTGGACCGATCGTTCGGCACCGATCCCGATCCGGTGGTTGACGCGCTGCGCCTTCGCCTGACTGCGGGCGAGCCGGTCCCGTTCGACACGGTTCAGACGGCCCGAGACGGCATTGCCGAAGTGTTCTTTTCAGTCTCGACCGCACTGAACGGTGATGCGGACCCGGTCTACACGCTGCTGCACACCCGCGTTGCGAGCTATCTGCGGCCGGACCATGCGGATGCGCTGCTGCTGACGGCCGATGTGCTTGAAACCTTGGGTCAGCACGATCTGGCAGTTGAAACCTATTCGCTGTTCAAGCCCGAAGATCCGGCGTTTGTGACCGCCGAAATCGGCCGTGCCGGGGCGCTGCAGGCGCAGGACAAGACCGATGCGGCGCTGGAGGCATTGCAAACCCTGGCGCGCAGCCATGGCGATCTGGTGTCGGTCCAGTTCGCGCTGGCCGATCTGTTGCGCATCGAAGAACGCTTTGGCGAGGCGCAATCAGCCTATTCCGCAGCGATTGCCCTGGTCGGAGAGCCGAAGCCTGACGACTGGCTGCTGTATTTCTATCGTGGCATCAGCCATGAGCAGAGCAAGGACTGGGCCGCAGCCGAGACCGATTTCCGCGCTGCGCTGAAGCTGAACCCGACCCAGCCGCAGGTGCTGAACTACCTTGGCTACGGGCTGGTGGATCGTGGCGAAAAACTGGACGAGGCGCTGGGCATGATCGAGCGTGCGGTCGCCGCCGACCCGCAGAAGGGCTATATCATCGATAGCCTGGCCTGGGCGCTGTTCCGGCTTGGCCGTTATGACGAGGCGCTGGAACCGATGGAAAAGGCCTCGGTGCTGGAACCCGTCGATCCGGTGGTGACGGATCATCTGGGGGATGTCTACTGGAAGGTCGGCCGGGCCCTTGAGGCGCGTTTTCAGTGGCACCGGGCGCTTTCGTTCGACCCGACCGAAAGGGACGCGGCGCGTATCCGGCGCAAGCTGGAGGTTGGCCTGGATGCGGTGCTGGCCGAGGAGGCCGCCCCGCAAGGTGACATCAAAGCCGTCGAGAATGCTGACTGAGGCGATCAGCGAATTCGCGCCAGCGAAGGTAAATCTGGCGCTGCATGTGACCGGGCGGCGTGCGGATGGCTATCACCTGCTCGACAGTCTTGTCGTCTTTGTCGATATCGGCGATGCAGTGACGCTGCAGCGGTCAGACCGGCTGAGCCTTCAGGTTGCCGGGCCGCAGGCCGGCCGCGTTCCGGCCGGTGACGACAATCTGGTGCTGCGGGCGGCGCGGCTGATCGGTGGCACGGTGGCCCTGACGCTGGACAAGCGACTGCCGGTCGCCTCTGGCCTCGGCGGCGGGTCGGCTGATGCGGCGGCGACACTGCGCGGAATTGCCCGGCTTTGCGGGCTACCGCTGCCATCAGCGGCGGCGGTGCTGGGCCTTGGGGCCGATGTGCCGGTCTGTCTTGCGGGTCAGCCCGTCCGGATGACCGGTATCGGCGAGGCGCTGACACCCTGGGGTGGGGTGCCGCACGGCTGGCTGGTGCTGGTGAATCCGGGCGTTGCCATTGCCACACCCGAGGTGTTCGGCCAGTTGGATCGCCGCGACAATCCGCCTTTGCCAGATGTTTTGCCCGGCTTTGCAACAGTTGCCGAGCTGGCCCGGTTCCTGCAGGGCCAGAGAAATGATCTGCAACCCCCCGCCCTGCGGCAGGCCCCGGTGATCGGCGGCGTCCTCGCCGCACTGGACAGCGTTGCCGGATGTCACCTTGCCCGGATGTCCGGCTCTGGCGCGACCTGTTTCGGCCTGTTCGCCGACGGGGCCGGGGCCGAAGCTGCTGCTGCGGCGGTGCGGTCGGCCTGGCCGGACTGGTGGGTCGCTGCTGGCGCGATGCGGGGTCAAAAATAGCTGCGCACCAGCGCGCCCGAGATCAGCGCCCAGCCGTCGGCGACCACGAAGAACACCAGCTTGAACGGCAACGAGACCACCGCCGGCGGCACCATCATCATCCCCATCGACATCAGAATCGCCGCGACAACGAGGTCGATGATCAGGAACGGCAGAAAGATCAGGAACCCGATCTCGAAGGCCCGCTGAATCTCTGACAGCAGGAAGGACGGGATCAGCAGGGAAAGCGGTGCTTCGGCGGGGGGTGCGATGCCGGTGGGGCGCAGATCCTGCAGTGTCTGGAACGTTTCGGAGTCTACCCGCAGGGCCATGAAGGCGCGGAACGGGGCAAGCGCCGCTTGCAGGGCGGGGCCGACCTCGGCCTGACCGGTCGTCAGGGGTTCGATGCCCTTGATCCAGGCTTCGGTAAAGACCGGGTCCATCACATACCACGTCAGAAACATCGCCAGACTGATGATCAGCATATTTGGCGGTGCCTGCTGCAGCCCGATGGCCTGCCGCAGGATCGACAGCACGGTGACGATGAAGGGAAAACAGGTCACCATGACCGCGAGGCCCGGCACGATGCTGAGCACGGTGATCAGCAGCAAAAGCTGCACCGACCGCAGCGACAGCGAACTGTCGTCGCCAAGGTTGATCGACAGCTCCTGTGCGGCGACCGGCCCCGCAAGCAGCATGGCAATCAGCAGGGCAAGCAGCGGAAGGGTCAGCCCAAGCTTCACAACCCACCGCGCAGATTGGCAACCTCGGTCAGCCGTACCGCCAGTTGCCCGGCCATGTCGCCGTCCATCTCCGTCAACTCGCCACGCGCGATCAGCCGGTCACCGACGAACAGTTCCACCGGGTCATCGACCCTGCGATCCAGTTGCAGCACGGCGTCCTTGCTCAAGCGCAACAGATCCCTGACCAGCGGTCGCGCCCGGCCGACCGAGATCGTCACTTCGATCGGTACCTGGGAAAACGGGTTGGCGTCGGATATTTCATCCATGTGGCATCTCCGGTTGGGTCAGGCTGAAAAAGCCCCTGACCGCGTTGCTGATATCGGCTGTGGCTTGGGTCAGATCGACCTTGGTCTCGGCCCCGCCAAAGCGGATGTAGACCTGCCCCTCGCTGAGCGACGGTTCCTCTTCGATGGTCATCGGCAGGCCGGTGGCCTGTTCGACAAGCGCCTCCACCCGCGCCCTTACACTGGGGTGCAGCACCAGCGTCAGCGGGGCTTCGGCCATTTCGTCGGCCATCGGCATCAGGGTTTCAAGGACTGTCGGCGCCAGCGCCTCGCGTGCCATTTCCGGCAAGAGGCGGTTTGTCATTTCCAGAATCAGCGGGCGGATTGCCTGCAGCAGATGCGACCGTGCATCCTGAAACGTGAAGGCAAGCGATTGCAGGCTGCGGGCCAGATCGGCCCGGATTCTGGTCTGATCGGTTTCCTGGGCGGCGGCGGCATCATCCCAGCCGGCGGTGTAGCCCTGTTCGAACGCGGTGATCTTGGCCTCTTCCATCGCGCTGACCTGAACCAGCGGCTGCGGCGTACCATCGAAAGCGGTGACGACGTCGAAAACTTCCAGCTGCAAGGGCGGCATCAGGCCCGCTCCTCTTCCTGTTCCATCCAGCCGCGCAGTATTTCGATCGATTCGGTTTGCCGCTGTTCGATCAGCCGGCGCAGGCGGGACGCGGGATCAGCCTCCTCGGGATCTGCGAGGCTGCCGTCGAAACCGTCGCGCGTCATGCCGGGGATGTCGAACCCCAGCTCGACCTCGCCGTCCAGCGCCGCCGCCTGAAAGCCACTGCCGCCCGGCAGGGCAAGGCGGCCTTCAGGCGCCTGCAAGGCGCGCGGGGCGGAGGATGATGTAAGGATCGGGCGGATCACGAACAGCCCGAGCACCAGGGCCACCAGCGCCAGTACGCCGGTCTGGATCATCGACATCACGTCAACCGCACCGATCTGCGGCAGGAAAGTGGTCGATGCTTCGGACCCGAGGCCGGGCGGCACCTCCTGGAATTCCAGCGACTTCAGCGTCAGGATATCACCGCGTGCCGAATCCAGACCGACGGCCGCCCCGACGAGTTCGCGCAGCGTCGCCAGCTCTTCCTCGGGGCGGGGGGCCCATGTTCTGGTGCCATCGGCGGTCACGGTTGCGATGCCGTCCACCATCACAGCGACCGTCAGGCGGCGGGTCGCACCGGGGCTGCGCAGCACTTCGCGCTGGGTTTCCGACACCTCGTAATTGACCCGCTCGCGGGTTTCAGAGTTCTGGCTCTGGCCGTTGCCGCCCGCTGCGGCATCGCCTTCGGGCAGATTGGACGCGACCGTCACATCGCCACCGGGTTCGGTGCTGGATCCGGTGCGCTCTTCGGTTTCCGACGAGATCGCCACCCGGCCCTGCGGATCAAACTTGCGTTCCGTGATCGATTCGCGTTCCGAGACCAGATCGACCGAAACTTCGACCACCGCCTTGCCCGGCCCGACCCGCGCCGCCAGCAGACGCTCCACATTGCCCTTGATCGCCGCCGCCTTTTCCGACGCATCCGACCCGTCGAATGCCGCGGCATCCTGCCCGCCGATCAACCCGCCGATGGTGTCGATGATCTGCACATCATCAGCTCTCATGCCCGAGACGGCACTTGCCACCAGATGCCGGATTGCGCGCGCCTGCGCCTCGCTCAACTGACCGGTGAGGGTTGTCAGGGTGATCGAGGCGGTGGCCTGTTCCTGCGCCTGAAAGGTGCGGGTCGGCGCACGCGCAAGATGCACCCGTGCGGCCCTGATTTCCGGCATCGCGAGGATGGTGCGGGCAAGCTCGCCCTCCTTTGCGCGCCAGTATGCGGCGTCAAACATCTGCGACGTCGTGCCAAAGCCGGACAGCGAATCCAGCAGCTCGTACCCGCCGCCGCCTGCGGCAGGCAGGCCCTGCGTGGCAAGGGCCATGCGCAGTCCATCGCGGCGGGTGACATCGACGTAAATCGAATCACCTGACACCTGATAGGCGACACCGTCCTGATCCAGTGCCGCGATCACCTCTCCGGCGGCCGCGGGTTCCAGCCCGGCGTAAAGCAGCACCATGTCGGGCTGCCCCGCGATGCGGCCAAGCCCGAGAACGGCGACGAACATCGCCAGTGTCGCCCCGATGATCATGGCGCGGCGGCGCAGGCTGAGGGCGGACCAGATGGCGATCACGTTCTGCAAGGCGGTTCTCCGGGCTTCGGCGGTTCTGCCGACGGGTCAGGAATGAAGGAACCGTCTTAACAATCGGTTAGTGACCTTCGAGATATCTTCACCCTGTCCGAGGACGCAAAGGATGCAGATGGCGATGGCTGAAACGACCCTTGATGCCGCCCCCAAGAAACGGTCAAAGAAGCCCCTTCTGGCCGGACTGGTGCTGGCGTTGCTGCTGGGTGGCGGCGGGTTTTATGCCACATATGCGGGGCTGCTGTTGGGCGCGGCGACGGAAGGGCATGCGGCAGACGCCGTTCCCGGACCGTTGCAGGGCATTGCCTTCGTGCCGCTGGAGACGATGGTGATCTCGCTGGGCCCCGATTCGGGCAGCGCGCACCTGCGGTTCACCGCGCAGGTGGAGGTGCGGGACACTGCGGTATCCGACGTGACCCTGCTGACGCCGCGCATTCTGGATGTGCTGAACAGCTACCTTCGCGCCATCGACAGCAGGGCCATTGAGGATCCCAGCGGCATGGCAAAGCTGCGGGCGCAGATGCTGAGGCGTATTCAGATCGTAACCGGTGAAGACCGGGTGCGAGACCTTCTGATCACCGAATTCGTACTGAACTGAACGGGGGCACAATGGAACTCATTGCCGATACGCTGATGGTGGCAGGCTCGTTCGGGGCGGCGGTCTACTGTTATGTGCTGGCCGCCCGGCTGAAGCGGTTCACCACGCTTGAAACCGGGATGGGCGGGGCGATTGCCGTATTGTCTGCGCAGGTTGACGACATGACCCTGGCGCTGGAGCGGGCGCGGGGGGCGGCAAATGGATCGGCGTCCAGCCTTGAGACGCTGACGGAGCGGGGCGAAACCGTCGCCAAGCGGTTGGAATTGCTGGTCGCGTCGCTGCACGATCTGCCCGAGGCCGCACCGCCGCGACCCGGACCGGCCGTGGGGCAACAGGCCGTGCCGGAGGATGACAGGCGCCTGCGTTTCGTGCGGCGCCGGCTGCAGCGCGACACGCTGGAGGCAGCGGAATGAGCGGGAAACGACGCGGCGCGCGCGGTGCGCTGTTCATTGTGGCGATGCTGCTGGCCGCTTCGGGTGCCCTTCGCATCGGGTCTGGCGTCGGTGCGGCGCTGGCGCGTTCGGACGACGCGGCGGTGGTGGGCGGGACGGTTCCCGCCGATTGCCCTGCGCCGCCCGCAGCACTGGCGGGGGCGTTGAAGCTGCGCGAAGATCGCATCGCGGTGCGTGAGGCCGCCGCCCAGGATCGTCTGGCGGCGCTGGCGCTGGCGGAGGATGCCATCACCAGGCGCATGACCAAAATGCAGGCCCTGGAACAGCAGCTGAGCGCGACGCTGGCGCTGGCAGACGGTGCCGCCGAGGCGGATCTGGAGCGGTTGACGGCGGTCTATCAGGCAATGAAACCAAAGGACGCCGCAGCCCTGTTCGAAGCGATGGCACCGGAGTTTGCAGCCGGTTTTCTGGGGCGGATGCCACCCGAACCCGCCGCGGCAATTCTGTCAGGAATGTCTTCCGAGGCGGCTTACGGCGTCAGCGTCATCGTCGCGGGCCGCAACGCCGGGGTGCCGACCGACTGAAATTGCGGCCATCTTCCCAGCTTTGGTGAGAGGTTCTTAACCCGTCGTCCGGATACTGGTCGCAACACGGATCGGATAGGACGCTACAATGCTCGGGATCGTCGGCATCCTCGTCATTCTCATCATGGTGTTCGGCGGCTATGTGCTGGCGGGCGGCAAGATGGGCATCATCCTGAAGGCCCTGCCGTTCGAGATGATCATGATCGGCGGTGCCGCAGTCGGCGCATTCCTGATCTCGAACGACATGGCCTCGGTCAAGCACACGATCAAGGATGTCGGCAAGGTCTTCAAGGGGCCGAAATGGCAGCCGGCCGATTACCGTGATCTGCTGTGCCTGCTGTTCGAACTGATCCGGCTGGCCCGCGCCAACCCCGTCGCACTGGAGGAACATGTGGAAGGGCCGGATAATTCCGCCATCTTCGGCAAGTATCCCCGCATCCGCCAGGACCATGAAGCGGTTGATCTGATCTGCGATACCCTGCGCGCCGCCTCGATGAATTACGACGATCCGCACCAGGTCGAAGAGGTGCTGGACAAGCGGATGGAAGCAACGCTGCATCATCAGATGCATTCCAGCCATGCCTTGCAGACCGTGGCCGACGCCCTGCCAGCGCTGGGCATCGTCGCTGCCGTTCTGGGGGTGATCAAGACAATGGGCTCGATCGACCAGCCGCCGGAAGTGCTGGGCAAGATGATCGGTGGCGCGCTGGTCGGAACCTTCCTGGGCGTGTTTCTGGCTTATGGGCTGATGGGGCCGTTTGCCGCCAGGGTAAAAACGGTGGTCGAGGATGACATGCACTTCTACCAGCTGATCCGCGAGGTGCTGATCGCCAACCTGCATCGCCACCCGGCCAACATCTGCATCGAAGTGGGCCGCCAAAACACGCCGCACCATGTCCGCCCCGGTTTCAGCGACCTGGAAGAGGCGATGCGCGGTCTGAAGCAGGATGCAGCATGATCAGGGACGCAGTTCTGATCCTGTTGCTGATCCTTCCGGCAGCGCTGCGGGCGGAACCGGCACGCGTCATTTCGGGCGAGCATGGCGATTTCACCCGCCTCGTGGTGGAATTGCCCACTACGGATGACTGGAGTCTTGGCCGGACTGCGACGGGATACGAATTTGTCACCACGGGCAAGATCCAGCCCGCCTATGATCTGACCGGTGTCTGGGACCGGATCGCGCGGGCGCGGCTGCAGGCACTCTGGGCGGATCCGCAAAGCGGTGCGCTGACGCTGACGCTGGCCTGCGCTTGCCATGCCTTTCCCTACGAATTTCGGCCCGGCATGATCGTGATCGATCTGCGGGACGGGCCCGCGCCGCCGGGATCGGCGTTTGAGCTTGCCCTTGACGGCTCAACCGTGCCTTTGGCGGATCGTGCCGCCGTGCAGGCAGACGCCACGCTCGCATCACCCGAGGTGGCTGGCTACGACTGGCTAAGCGCGGAAAGCACGACAATGCCGGACCGGGCGGCCACTTTGCCCGATCCTGCCTTGCCGACCAATGGCATATCGCTGGGCCCGATCCGCGACGAATTGCTGGAACAGATCAGCCGGGGTGCCGCAGAAGGCGTGGTCGACATGACGCTTCCCGGCAAGCCGCCGCCAGTGGCCCGTGCAGATCAGGCAGACCTGCCGTGGTCGCGGATCAGGATCGGCGAATTGCCGGGTGTGAATGCAGGCACCGCCAGCCAGCCTGACGATCCGGTGCAGCCGGATGGGTCGGCCTGCCTGCCGGATGCCGACCTCGCCATCGGCAACTGGGGTACGGATGAGCCCGGGTCAGTGCAGCTTGCCAAGGCGCGCGCCGGCCTGCTGGGCGAGTTTGACGCGCCCGATCCCGAGGCCGTAAAACAGACGATACGGGCCCATCTCTTCCTCGGTTTTGGTGCCGAGGCGATGCAATACGCAGCACTTCTCGACCCGGATCCTGCGGATGCGGAGATCCGGCTTTACCTCGACCTCGGCCGGATCATCGACGGGTTGGAAAGCCCCTCCAGCGGTTTTTCCCGGATGCTGGGCTGCGATGGCGCGGCGGCGATGTGGGCGGCCCTGCTGCATGCCCGGTTGCCGACGGGACCCGAAGTGAACAGTGCCGCCATCGCCCGCAGCTTTGCCGCCCTGCCGCCGCATCTGCGCCAGCATTTCGGGCCAGAACTTGCGCAAAAGCTGCTTGACCGGGGTAACGCAGAGCCTGCCCGCATGATCCGTGCCGCCACGGCCCGCACGCCTTGGGTGCCGCCGGAAGAGATCGACCTTCTGGAGGCGAAGGCCGGACTGCGACAGGGAAACCTCGACGCGGCCGAGGCGCATGCCGCGGCCGCAATCGCCGGTGGGGCAGACGAAATCGAGGCCGTGCTGACCCTGATCGAGGCCGGGTTTCGCAAGGGCGCGCCGCTGACGCCAGACCTTGCCGACACGGCCCGCTCGTTCCTGAACGAAAGCCGCGGCACGGTGCAGGAAGCGGGCGTGCGCCGCGCCCTGGTGCTGGCACTCGCGCTGTCCGGGCAGGCCCGCGAGGCCGTGGAAGCGGTGGTCGATGCGCCGCTTGCAGTTTCCGACCTCTGGCAGGTGCTGAACCTCCGGGCCACCGACGATGCGTTTCTGGAACTTGCGGTGGTTGCGGAGGGCGCGCTGCCGCCGCAAACCACGCCGGAAGTTGCCACGGCGGTCGCCAACCGGCTGGTATCGCTCGGCTTTGCGGAGGCGGCGCTTGTCTGGCTGGGGGTGACCGATGCGTCCGCAACAGCGGAGCGGCGGCTGATCGCCGCGCGTGCAGAACAAGCGCGGGGTGATTCGCGCAAGGCTGTCGACCTGCTGCAAGGGCTGGACAGCGAGGCGGTCGCAGCCTTGCGTGCCGAGGCGATGGCACAGCTGGGCAGGTTCGATCCCGCCATGTCCGCCTATCAGGCGGCGGGCAACGATGCGGCGGCGCAACGTCTGATGACCTGGCAAAAAGACTGGGCCCGCCTGAAGGAAGACGGCCCGGAGGCCTGGAAAGCCGCAGCCGGGTTTGTGGTCTCAGATCTGCCCGCCGAACCCGGAATGCTGGCGCAGGGTTCCGCTTTGTTGCAAGACAGTCAGGCCGCCCGGCAGGCGATTGCTGACCTGCTCGCCACCGTTCCGGGCGCTGCCGAAGGTCTTTGATCCCGCTAACCTGTTGGCAAGATTCGCGCCGTAATCTGCGAGGTGACCGTGGGCAGAATGCTGCGGGAGGAGCCTGGCATGCCGTCGATCCATACCTGTCGCAACGCTTCGTTCTTTCGTGCCATCCTTGGCGGCCTTGCTGTTCTGATCTGCCCGGTACCGGCTTTTGCCAGCCCTTCCGACCTGTGCATCGAGGCGGCCCGCGACGCGGCTGAACGGACCGGCGTGCCTTACCACGTTCTGCTGGCAATCACTTTGATAGAGACCGGCCAGCGTCGGGATGGTGACGTCAGGCCATGGCCCTGGGCGACCAATTCCAGCGGCGACAGCCGTTGGTTCGACACCCTCGCCGAAGCGGAAGCGCATGTGCAGGGCTTGCTTGACCAGGGGCTGACCAATGTAGACCTTGGCTGTTTTCAGCTGAATTACCGCTGGCATGCCCGCAACTTCGCCTCGGTATCAGATATGCTCGACCCCGGCCTGAATGCCGACTACGCCGCGCGATTTCTGCGTGATCTGCAAACGAGGACGGGGGACTGGGGCAGTGCCGCCGCCGCCTATCATTCGTCGACGCCGGAATATGCGCAGCGCTATCGGATGAAGTTCGATACGGCTTACGCAGCACTTGACGGTGGCGAGGTTCTGCTGGCCGAAGCCGAAACTGACGAAAGGACGAACGGTTTTCCCCTGCTGATCGCGGGCCGCAATGGTCAATTCGGCTCGCTCGTGCCCAGCACCGCCGGTACCGTGCCGCTGTTCGGGGCGCCCTGACATGCCCGGTACGCTGACCCTGTCGGCGGTGTTCCGACCGACGATCCTGCTGGCACTCGGCCTTATGGCGGTGATCGTCATGATGATCCTGCCAGTTCCGGCCTGGCTGCTTGATGTCGGGCTGGCGCTTTCCTTCGCGCTTGCAATCCTGATGCTGACCATCACGCTGTTCATAGAACGCCCGCTGGATTTTTCGGCCTTTCCGACCATCCTCTTGGCCTCGCTGATGTTGCGGCTGTCGCTGAACGTCTCGTCCACCAAACTGATCATCGGCGAAGGGCACACCGGTACCGATGCGGCCGGCCATGTGATCGAGGGGTTCGCGAATTTCATCATGGGCGGCAACGTGGTGCTGGGCCTGGTGATCTTCATCGTCCTTCTGATCGTGAATTTCATCGTCATCACCAAGGGTGCCGGCCGGATGGCCGAAGTCGGTGCCCGCTTCGCGCTTGACGGGATGCCGGGCCGGCAAATGGCCATCGACGCCGACATGTCGGCGGGGGCAATCGACCATGCCGAGGCCCGGCGCAGACGGGAGATGGAACTGGCCGAAACGAACTTTTTCGGCGCGCTCGACGGGGTGTCGAAATTCGTCAAGGGGGATGCCATCGCCGGCCTGCTGATCACCGGGCTTAACATCGTGGTCGGGCTGATCATGGGGATCGCCGTCCATGGCCTCGATGCGGCGACAGCGTTCAGGACCTATACGATCCTCACGGTGGGCGACGGCCTTGTCAGCCAGATTCCAGCGGTGATCATCTCGGTAGCGGCCGCGCTTTTGCTGGCGAAGGGCAGCCAGAAAGGGGCGGCCGATGTTTCCTTTTTCGCCCAGCTTGGCCGCTATCCCGGCGCGCTTGGCACAGTGGCCGCGCTGATGGCCCTGTTTGCCGTGGTGCCGGGCATGCCGTTCCTGCCGTTCATTCTGGCCGCATTAGCCCTGGCTTTCGCCGCCCATTCAATGTCGCGACGGGACTGGCAAACAGAGGCCGTGCCGGTACCCACACTGGAACCGGTGAAACCAAGATCGATCGGCGATGTTCTAGATTTTGACGACATTCACATCGAATTCGCCCCCAACCTTGTCGCCATGGCGCTTGACCCGGCAACCGGGCTGGACAGCCGTATCGCAAACATGCGCAACCATGTTGCCGCGGCCTTCGGGTTCATCCTGCCGGAAATCCGCCTCACGGATGAGGCCGCCCTGCCGCCCGGCCACTACCGCATTCGCCTGCAGGGGGTGGAGCGGGTTGCCGACCGTCTGATGCCCGACCGGGTGCTTGTGCTGATGTCCGACGGGGTCATGGCGCCCGACGGGATCGACGTGAAAGAGCCGGTCTATGGCGCGCCGGCACGATGGATCCGGACCGACCAGCAAGAGGATGCGGCGCTGGCGGGCCTGACCGTGGTTTCGCCAACCGAGGTGCTGGCGACGCATCTGCTGGAGGTTCTGAAAACCAATCTGTCCCGTCTGCTGACGCTGCGGGGTCTGCGCCGCCTGCTGGACGAATTCGTCAAATTGTCTGATCCGGCGCGGGCCGAGGCGAACCGGCGGTTGCTGGACGAACTGTTGCCGGAAAAGGTGCCGCTGGACCTCTTGCATGCCGTGTTGCGCCTGCTGTTGGACGAGCGCGTGTCGATCCGCAACTTGCCGCTCATCCTCGAGGCGGTTGCCGAAGCGCGGCACATGGGCCCACCCGAGGCGATCTGCGAACATGTCCGCCAGCGGCTTGGCTTTCAGATCGTTGCCGAACTGAAGCGTGCCGACGGGTCGATCCCGCTGTTGCAGCTTGCGCCGGAATGGGAAAAGGCCTTTGCCAATCACCAGATCGACGGAGATCGCGGTCATCGCGACATAGCCCTGCCGCCGGAACTTTTCGCGCGGCTGGCCAACGGCTTGACCGACCGTGTGAACCGGGCGGCGGAAACTGGGGTCTATCCGGCGCTCGTCACTTCGGTATCGCGTCGGCGGTTCCTGCGGACGGTGGTGCAGGCCAAGGGGCTGCAGATGCCGGTACTGTCCTACGAAGAGATTGGCACCGATGCACGCCCGGCCCTGCTGGGGCAGGTTCCGGCATGAACGGGGTCCTGGCAGAAATCGCCAACCTGCTAGACCTGACAGAGGCGTATCTCGGTGTGGCGGCGCTGGTCTTTGTGCGGGTCGGCGCGATGGTTGCGCTGTTGCCGGGCATGGGCGAACAGTCGGTGCCGCAGCGGGTAAAGCTGGGCATCGTACTGGCCTTCACCGCCATCGTCGCACCGGTCGTGGCCGAGGGTCCGCTGGCGGGGGTTGCCCTACCGGGCTTGACCGCGCTGGCGGCGGAGGCCGCAGCGGGGCTGCTTCTGGGCATCGGCTTCCGGCTGTTTATCCTGGCTTTGCAGACCACCGCCTCGATCATCGCACAGGCGACGACGCTGTCACAGCTGTTCGCCGGGGCCGCGCCAGAACCACAGCCGGCCATCGGTAACCTGCTGATCATGGCCGGTATTGCCCTGGCTATGTCGATGGGGCTGCATGTCCGGGCGGCGGAACTCACCCTGCTGTCTTATGCCATTCTGCCGGCGGACGGATTGCCGGACGGGGCCGTGGTGGCGGATTGGGGACTGGCGTTGATCAGCGCGACCTTCAGCCTGTCGTTTTCGCTTGCCGCCCCGTTTGTGATCGCTTCGATGATCTACAACCTGGCGCTTGGCGCGATCAACCGGGCGATGCCGCAGCTTATGGTTTCGATGGTCGGGGCCCCGGCACTGACCCTTGGCGCGCTGGCGATGATGGCGGTCGCAACACCGATGCTGCTGACGGTCTGGCTGCAGGCTTTCGAGGCGCATTTGGCGCAACCCTTCCAGGTCGCACCATGAGCGGCGAAGACAGCGACAGCGCGGAAAAGGAACACGACGCTTCGCCGCAGCGGATGGAGCAGGCCCGCAAGGATGGCGACATCCCCCGGTCGGTCGACCTTTTGACGGCGGCCAGCACGGCCGGTTTCGTGCTGGCCTTTGCGGCGCTGGGTTCCTGGGTCGTCCGGCGCGCCGGCACGTCCGGCATGGTTTTGCTGGATCAGGCCGACCGGCTCTCGCTGTTGATCGCCTCAGGGGCGTCTGGCCCGGTCGGCGGTATCCTCCTGGCCTTCGCGGCCCCGCTGCTGGCGGTGCTGGTCCTGCCGGCGCTGGCCGTTCTGATCCTGCTGCTCGCCAGCAGGGGGTTCGTCTTTGCGCCCGGCAAGATTGCCCCGAAACTGTCGCGGATATCCCCAATCGCGACGGCAAAGCAGAAATTTGGCAAGGAAGGCATCGTCGAATTTGGCAAGAGTGCGGTCAAGCTCTGTCTTGTGGCCTATATCCTCTACAAGTTCCTTTCGGTGCGCGCCGACGCCATTCTGGCCAGCTTTTATCTGGAACCCGCCCTGTCTTCCGCCCTGCTTGGGCGGCTGGTGATGGAATTCCTGTTCATCATCCTGATGATCACCGTGGTGCTGGGCGGCATCGATTATTTCTGGCAGCGCCTGCTGCATCACGAGCGCAACCGAATGTCGCGCAAGGAAATGATGGACGAATTCAAGGAAAGCGAAGGCGATCCGCATATCAAGGCGGCCCGCCGTCAGCGGGCGCAAGAGATCGCAACCAACCAGATGCTGGCCGACGTGGCAAAGGCGGATGTCGTGGTGGTGAACCCGACGCATTACGCCGTCGCCCTGCGCTGGGACCGCACCAAGGGGCGTGCGCCGGTCTGCGTGGCCAAGGGGGCGGATGAGATCGCGGCCCGCATCCGCGAGCGGGCGGCCGAAAGTGGCGTGCCGATCCATAGCGATCCGCCAGCAGCCCGGGCGATGTTTGCGACTGTGGAAATCGGCCGCGAAATCGGCACGGAACAGTATCGCGCCGTTGCCGCCGCGATCCGCTTTGCCGATGCGATGCGCAAAAGGGCACGGCAGAGATGAGCAATCGCGACGATCTTGCCAAGGTTGCCGGGCTGGCAGAGCTGGTTCTGGACCGCCGCCTGCAGGACCTGCGCGAGGCCGCCGCCGCCCGCCATCGCAGTCGGATGCAGCTAGACGCGATCATGGCGGCAGCGGCACCGGCAGACCTGCCTCCGGTCACCGCCGGGCTGGTTGGACTGGCATATCAGCGCTGGGCCGACATCCGCCGAAGCGAGCTGAACGCGGTCATCGCCCGGCAGACTGCCACCTGGCTGACTGCCCGGTCCGAAGCCGCAACCGCCTTTGGGCGATTGCAGGCCATCCGGGGCGTTGGCGAAAAGCTGGCACGCAAATGAAGTGACGGAAGGGGTGGATGGCCTGCTCAGCTGTCCTGGCGGGCAATATCGGTGATCAGGATGTCCGCGACGAGGCCTCCCATCACCAGATTGGCGGCCTCCTTGAGGCTTTGGCGCAAAACCACCAGATTCGATCCGTCAGTGAACGATCCGCTGAAGCCGCCAACATTGGCATGATCAAACAGCACCTGCAGAAACGCATCGCGCAACTTTGGCTCGCGGGTGTAGACGGCCTCGGTGTTGCCCACCTCGACCTCGAGGCTGAGCGATAGCACCACCATCGCCGCGACCCGCCCCTCTTCGACCACCGGGACGACGAACTGGTTGTTCATCTTGACGTATTCGGGCAGTGCTTCGCCCTCGCCCTCGCCCTCGCCCTCGCCCTCGCTTGCCGCAGTCTCGCTGACGGCATCGTCGGCAGCCCCGGCATCGCCTGCGGCTTTGACACCGGCCTCGCCGGTGTGGGCCGCATCGGCAACAGGGCGCAGCATCATGCCGGCACCGACACCCCCGCCAAGGCCGACCAAAGCAAGAAGTAGGGGAAGCAGCTTGCCCATCATGATCAGAACGGCATCACGATTTCAGCCGCCTGCTGGCCGTAGGTCGGTTGCTGCACGTCGGTGATCTGGCCTCGCCCGCCGTAGGCGATGCGCGCGCCCGCAATCTTGTCATAGGTGATCTCGTTCTGGCGTGAAATGTCGATGGGGCGCACAAAACCAGTGACGATCAGCTCTCGCAGTTCGAAGTTTACCCGTACTTCCTGCTGCCCCTCGATACGCAGCACGCCGTTTGGCAACTCCTCGACCACGGTGGCGGCGATGCGCAGGGTCAGTTGTTCGGTGCGGGCCACGTTGCCATTGCCCTTGAAGGTGGACGAAGATTTCGTCTCCAAAGCTTCGTCAATGCTGGCACCCTCGGGCAGGGCGTCGTTGATCCGCTGCGGAATTCCGAGGAAATCCGGCAGGCCGGATTTCTGTGATCCGCTGCGGCTGCGACCGGTGGAGTTGGAGATCGTGGCACTGTCGTCAATTTCGATCACCACGGTCAGGATATCCCCCCGCTGCGCAGCCCGCCGGTCACCAAACAGCGATTCCCTGCCCGCGGCCCAGAGCGAGGACTCGTCAGATGGCGCGGAAGGGCCGATATCCTCGGGCAGGGTCGCCGAATACATCGCGCTGTGCTGGGTGCTGCCCTCTACCGGCGAAAACTCCGGCGCGCGGCCCACCTGGCCCAGCTTGCCGCAGCCCGACAGACCGACAGTCAGAAGAATAACATTGCGCATCA
>JAYSYZ010000015.1:0-49004 GCA_043727195.1 Paracoccaceae bacterium
GGGGCAAACTTTCTCAACCCGATACTGCTCGCCGCCTGAACCCCGCGCGGATCAAGATGCCAGCAGCCGTCCAGATAGGCGGTCGCGGCGTTCAGATACCCTTCCGCCCGCAGATGGCCGTTGTTCACGATATGCAGGTTGCCGTCCTGCAAGGGGCGGCGCTGATCATCGCGCTCGACGGTCGGGGGTGCCAGGATAACCCGCCCGCCGCGCGCCTCGACAAGATCGCGGATCGCACCGTACAGCAGCGGACGCCGCCCTTGTGCCAGCATCGCGCCGTATCGGTCAGGAACATGGAAAATGACCGCAGCCGGTCGATCCGTCACGTACGCGCCCGCAGAAGGGCCGCCTCGACCACGGCCACCGCCTGCGCCACCGCCTGATCGACGCCCATGACGCTCGTATCCAGCAGCACCGCGTCCGTGGCCGCGCACAGCGGCGCATCCGCCCGCCCCATATCGCGCGCATCCCGCTCCAGCACGTCGCGCAACACGCGGGCCTCGTCGCCGCCCAGTTCCAGCCAGCGCCGATGCGCCCGCACCTGCGCAGTGGCGGTGACGTACAGCTTCACCTCGGCCTCGGGGCAGATCACCGTGCCGATATCGCGCCCGTCCAGCACCGCCCCCCCTTCGGCCCGCGCAAATCGGCGCTGAAACGCAACCAGCGCCGCGCGTACCGCAGGGATCGCGGCGACCCGGCTGGCCGCCTGCCCCGCCTCCAGCGTCCGCAGGTCATCCCGCGCCAGATCGCACACGGTCAGCGCCTCGGCCGCCACCACCGGATCGCCGCCCTTGGCCGCCACCACCCGGTACAAAAGCCCGGTATCCAGATGTGCAAAACCGAACCGCGCCGCCACTGCCCGGCTGATCGTCCCCTTGCCCGCCGCTGCCGGCCCGTCGATTGCCACCGTGAACTGCATCGTGAACCGTATCGCGTCCCCCGCCCCGGCACCTTGCCTAACGCAAAACCGCCGTCAGGAAAACTCCCTCGGGGCTTTCTCCTTGCCAAATATCCTCGGGGGGCAGGCCCGGAACGGGCCGTGGGGGGCAGACGGCCCCCCTCAGCCTCGGCGTGGCGCAAAGTCTCCGCGCCGAGAGATCAGCTTGCGGCACCGCCGCTCCGCCTGATCCTCAATCCCGCTCGATGACCGCGCCAAGCCCTGTCATCAGCGCCTCGAATATCGGAAACGAGGTCACGATCGGCGATGCGTCATCCACCGACACCGGCTGCCGCGATGCCATCCCGCACACCAGAAAGCTCATCGCGATCCGGTGGTCCAGATGCGTCGCACAGGTGGCCCCACCCGGCACCCCGCCCGGTCCCATCCCGTGCACGATCAGCGTGTCCTCATCTTCCTCGACCCGCACGCCGCAGGCCTCCAGCCCGCGTGCCATGGCGTCAATCCGGTCACTTTCCTTCACCCGCAGCTCTTTGACCCCGCGCATCACCGTGCGGCCATGCGCAAATGCCGCCACCACCGACAGTACCGGAAACTCGTCGATCATCGACGGCGCGCGCGCCGCCGGAACCTCGATCCCCTGCATGGTGTCGGAAAACCGCACCCGCAAGTCCGCCACCGGCTCGCCACCCTCGCTGCGCGGGTTCAGAAACTCGATCTCGGCCCCCATTTCCACCAGCGTCAGATACAGCCCGTTGCGGGTCAGGTTCTGACTGACGCCCGGCACCAGCACATCAGACCCCTCGACGATCAGCGCCGCACAGACCGGAAACGCCGCCGAAGACGGATCGCGCGGCACCGCGACCGTCTGCGGGCGCAGTTCCGGCTGTCCGGTCAGCGTGATCACCGACCCCTCCGCCGTCTGTTCCACCACCACCGTCGCTCCGAACCCAAGCAGCATCCGCTCCGAATGATCCCGCGTCGGCTCGCGCTCGATCACCACCGTCTGCCCCGGCGCGTTCAGCCCCGCCAGCAGCACCGCCGATTTCACCTGTGCCGACGCCACCGGCAGCGCATAGCGCACCGGCACCGGGTTGGCCGCCCCCACCACCGTCATCGGCAAACGCCCGCCCTTGCGCCCATAAGCCTGCGCGCCGAACAGGCTCAGCGGTTCGGTCACCCGCCCCATCGGCCGCTTGCGCAGCGAGGCATCCCCGGTAAAGGTTGCGGTCATTTGCGTGGTGGCCATGCACCCCATGATCAGCCGCACGCCGGTGCCGGAGTTACCGCAGTCGATCACCCCCGCGGGTTCGGAAAACCCGCCCACCCCGACACCATGCACCGTCCACCGGCCCGCGTCATGGCGGGTGACGGTCGCGCCGAACGCCCGCATCGCTGTTGCGGTGTCCAGTACGTCCTGCCCCTCCAAAAGCCCGGTGATCGTGGTCTCGCCCACCGCCATGGCACCGAAAATCAGCGCCCGGTGGCTGATCGACTTGTCGCCCGGCACCGATGCCATCCCCTTGAGAGGCCCCGATATGCGGGCGGTCATCGGTTGGACAGTGGCGTGGCCGGACATGAAGAACTCCTCTGATGCGCGGGCTTGATAGCCCAAGGCGTCAACAGCGTCCACCGCACCAAATTCCCTCAAGGATTTCTGCTTACATCCGCCGGAACGTCAGGTAGTGCGGCGGCCGCCCTTCGCGCAGCGCCTTTTGCTCGTACCGGGTGGAAAACCAATCGTCCCAAGGCACCCCGCCCTGATCCGCAAGATCAAAGCCCGCTTTCGGCACCTCTTCCAGCGTCTGGCGGACGTAGTCGGGAATGTCGGTTGCCACCCGAAACTCCGCGCCCGGCTGCATCACCCTGGCAAGGCCGGCCAGATAACCGGGCGTCACAAAGCGGCGGCGGTGGTGGCGGGCCTTGGGCCAGGGATCGGGATAGTTCAGAAAGCATCTGGCCACCGAGGCCGCAGGCAGCACCTCGAACAGATCGCGCACATCACCGGGATGGATCGCCAGATTGCCGATCCGACCGTCGCGCACCTTGCCCAGCAGCATCGCAATGCCGTTCACAAACGGCTCGCAGCCGATCACGAACACCTCCGGATACCGCGCCGCCATATGCACCAGATGCTCGCCACCGCCGAATCCGACCTCCAGCCACAGGGGCCGGCCGCCGGTCAGCGCATCCCGGTCAAAGGGCGCGCGGGCGGGGTTTGCGTCGCGGGTCACATTGGCCAGCGACAGCGGCTCCAGCCCCTCGGCCAGATAGGCCTTCTGGCTGGCCCGCAGGGTCTTGCCCCGGATGCGGCCATAGAAATTGCGCCGCTCGACAAGAGGGATATCCGCCATCCGCCTCAGCCACGCCCGCGGTACGGGGCAACCCCCTGGTCGGGCAGCCAGACGCCTTCGGGCGGCGCGCCGGTCTGCCAGAACACGTCGATCGGGATGCCGCCGCGCGGATACCAGTAGGCACCGATCCGCAGCCAGACCGGATCCAGCAAAGCCACTATCCGCTTGGCGATATCCAGCGTGCAGTCTTCGTGGAATGCGCCATGATTGCGAAAACTGCCCAGATACAGCTTCAGCGATTTGGATTCGACCAGCCAGTCACCCGGCACATAGTCGATCACCATGTGGGCGAAATCCGGCTGGCCCGTCATCGGACAAAGCGAGGTGAACTCCGGTGCGGTGAACCGCACCACATACCCCGTCCCGGCATGGCCCGCAGGCACGCGCTCCAGCACCGCCGCCTCGGGATCGGCAGGGGCTGCAGTGGCCTGACCCAGTTGCGTCAGCCCCGTCACATCTGTCTTGACCATCGCCGTTCCCTCCGGTGCCGTCATGCAGCCGTCAGACGGCTTTCTTCAGCGCATCGATCAGATCGATACGCTCCCACGAAAAGCCGCCATCCGCCTCGGGCGCACGGCCGAAATGGCCGTAGGCGCTGGTGCGGGCATAGATTGGCTTGTTCAGCCCCAGATGATCGCGGATGCCGCGCGGCGTCAGATCCATGCAGTCGGCCACGGCCTTCTCGATCCGCGCCGCATCCACCTGACCGGTGCCATGCGTATCGATATAGATCGACAAGGGTTTCGCCACGCCAATGGCATAAGACACCTGCAGGGTGCAGCGTTCTGCCAGCCCGGCGGCCACCACGTTCTTGGCCAGATAGCGCGCGGCATAGGCCGCCGACCGGTCGACCTTGGTCGGATCCTTGCCGGAAAACGCGCCGCCACCATGCGGGGCAGCCCCCCCATAGGTATCGACGATGATCTTGCGCCCGGTCAGGCCGGCGTCGCCATCCGGGCCGCCGATCACGAAGGTGCCCGTCGGATTCACATGCCATTCGGTGTTCTTGGTGATCCAGCCGTCCGGCAGCACCTTGCGGATGTAGGGCTCCACAATGCCGCGGATCACCTTCGAGGTCTGCCGCTTCGACGTATGCTGCGTCGACAGCACGACCGAGGTCACCTCCACCGGCTTGCCGTCCGCATAACGCAGGGTCAGCTGGCTTTTGGCATCCGGCCCCAGCGTCGGCTCGGCCCCGGATTTGCGCGCTTCCGCCAATGCTTTCAGGATCGCATGCGCATACTGGATCGGTGCCGGCATGTAATCCGGCGTCTCCAGCGTCGCATATCCGAACATGATCCCCTGATCACCCGCCCCGTCGCGATCCACGCCCTGCGCGATATGTGCCGACTGTTCGTGCAGATAGTTGTGGATCTTGATCTTCGACCAGTGGAATTTCTTCTGCTCATAGCCGATCTCGCGCACACAGGCGCGCACGATGCCATCGACACGGGCCATCATCGCCGCGGTGGCGTCTTTCGACGACAGGCCGACCTCGCCGCCGACCACCACCCGGTTCGTGGTGGCAAAGGTCTCGCAGGCGACGCGGGCGTTTGGCTCTTCGGTCAGGAAGGCATCAAGGACGGCATCCGAAATCCGGTCACAGACCTTGTCGGGATGCCCCTCGGACACCGATTCCGAAGTGAAGACATAGTCTTTGCGGCCAGTCGAAGTGTTCATGGGGGACGTGCTCCGTTGAAGATCCCCGCCACGCCAGGAAGCCGTTGTGGCAGTTCAATATCGCACTCCGATAGACGGGTGCCCCGTCGCCGTCAATGGGCCGCAATGCGCCCGCGCCGCAAGGTCAAAAAACCGAGGCTGGCCAGCACCATAAGCAGCGGTACCTCGCCGAACCGGTTGTATGGCGTCGGTGGCAGTGCCCCCGGCAGCGCCGCATCCAGCGCACCCATCGTGCCGAACGGCAGTTGCGCCACCACCCGGCCCCGCGCGTCGATGACTGCCGTCACCCCGGTGTTGGCCACGCGCACCAGTGGCAGCCCCTGCTCCACCGCGCGCAACCGGGCCTGGGCAAAATGCTGGAACGGCCCGGTCCAGACCCCGAACCAGGCGTCGTTGGTGATCTGCACGATCCAGTCCGCCCGCTCCGGCGCGGCATTCACATCCTGCGGAAACACCGCCTCATAGCAGATCAGCGGCATCACCTTGCCAAACCGGCCAAGGTTCAGGATGGCAGGTCCCGGCCCCGCCGAATAGGTGCCCCCGGCCTGCGCGGCAAAGGCGGTCAGACCAAACCATTCGCCCAGGATGTCACCGAAGGGCACGTATTCGCCGAACGGCACCAGATGCTGCTTGTCATAGCGCGCTGTCTCTGCCCCGTCCTGCTCCAGCACGCGCAGGCTGTTCCAGAACCGCTCGCCCTCGGCCCGCTGGATGCCAAACATCACCGGCCTGCCACCCGATGCCCCGGTGATCATCGGCGCCACCTCGGGCGAATATTCCAGCATGTAGGGCACCGCCGTCTCGGGCCAGACCGTCAGGTCGGCGGGCGTGCCCTGTGCCGTCAGGGTGCGCAGCCGGTTGAAGTACAACTGCGCCCGGCCTGCGTCCCATTTCAGATGCTGTTCGGCATCGGGCTGCACCAGCCGCATGGTCAGATCGCGGTCCGCAGGCATCGGCCCCGACAGCCGCCACACCCCCGCCCCCGCCACCAGCCCCAGCGCCAGCCCCGCAACCAGGCCCCCGCGCCAGAACCAGACCACCGGCAGCGCCGCCGCCAGCGTGGTCATCGCCGTCAATGCCTCGGGCCCGGCCAAGGCCGCCAGCTGATCCAGTGGCGTGCCAATCCACACATGCCCGATCTGCGCCCAGGGAAATCCGGTCAGCACGTACCCCCGTGCCATTTCCGCTGCCGCCAGCGCCACGGCAAGGCCCGGCGCCCGGTGCCGCGCCCCGGCTGCAACCGCCGCCGCCGCCCCCCAGAACAGCGCCAGCCCGAACGACAGCAGGACCACGGCGAACGGGGCCATCCAGCCATGCCGCGCCACATCGATCAGGAACGGCTCGACGATCCAGCTCAGGCTCAGTGCAAAATACCCGGCCCCGCCGAACAGGCCCAGCCAGAAGGCCCGCCATGCCCCGGATTCGCGCCCGATCAGCCAGATCAACCCGGCCAGTGCGGCCAGCGTCGCCCACCAGAACCCGACCGGCGCCTGCCCCAGCGCCATGACCGCGCCCAGGGAAAATCCCGCCGCCGCCCGCCGCCACCCGGGCCAGCGCCCCTGCCTCATCGGTCAGTCCCTCGACCCGGCCTGCGCGGTCAGCCGCACCCGCAGCCGCTTGATGCGGCGGGGATCGGCATCGACGATCTCGATCTCCGCCCCGCTCTCGTGCCCCACCACCTCGCCCCGCGCCGGTACCCGCCCGATGCGCAGAAACACCAGCCCGCCCAGCGTGTCGATCTCCTCATCTTCCTCCCCGGTGCGCAGCCGGATGCCCAGCGCCGCCTCGATTTCCTCAAGCGGCGCGGTGGATTGCGCCAGGATTACCCCCGGCTTTTCTTCCTTCCACAGCGCGCCTTCGTCTTCGTCATGCTCGTCCTCGATTTCGCCCAGCACGGTCTCGATCAGATCCTCGATGGTGACCAGCCCATCCACCCCGCCATATTCGTCGATCACCAGCGCCAGATGCGCCCGCTCCTTCTGCATCTTCTGCAGCAGAACCCCGGTCGGCATCGACGGCGGTGCATACAGGATCGGCCGCAACAGCCGCTTCAGACTGAACCGCCCGGTCGCCCCGAAGCCGTGCTGCAACGCCAGATCCTTCAGCAGGACCAACCCCTGGGGATGATCCAGCGTGCCCTTGTAGACGGGCACCCGGCTGAAGCCATGCTCGCGGAACACCGCAACCAGTTCTTCCTTGCCGATGTCCAGAGGCACCGCCACGATCTCGATCTTGGGAATGGCCACATCATCGACCCGCATCCGCCGCAGCGCGCCAAGCCCCGGGCTTGCCGCAGGTGACGGGGTCACCGTGTCAGCCACGCCCGGATCGCCGCCGGGCGTCAGCGCTGAAAATATCCGCCCGAAAAATCCCCGCTGCGCGGGGTCGGATCGCTCATCCTCGGCCAGATCCGGAAGCGCGCCCTGCGCTGCGGCTGACCCGTCGTTGCTACTGCCCATCGGTCCTTTATCCAGAAAACACCCAACCTTTGAATACCGCGGTTAATATGGGTCGGAAACACCCAAGGTTGCAAGTATCCGCACTTCATTGCGTTCCATCAAGGCGGCATCCGCCGGTTCAACGTGATCATAGCCCAGCAGATGTAACACGCCATGCACGATCAGATGCGTCACATGATCGGCAAGCGGCTTTTGCTGCGCCTCCGCCTCGGCGACACAGGTTTCCCAGGCGATGGCAATATCCCCCAGGCTTTCCGGCCCCGCCGCCGACCCCGGCACGGGCCGCCCCGGCTCCAGACCTGCGCCCTCCGCCCCGCGTTCCTCCGACGGCCAACTCAGCACGTTGGTCGGCACCGGTTTGCCGCGGAAATCCGCGTTCAACACCGCGATCCGCGCATCGTCGCATCCCATCAACCCGATCTCGAACCCCGCCACCGGCAGCCCAAGCCCCGCCAGTGCCGCCTGCGCCGCGCGCTCGGCCAGCGCCTGCAGCCCGAACACCTCCCAGCGCGCATCCTCGATCACCGTCTCGACCAGATCATCCATGCGCCGCGCCTACATAAGCTCCCGAACCCCCGCAAGCTCTTTCATCTGTCCGGAAATATCCTCAGGGGGGCAGCCCCGGACCCCGGTCCGGGGCGTGGGGGGCGGAATGCCCCCCTCAGCCTCGGCTCTCGGGCAACGTCCCGAGGGCCGAGAGCATGAACCTGCGCCGCAAGGCGCCCCGCCAGGCCGCCGCCCTCAGCCCGTGGATCCCTCATCCGTCTCATAGGCCTCGATGATCCGTGCCACCAGCGGATGGCGCACCACATCCTTCGAGGTGAAATAGTTGAACGACACCGCCTTCACGCCGCGCAGGATCCGTTCGGCCTCCTGCAGGCCCGACGGCACGCCGCGCGGCAGGTCTACCTGCGTGCGGTCGCCGGTCACCACCATCCGGCTGCCCTCGCCCAACCGGGTCAGGAACATCTTCATCTGCATCGCCGTCGCATTCTGCGCCTCGTCCAGCACGACAAACGCATTCGACAGGGTGCGCCCCCGCATGAACGCCAGCGGCGCGATCTCGATCCGCTTTTCCTCCAGCAGTTTCTGCACCTGCTTGGCGGGCAGGAAATCATTCAGCGCATCATAGAGCGGCTGCATGTAGGGATCGACCTTTTCCTTCATGTCACCCGGCAGGAACCCCAGCCGTTCGCCCGCCTCCACCGCCGGTCGCGACAGGATGATCTTCTCCACCGCGCCCGAGATGAACATCGTCACCCCGACCGCAACGGCGAGATAGGTCTTGCCCGTCCCCGCCGGACCGATGCCAAAGCCCAGCTCATGGCTGAACAGGTTGGCCACATAGGCCTTCTGCGCCTCGGTCCGCGGCTCGATCGGCTTTTTGCGGGTGCGCAACTCCACCCCGGTGTTGAACAGCTCGATCTGCTCCGCCCCGTCGCCCTCGCCCACCGCACGGCCCATCCGCATCGCGCCGTCAATATCGCCCGCCACCACCCCGCGCCCTGATTCGAGCCGGGCATACAGTGATCGCAACACCGCCGCCGCCTGCTCGCGCGCCGTCTTGTCACCGATGACGGCCAGCCGGTTGCCGCGTCTCAGGACATGCACCCCCATCTGATGCTCGATCTGCGCCAGATTGCGGTCAAACTCGCCGCACAGGTCGATGAGCAACCGGTTGTCGGGAAATTCGAGGACGGTTTCCACAATATCCTCGGCGGTCGGGGGGGTCAGCGCGCTGATGCCCAATGGGCGCTCCTTCTGCTAGGGGCCATGAGTCAAGACTGCTACCGGACACGGCATCTGGCAAGTGAAGATCAGGCCGCACACAAACTCTTGTGCAGAAAGACGCAAATTTTGTGACACCCGCCCGGCTGACAGACAAAAGCCCCGGAAAATCCCGGGGCTTTTGCCGGCGCGGGTCTTACCAGCGCCTCAGATCACTCGACCACGGCCTTGCGACCCGGTCCGGAAACACCATCCGGAAACGGCGCGCTGACGGTCTCGTAGGCGCCCAGCACGGTGCCCGGCGGATATTTCCCGTCACAGATCGGAAGGCCGGTCTCGGGGTCAAAGCGCGGCGAGGAATAACCCTCAAGCCCGTCGTCGATGATCCAGACCTGGCAACCGTCCGGGTCATAGGCAATCGCCGCCTCGCCATCCTTCAGCACATTTTCGTCGCGGCCCTGGTCCTGCCCCGTGGCGATCACGGATTGCGCCCCTTCATAGCGGTGGGTCCCTTCGAACCCCAGGATCTCGACGCCGCAGCCGGACAGGATGACCACCATTCCCAACATTCCGGCAAGGCGGATGCTGTCCGGCGCGGCCATCTTCATCATTGGTGCACGGATCATTGCGATCACCACTTCTTGCAGAGGATTTCGACACGACGGTTCTTCGCCATGCCGGTCGTGGTGCCGTTCGATGCAACAGGTTGGCTTTCGCCGTAACCCGTCTCGCTGTCGACCACCGCACCCACCGACCGTGCCACCGCCGCAACCGTCTGGGCGCGCGCTTCCGATAGGCCCAGATTATAGGCCTCGGACCCGCGGCTGTCGGTGTGCCCGGCAACCGTGTAGGAAAACGAACCCGCCTGCCGGAAAAACTCTTCCAGCCGCGACCGTCCCGTCCCGGTCAACGAAGCGCTGGCAGTGGCGAACAACGCATCGGTGCTTTCGGTCAGGCAACTGGTCTGTTTCAGGCAGACCGGCTTGCCGGTCTTGGGGTCGCGGCGCGGCACCATGTAGCCTTCGGTGCCCCCGTCCGCCCACCAATGCATGCAGCCGTCCGGGTCAATCCAGACGCCCCACTCGATCTGCCCGGTCACCTGCGCCGATTCCTGTGCCTGCACCGCAGACCCGAAACCCAGACAGACGACCGCCGCCCCTGACGCGATCAAATGTCGCAGCGCGCTTCTGACCTGCATCACAGCCCCCCACTCCCCAACCCTGGCTCACCCTGCCCGTCACCGGCAAAGACCTTTGCGGCATCGTTAGAACAGTGGAATTCCGGCCAGGATAAGGAAAACCCCTCGGCCTGCGCCGATTCCGCCGCCGGTTCCGTGAATCCCCCGGTTCAGGGTTATTCTGCAACAGTCGGTGGGATCAGACGTCTGGTGACACTGTGACCGCCGATAACGAATTGGTTGACGAAGCCGTCACCTTCACCCGCACCAGTTGTCCGATTCGGCCTGCATCATCTTCGACATGCACTGCATGCAGATGCTCCGACTTGCCGACCATCTGCCCGGACTGCCGCCCCGGCTTTTCATAAAGCACCGTCACCTCACGCCCGACCATCGCCTCCTGCGCCGCGCGCTGCTGGCTGGTCACCAGCGCCTGCAACGCCTGCAGACGCGCATCCGTGACCGCGGTCTCGACCGGCGGCTTTTCGGCCGCGGGCGTGCCCGGCCGCGCCGAGTACTTGAAGGAAAATGCCGCCCCGAACCGGACTTCGCGGATCAGCGCCAGCGTCGCCTCGAACTCCGCATCTGTCTCGCCCGGAAAGCCCACGATGAAATCCGACGTGAACAGCATGTCCGGCTGTGCGGCGCGGATCCGGTCGATCAGCCGCAGATAGGCATCGGCTGTGTGCTTGCGATTCATCGCTTTCAGGATGCGGTCCGATCCCGACTGCACCGGCAGATGCAAAGACGGCATCAGTTGCGGCACCTCGGCATGGGCGGCGATCAGATCGTCGTCCATGTCATTGGGGTGGCTCGTGGTGTACCGGATGCGCTGCAGCCCCTCGATGCAGGCCAGCGCCCGGACAAGGCGCCCCAGACGCCACTCCCCGCCCGCCTCCGCGCCGTGCCCCCCGCCTTGCCCCGCGCCGTGCCCCGCTCCATGATAGGCATTCACGTTTTGCCCCAGCAGCGTGATTTCGCGCACCCCCCGCGCCACCAGATCGCGCGCCTCGCTCATCAGCCGGTCCACCGGGCGGCTGACCTCGGCCCCCCGCGTGTAGGGCACCACGCAGAACGCGCAGAACTTGTCGCAGCCTTCCTGCACGGTCAGAAATGCCACCGGCCCGCGTGCAGCCCGGCGTGCGGGCAGCAGGGTGAACTTGTCCTCCGCCGGAAATTCGGTGTCCACCACCCGGCCCGCCGCCTCCACCATCTGGGGCAGCCGGTGATAGCTTTGCGGCCCCACCACCAGATCGACAACCGGCGACCGGCGCAGAATCTCGGCCCCCTCGGCCTGGGCCACGCAGCCGGCGACGCCCACCTTCAGCCCCGGCCGCGTGCGTTTCAGCTTTCGCAGCCGGCCCAGGTCGGAATACAGCTTCTCCGACGCCTTCTCGCGGATGTGGCAGGTGTTCAGCAGCACCATGTCCGCGTCCTCGACGATGTCAGTCTGCACATAGCCCTTCGTGCCCAGCGCCTCGATCATGCGCTCGCTGTCATAGACGTTCATCTGGCAGCCATAGGTCTTGACGAACAGCTTCTTGGGGTCAGACATTTTGCGCGGCTCCGGGACGGCCTGCTTTCTATCGCGAAACCGCCGCCTCCTGCAACCGCGCCACCTTGCATTACCCGCCCGCATCGCCGATTCTGCCCGCCAAACATCCCGGGACAGACATGCGCTACGCCTCGATTGCCGATCTGCTGGACCGCGCCAGACCGGCGCTGGCGCGCGGCCCGTTGTCCATCGTGATGGCCGAGGACGATATCGAAGTTGGCAGCACCCTTGCGCATCAGTTGAAATCGGGCTTCCGCAACGTGGTGCTGCTGACCCCCGAAGTGACGGACATCCCGCCGGAAATGCAGGAAAAGGTGCACGTCACCACCCACGACGTCTTTGCCGAGGCCGCCCTGCCCGAGGCGGTCAACCAACTGATGGACGCCCTGGCCGGCACCTGGCTGCATTACTGTTACAACGCCGAATATCTGTTGTTCCCGTTTTGCGAAACCCGCTCGATCCACGAAATGCTGGCCTTTCACACCGAAGAACGCCGCGACGCGATGCTGACCTATGTCGTCGACCTGTACGCCGGCGATCTTGCCCGGAACAGCAACGCGGTGTCGCTGCAGGATGCCTGGCTCGACCGCTCGGGCTATTATGCCCTGGCCCGCAAAGGCGCCGGCCCGGCGTGGGAGCCTAAGGACCGCCAGCTTGATTTCTTTGGCGGCCTGCGCTGGCGGTTCGAGGAACATATCCCCTGGCCGCGCCGCAAGATCGACCGCATCTCGCTGTTGCGCGCCCGGAAAGGGCTGCGCCTTGCCGCAGATTTCACCCTGAACGACGACGAGATGAACACCTATGCCTGCCCCTGGCATAACAACCTCACCGCCGCCGTCTGCTCGTTCCGCACGGCCAAGGCGCTGCGCACCAATCCCGGGTCGCGCTATGACATCCCGACTTTCCGCTGGCACAACTCCACACGCTTCCAATGGCACAGCCAGCAATTGCTCGATCTTGGCCTGATGGAACCGGGGCAGTGGTTCTGAACGGATGCCACGGCGCATCAGGTTTGTTCACGCATCCGTGATCCGGGTGCTGAAACTCTGACCCCAAAGCTCCCGTTTCTCCGCATGCCACCACCGGATGGTCCGGCTGGTCCAAAGAAAATCGGAGCCCACCATGTTCGCCAAGACCCTTGTTGCTGCCAGCGCCTGCTCGCTCTTTGCCATTGCTGCCTTCGCCAACCCCGACGTCGGCGGCGCCCCGATGTATGAGGAAAAGAACATTGTCGAAAACGCGGTGAACTCGGCCGATCACACCACGCTGGTTGCCGCCGTCAAGGCCGCGGGTCTGGTGGATGCGCTGATGGGCCCCGGCCCCTTCACCGTCTTCGCCCCGGTCAACGACGCCTTCGCAGCCCTGCCCGCCGGCACGGTCGACACGCTGTTGAAGCCGGAAAACAAGGATATGCTGACCAAGGTCCTGACCGCGCATGTGGTCGCGGGCGACCTGAAGCTGGCGGACCTGCGCGCCAAGGTCGGCAAGGATGGCTATGCCAACCTGAAAACCCTGTCCGGTGACGCGCTGTCGGTCAAGTTCAAGGGCGACACCGCCATGGTCTATTCGGAATCGCGCAACATCGGCACCATCACCATCGGCGACGTCGATCAGTCAAACGGTGTGATCCACGTGGTCAATGCCGTCCTCGTGCCGAAGTAACTCGGCCCCGGGGTAACACTGCAATGGCGGGGGGGGCGGGCATCCGCCCCCCCCTCATCACCTGACCGGCACCTCGCCGACAGAGGGCTATGCGCCCGCCGCGATCCGGGATAAGAACCCTGACGCAATCGAAAGGCGCGCTCTTGATCCCCGACATGACTGCCGACGCCGACAGGTCTGCCCGCGACTGGGTGCCCGTACTGGCCCGCTACCGCGAACCCTCGCTGCGCCGCAGCCTGTGGGAGGTTGGCGTGACCCTTTCCGCCTTTCTCGGCTTCTGGGCACTGGCGCTTTATTCGCTGCATCTGCATTGGGCGCTGGCGCTGATCCTTGCCCCTGCCATCGGCGTGTTCCTTGTCCGGCTTTTCGCCATTCAGCATGATTGCGGCCACAACGCGTTTTTCGCCGATCGGCGGATGAATGACTGGCTGGGCCGGGCGCTGGGCTGCCTGACGCTGACGCCCTACGACGTCTGGCGCAGGCTGCATGCGGTGCACCATTCCGCCGCAGGCAACCTTGACCGGCGCGGCATCGGCGATGTGGTCACGCTGACGGTTGAGGAATACCGCGCCCGCAGCCGTTGGGGGCGGTTTGGCTACCGGCTTTATCGCAGCCCGGCGGTGATGTTCGGCCTTGGGCCGGCCTGGCTTTTCGTGTTGAACAACCGGCTGCCGGTGGGGCTGATGAAGGCCGGCCCGCGTTACTGGATTTCAGCGATGGCCACCAATCTTGGCCTGGTCGCCGCATTGACCGGCCTGTGGTTTCTTGGCGGTTTTGCCGCCATTCTGGCGATCTGGCTGCCTTCGGTGCTGGTCGCCTCAACCATCGGTGTCTGGCTGTTCTACGTCCAGCACCAGTTCGAGGCCGCGCATTGGGACCATGAAGACGACTGGTCGCTGCACGAAGCAGCCCTGCACGGATCGTCGCATTACGTGCTGCCGCAACCCCTGCAATGGCTGACCGCCAACCTCGGGCTGCACCATGTCCACCATTTGCAAAGCCGCCTGCCGTTCTACCGTCTCCCCGAAGTACTGCGCGATTTTCCGCCGCTCGCCGCCGCCCAGCGCATGACGATCCGCGAAAGCCTGATCAATGCGCGCCTGCACCTGTGGGATCCGCAAAGCCGCCGCCTGCTCAGCTGGGCAGATGCCCGCCAGGTCGCCTGACGGTTTTCGGAAATTTTTGGGTTGCGCCGCAAGCCGTCGCTGACCCGGTAACTGCCGGATCGGTCTGCTGGCCGGTCTGGTCAGACGCGCCGCAGCCGGATTACCACATCGACACGCGATACGGCCATGCCATCGGGCGCTTTTGGCAGACCTGCAATCTGCAGCTCCTCCGCCGGGGCATCCGTCAGGCTGTGGCTGTCCTCCCAGTAGAAATGCGGGTGATCATCCATGCGGGTGTCGAAATAGCTTTTCGATCCGTCCACCACGACCTCGTTCATCAGGCCCGCCTCGCAAAACGCGCGCAGCGTGTTGTAGACGGTGGCGAGGCTGACCTTCTCGCCCGCGCCGGACGATGACGCGAACAGGCTTTCCGCGGTGACGTGGCGGTTTTCGCCGTCGCCGACCAGCAAAGACGCAAGCGCAAGCCGCTGCCGCGTCGGGCGCAAACCGCCGCGCATCAACCACTCCGCCCCGCGTTCTGCGCCGTTCATCCTGCCCGCCACCTGAATACCTGCTGATGGATATAAGCCGCCCGCCCCCGTCATTCAAACTTTTTGTCAGCCGGGGTCGGTTTTGCCATTGCCGCAAAGCCCCGCCCCAGATTGCGCCAGGCGACAAGCGTCAGGACCAGAGCCCCAACCGCCGCCGCCCAGAACGGCAGGGTCAGCGCCGTCTCTCGCGCCACCGGCCTCTCGCCCAGCCGCACGATCATGCCCGACAGGATCAACCCCACCGGCATCATCCCCCAGGCCATCAGCCGATAAAGGCTGTTCACCCGGCCGAGGAGGGCATCCGGGATCATCCTTTGCCGCGTGCTGACCGACACGATGTTCCAGGTCAGCCCGCTGAACTCGAACACCACGAACACCAGCGCCAGCGTCCATGGCCCCGGTGCCAGCGCCATCGCCGCAAAGGCCGGGGCCGAGGTCGCCAGCATCCATTGCGTGGTGCGCGCCGGTCCGAGTATCCGCACGATCCGTTCGCCCGCAAGGCTGCCCAGGATCCCACCAACCGCACCTCCCGCAAGCACCAGACCGTAAGCCTGCGCCCCGAGCCCCAGGTTTTCCTGCGCATGCAAAACCAGAGCGATCATGATCATCTGGTGTAAAAGGTTCCAGAATCCCGTTGTCCAAGCCAGGCTTCGCAACAGGGGCGAGCGGCGCAGGAACGCAAACCCCTCGCCCAGCTCATTGCGCCAATTGCGCGGGGCAGTCTGCACAGGCCGGAACTGCCCCGTGATGCCTGCCACCAGCAGCACCGCCGCCGCATAGGCCGCCGCGTTCAGCGCGAACGGCAAGGGTAGCGCCAGCGCAATCAGGAACGCCCCCAGAACCGGGCCCAGCAGCGAATTGGCGATCAACTCCACGCTCCACAGCCGCCCGTTGGCGCGTTCCAGCGCGTCATGCGGCACCAGCGCCGGCAGCATCGTCTGCGCCGCATTGTCGCGGAACACCTCCGCGACGCCCACCACCAGCGCCGCAAGGCAGATCGCCACGAACAGCCCCGCATCCGACACTCCCTGCGCGGGCGCGGACGCCAGAGGCAGCGCCGACCAGATCACCAGCACCGCCACCGCGAATGCCCCACCTCGCACCACATCCATCCACAGGATCAACCGCCGCCGATCCACCCGGTCGGTCACCACCCCCGCAGGCAGCGCGAACAGGAACCACGGCAGCCGCAGCGCCACCGGCACCAATGCGATCATGAGCGCGTCGCGTGTGAGGAGCGACGCCACCCAGGCCCAGGCCACCACCGCCACCCCATCCGCAAGATTGGCCAACCCGCTTGCCGCGATGAAACGTTGCAGGCCTGTCATCACTCTCCTCCAAATCAGCCTTGGCGCTACCCTTGCCACTCTTACCCCCCGGATGCTAGAAATGCGGGGTTGCTGATCAGGAGACCACAAGGGATGGCGTCGTATCCAACCAGCTTTGACAAGGCAGCGCTCCTCGCCTGCGCGAGGGGAGAGCTTTTTGGCCCCGGCAATGCCCAGCTTCCCGCACCGCCGATGCTGATGATGGATCGGATCACCGAGGTGTCGGCAGATGGCGGCGCGCATGGCAAGGGCCATGTGGTGGCCGAATTCGACATCACGCCCGACCTGTGGTTCTTCGACTGCCATTTCCCCGGCAACCCGATCATGCCGGGTTGCCTCGGGCTTGACGGGCTGTGGCAACTGACCGGCTTCAACCTAGGCTGGCGCGGCTGGCAAGGGCGCGGCTATGCGCTGGGCGTGGGTGAGGTAAAGCTGACCGGCATGGTGCGCCCGGACCGCAAGAAGCTCACCTACTACGTCGATTTCACCAAGGCGCTGCAAAGCCGCCGCCTGACCATGGGCGTGGCGGATGGTAGGGTGGAGGCGGATGGTGAAGTGATCTATCTGGTGAAGGACATGAAGGTGGCGTTGAGCGAGGCGTGAGAGGCCTGCCCTTTGCGGTACACAGGGCAGCGTCTGACCGCCGGGTGGACGCAGCAACATCAGTTCTAGGCGCTTTATGGTTCAAAAAATCCCACAGAAGTTCTGCTGGTCACGTTGCGAAAGCGTCCGCCCGAGGGGGCGGTCGGACGCTACCCGGCGGGCTTCGCCCTTGATTCCGGGCAAAGCGCACTCGGTCTCCATCGCGACATCGACCTGTCATCACCCCGCTCTGCGTAGAAGGGGAGGATCGTCCGTGCGCACGATGTGAGTCGTGCTAGACGGTGTTATGCTGATTGAATGCTCAGGACATTTGGAAGATTGAAGTGGCTGCCTTGGCTTGGCATGTCGCTAATTTTTGTGCCCGCACTGTATGCGCTGTTGCTGGGCAACCATTGGCCGATCATGGCAGTTATGGCCTACTTTCTCCCTTTTTACGCAGGCGGTTTCCTTGGCAGCTTTCTGGGGCGCCTGCTCAACAAGCGCGTCGTCAAGCGGTCTGCGGATTTTTGCCAGCGGCTTGCAGGGGGACTTATAGGGTTCGGGTTTCTTTTCCTGCCGCCGATCGTGTGGTCGTTGGCCAATCGTCACCTCGGGACTGAAATCGAGATGGCGTCGTTGTGGCTGCATTTTCTGTGGGCGTGCGTCGGCGGCCTAGTCTTCTTTTGCGCCAAGCCCACAAAGCCAGAGACGTAAGCCCGAAGTCACCTGCACGGTGCCCCCCACCCACCCTTGCCCCCTCCCCCCCTGTGCCCTAAACAGTCCCTGACACACCAAGGGAGGCACCCCATGCGCCGCGTCGTCATCACCGGGATCGGGATCGTCTCGTCCATCGGCAACACCGCCGCCGAAGTGGAAGCCTCGCTGCGCGCAGGCAAATCCGGCATCGTCTTTGCGCCCGACTATGCCGAACACGGCTTTCGCTGCCGCGTGCACGGTGCGCCGAACATCACCCTCGAAGATCACATCGACAAGCGCGACCTGCGGTTCATGGGCGATGGGGCAGCCTACAACTTCATCGCCATGGATCAGGCGGTCAAGGACAGCGGGCTCGAACCGTCAGACGTTTCCAACGAACGCTCCGGCCTGATCATGGGCTCCGGCGGGCCTTCCACCAAGTCGTTCTTCCGCGCCCACAACATCGTGCGCGAAACCGGGTCACCGAAACGCATGGGGCCATTCATGGTCACCAAGGGGATGAGTTCGACCAACTCCGCCTGCCTGGCGACCCCGTTCAAGATCAAGGGCGTGAACTATTCCATCACCTCCGCCTGCTCCACCAGCGCCCACTGCATCGGCAACGGCGCTGAACTGATCCAGATGGGCAAGCAGGACATCGTCTTTGCCGGTGGTGGTGAAGAGCTTGACTGGACGCTGTCCTGCCTTTTCGACGCGATGGGGGCGATGTCCTCCAAATACAACGACGCGCCGGCAACCGCCGCCCGCGCCTATGACGCCACGCGCGACGGTTTCGTGATCGCCGGCGGCGGTGGTGTCGTGGTGCTGGAGGAACTGGATCACGCCCTCGCCCGCGGCGCCAAGATCTATGCCGAGGTGACCGGCTACGGCGCCACCTCCGACGGTTACGACATGGTCGCCCCAAGCGGCGAAGGCGGCGAGCGGTCGATGCGCCTTGCCCTGTCCACCCTGCCGCAAGGCCGCCATGTCGACTACATCAACAGCCACGGCACCAGCACCCCGGTCGGCGACGTCACCGAGATGGAGGCGATCCGCCGGGTGTTCGGCCGGGGCACCTCGCCCCCCGTTTCCTCCACCAAATCGCTCACCGGCCATTCCCTCGGTGCCACCGGCGCGCAAGAGGCGATCTATTCGCTGTTGATGATGCAAGGCCGCTTCATCACCGCCTCGGCCAATGTCGTCACCCTCGACCCCGCGCTCGACCCCGGCGAAATCGTCACCGAACTGCGCGAGGATGTCGATCTTGACTCGGTCCTGTCCAACTCCTTCGGCTTTGGCGGCACCAACGCCACGCTGGTGATGTCGAAATACCTCTCATAAGGAGCAACCATGGCCGATCTGTTGAAGGGCAAGCGCGGGCTTGTCATGGGCGTCGCCAATGAACGCTCCATCGCCTGGGGCATCGCGTCCGCACTGGCCGCCGAAGGCGCGGAACTGGCGTTCAGTTACCAGGGTGACGCCTTCGGCAAGCGGGTGGAACCCTTGGCGGCCAGCGTCGGCTCCGACTTTCTCGTCGATGTCGATGTGACCGATGACGCCAGCCTCGACACCTGCTTTGCCGCGCTGAAATCCCGCTGGGGGCAGATGGATTTCCTGATCCACGCCATCGCCTTTTCCGACAAGACCGAACTGACCGGCCGCTTCACCCACACCTCGCGCGGCAATTTCCAGAACTCGATGAACATCTCGTGCTTCAGCTTCATCGACGTTGCCGCCCGCGCCGCCGCGATGATGCCCGACGGCGGGTCGCTGATCACCCTGACATTTCAGGGGTCGAACCGCGTGGTGCCGAACTACAACGTGATGGGCGTCGCCAAGGCCGCGCTTGAATCCGCCACCCGCTATCTGGCCAATGACCTTGGCCCGCAGGGCATCCGCGTCAACGCCATCTCACCCGGCCCGATGAAGACCCTTGCCGGTGCCGCCATCGGCGGTGCCCGCGCCACCTTCCGCCACACCGAGGCAAACGCCCCGCTGCGCGCCAACGCCACGCTGGAGGCGATCGGCGGCACGGCGGTATGGCTATGCTCGGCGGGCGGTGCCTGCACGACCGGCGAGGTGGTGCATGTCGACAGCGGCTATCACGTGCTCGGCATGCCGCAGGCGGAAAACCTGTAGGGAATGGGGCAGCGCCGCACCCGCGTTGCCGTCGCCATTGCTGGACAGTCGCGGGCCAGTGCCCCCCTTGCCACCGGGGTTGCCGCCCCTGCGCAATCCGGGCCTTCCGGGTCTCGCCGGATCACCCGCCTATCCAACCCTCAACGATAGCGGCGACCGAAAGGCCGCAAAGAAGGTCGCTCACGTTCAACCCGCCGCTTGCGATCGGTCAAAGTCACCGCAAGCGCGAAAAAATCGAAATCCTGATCATATACAATACCTTGTCTGGCCTGTCAGACCTGATCGGCACGATGTCCGGTATTGAATGCTGGAGCGGGCGGCGGGAATCGAACCCGCGTCTTTAGCTTGGAAGGCTAAGGTCTTACCATTACACAACGCCCGCGCTGAACGTCAGATATCACCTCCCCAAGACAAGCTCAACCCGGGCAAGCTCAACCCGGTGCAAGCTTCAGTCCCAGTGCCGCCTGCACCCCGTCCGCCGTCGCCCCCAGCGTCAGGAACATCGGGCGCAGCCGCCCCGCCCGCCACAATTCCGCCAGCGCCGGGTTCGCCTCGCCCCCGGCGCGCAGCAGGCGGTCGCGCACCGCCGCCTCCCCCCCCGCCTGCCGCACCCTGAGGAAAGCCGCCAAGGCCAGCGCCTGCCCGTCCGGCCCCGCCGTCAGGCTCAGCCCGACGCGCCCCTCGCCGTCCAACCCCCGCCCCGTCCAGTCGGCCAGCACCGCATCCAGCGCCCCGGCCAGCGGGGCCAGCGCCGGGTCTTGCCGCATCCGCCACAGATCGCCCACCTGCCGCACCTGCCGGTCCCAGTACAACTCGCGCAGCCCGGTATTCGCCACACCCGTCATCATCGGTGCATCCGCCCCCGTGATCAGCCGGGACAGATCGCCAAACCCCTCCGGCACCGAACCGCCATGCAGATAGACCTTGCCGGCATCGCCCGCCGCGTCATGCCGCCCTGCCACAAAGACCGGCCACTCCGTCCGGCTTGCCGCAAAGGCGCGTGCTGCCAGCCGCCGGTCAGCCTGGCGCAGCCCCGTTCCGTTCGCGCGCAGCACCGCCAATCCCCTGCGGAACCGGCGGGCGCGGTCCATTTCGGGGGCCGCAGGATCAGCCGTCCAGTAAAACCCGCACCGTCCCGGCCGCCAGACCAGTTCGACCGGCGCGCCCGAGGCAAGGCCGGAAAACTGCCAGCTTACCTCGGGCCAGCTGGTCTGCTCCATCCAGCCCAGCGCCCGGCCCAAGGCCACCCGCCCCCGCGTCACCGCGTCCGGCGCCTCGACGGCCAACCGGTCAAGCACGGCCTCCAGCGCCGCCCGGTTCACATTGATAACTCCACCAGCGTTTCGGTGGTCAGGGTCATCGGCCGCTCGAACCGCCCGCCATCCTGCAGCACGTATAGCGCCTTCCAGCCGAACTCCCGCGCCCGGCGGTTGCGCAAGGTGATCCGCAACCGGCGGACATCCTGATCTTCGCCCCTGAACTGGATGCGCTCGGCCCGCTCGATCCCGTTCGCGGCATCGGTGTAGGTCACATCCACGAACACCATCCGCACCCGCGCCGGATCCCACATCGGGATCAGGTCCAGATCCAGCGCATCGGGGAACGGATCATCCACCGCCACCGCATTGGCCGTGCTGAGCACCGGGTCATCCAGCACCGGCGGATTGCCGCCCTTCAGGTGATGCGTCAGCACATAGCTGTAGCCCCGCGCATCCGGGGATGAGGTCCGCACCTTCCACGCCTGCGGGGCATCGCCCGGCCGCACCAGCATCTGCTTGGTCGCCACCCAGCCCGACGGGTCCTCGAACCGCAGGTCCACCGTGATCACCTCCACCATCTCGGCGTCGATCCGGTTGGCGATCACCGACACCTCGATGAACCCCAGATGCGCATGCGGCGTCACCATCAGCGTGCGGTCGATGGTCTGGACGGCGGCGATCTCGTAGGTCAGCTTCTCGCCCATCCAGCCCGATGCCTGTTCCGGCGCGAAATGGAACTGCGTCCCGGCAGTGTAGGCCACATCAAGCGCCGGGCTCATGAAGGTGGTAAAGGTTGCGCGGGGCGGTGTGGTCGGATCGAAGGTCAGGTCTTCATGTTTCAGCGTCACCGGGTCTGCCGGATTGCCATAATCCACCGCCACCTGAATGGCATTCAGCCCGATGCGCTGGTAATCCACCGGCGCATCCACCGTCACCTCGAAATTGCGAAAGAACGGGTGATCCAGATCGACTTCGACGAAATGCTTCGACAGATCGTCGATATCACCCAGCATCAAGCCGATAAAGCCTTGCGGCGCATAGGTCCGCTGTACCGCCTCGGTCCGGTGATAGCGCAGGGTCACCGACTTGCGCTCTTCCTTCTGCACGAATTTCAGCTTGAAGGACACCAGTGCCGGCATGCTTGACGGCACCGGAACCGACGGGATCACCGGCGGTGTTACCGGCGGGGTTACCGGGGGCACGACTGGCGGCACCACCGGCGGCGTGACCGGGGGAACAACGGGTGGCACCACCGGGGTCGTGCGCTGGATCACGCCGGTCAGCCGCACTTCGGGCACAACCGGCGGCACCGGTACCGGTGGCGCGGTGCCGCCGCCCGCCCACGTCACCAGCACATAGCGATCCTCGGGGCGATCCAGCTGCCCGGCGGCTTCGGCATCGGCATGGCCCTTGGCCAGCGAATTGCGCGGCGTTGCACGGCCCTGCGCGCTGGCAAAGGCCACATCGATCCGGCGGCGCGACAGCGCGCGGTCGTAATTGGCCCGCGCCGGCGGCGGGCCCAGCGGATCGGGGGTCAAGACCTCAAGACTTGCATTGCCCTCGCAATCGATGATCCGCGGGCTGGGCAGCGTATCGAGCCACGCCCGGAACAGCTGCGATCCTTGCAGCCCGCCGGGTGGCGCGGGCTCGTTCACCGGGCCGCTGGCGGTCTTGAACCGCTGATCCGGCGTGCCGTTGCTGACATAAAGCGCGGTTGTGGCGGCAAATCCTGCGACCGCCGGTTTGTCCTTCTCGAAGAACAGCTTGAACTGCCGTGTGGCGGCTGGCTGAACCGGCCCACCGCCGCCCCCGGCAGTCCCCGGCCACACCACGTTCACCGACTGCGGCGCAGCACCACCTGTCACGTTCAGCACGATCTTGCCGTCGCGCAGCACTGCGGGCGCGCCGCCCACCGTCGCGGTCCAGCCCGTGGGGCCGTCGACAACCAGCTTTTCCTCGTCGCCCGTGCTGCCGGGTTCCAGCCGCAGGTTCTGGCCCGCGGGCGGCGGCTCGGGATTGCGCACCACCGCAAGCGTCGCCGCCTGCCGTTGCGGTTGCCCCGGCTGGGTTACGCCCGGCTGGGTCACCGCTGCCGGTGTAACCGCGGGCAGTGTCGCTGCGGGCGGCGGCGGGTTCATCGCCCGCGCCCGCGCCATCACCGCGTCCAGCCCTTCCGGCTTGGCCATCCGGCTTTCCACATCCGCCGGGCTGATCGACGGCTCGAACCACTTGGCCAGCAGATTGTCCTTGAAGAAATCCAGCGCCCATTGTTCCTTGTCGGCCTTGTCCGCCTCGCCGGTGAAATCGATCACCTCGATATCGATTACCCCCTCCGACACCATCTTTTCAAAGCCCGCATCGATACCGGCCTTCACCCAATAGACCTGCGCCTCCAGTCCCGCCGAGAAGTGCTGGAAGATGTCTTCGTAATTCGCTTTGATCACCACGCTCAACGCAGGCCGCAGGATCGAATATTTCAGGTCATAGACCGCCCCCACCGGCGTCGTGCCCTGCGCGAAGGCCTGCTCCAGGATGATCGCGCCCTCCTGCGTCAGGGTCAGCGAAAATGCCGCCGTATTGTCCCCCGCCAGCGAAGGCTGCGCCGCCCCCCGGATCGTCTCCACCGCGCGAAAGGTGCCGGGCGGGGCGTTCGCCGGGGCCGCGGTGCCGCCCGGCCCTTCCAGATCCAGCGCGATGCAGCGCACCGTGCCCTCGTCGAACGGAATGGCCGCCAGCCTGACCGCACCGGTCACCCCCGGCAAACGCCGCACCTGTGCGCGGATCGACCGTTCGGTATCCTCCGGCAACTTCAGGTTCACTTCAAAGGTGGCAAAGCCGCCGCCCTTGGCCCCCGCCGTCACCGCCGCCGGGCGCCATTTGATCATGGTGAAGGCAGGCCGCCCGTCCAGCGCCCGTCTGGCCAGCGCGACCGGTGCGGGCAGATACCAGAACTGGCTGGGATCTGCGTGATCGGAAAAGACGGTCACGCCGTCCACGGTCAGCGTCTTGGTGCCAAGCTGTTGCATCTGCGGTCCCTCCGGATCAGCGGCTGTCGGTGAACCCGACGAGGAAGTCCTGCCCCATCCGGTTGTCCTGGCCGATAAGCTGCGGCGTCTGCACGATCCCCGATCCGGGGAACAGCGCGGTCACATGCGCGGCGACGCGGGTGCCCAACTCGTCCACCAGACTGCGATGATCGATGCCAAAGTTTGACTGGTTCACCAGATCGAGGAATGCGCGCGTCATCAGTCCGTTTTTCACCGCCGACGATTGCGGCCCCTCATAGCTCAGCTGATCGGGCCCGCAGCCAGAGATCAGGGTGGTCTTGGCCTGCTGCACGGTTGCAAAATTCGGCGCCGGATCAAGATCGATCCGCCCATTCTCGAACCGCAGACCCGACACGTTGTTCTCGCAGACGATCCGGTCCGTCGGCGACAACAGCGACCCGCAGGGGATCACCGTATTGGTTGTCTGCACGATCAGATCGACCAGCGTCTGCTGCATCGGCGGCGATTTCGCCTCCGCCTCCAAATTCATGCCGCCGGAATGACAGCTGTCGAAGATGCAGGTGAAATTCACGAAGGACGGTTGCAGCCCGTCCGAGATCAGGAACATCTCATGATCCGATATCCAGCGGCCAGAGGCGGGAATGATCACCTCGTAGGATTTGCCCACCTGACGCGGATGCGGCAGGCGGCTGCCGTGGCCCGAGTAGTAAAAGCAGATCACGTCCCCCGGCTGCGACTGCGCAACGCAAGACCGCAGCGCCTGCAGGATCGCGGCGGAACTTGCCGCCTGATCAAGGTAGGTCAGGATATTGGCCGGTTCGAAACCGAAGGCGTCGATCAACAGGTGATAGAACGCCCTCGCATCCCGGACGCACATCGCCAGCGAATTGGCCCCCTGCACGGAATAGTCGTTGATGCCTACGACAACGGCGCGTTTGATCATGTGAAATGGTCCTTCTCAATCGGCAATGGCAATCAGGGTTTCGGTCGCACCGGCAACGCTGGTGCTTTGCATCGTGCCTGAAACCGGCACGATGGTGATCTTGTAGTCAAAGATCTGGGCGGCCCCCGCAGGCAGCCCGATCCGCACCGTCTGATCGGTATCGGCGGGTGTCACCTTGAACCGCTCGTGGCGTTTGTAGCCCAGACGCGCATCTTCATAGCTGAAATCGACGAATGCCATCCGGGTCCGCGACGCATCAAGGATCGGGATCAGTTGCAGATCAAGCCCGTCCGGGAACGGATCGTCGATCAGAACCGATGCCGTCTCGGTCCGTCCCGCCACGCCGGGGCGCACCGACCGGTCCTTCATCACAAAGCTGGGCGCATAGCTGATCACCCGGTCCGCCGGATCGTCCAGCCGCAGCTTCCATTTCGCCGAAGGCGCGGCCCTGGTCAGCGCCACCACCTTGTTGCGGCCGCCGTTCTGCAAGGCCACGTCGATCCGCGTCACCTGCCCCCAATCCACCTGATTGGCCGCCACCTCCACCGTGGCGATGCCGATCTTGTCATGCGGGTTCAGCACCAGCGTCCGGTCCGCCGTGCGCATCGGCCCGAAGGAATAACTCAGCGCCCTGCCCTCGAACCCCGAGGCGGGGTCAAAGTGATACTGCACCGTATAGTCGTATTCCTGCACCTCGCCATCATTCTGGAACACCTTCCAACCCTGCTCTGCCGGGGTGTCACCCTCGAACCGCATGTCATGGGTCTTGACCCCGCCCGGATCGGTGGGCTTGCCATAGCTCAGCGACACCTCCACCGCCTTCAGCCCGATCTCGGTCATCGCCTGCACCGTGTTGACCCGCAGATCCATCACCCTAAAGAACGGATCATCCAGATCGACCTCGATGAAATGACCGGCCCTGTCCAGATCGCCCGCCAGCAACCCGAAGAATCCCTGCGGCGCGTAGGCGCGCTGCACCGCCTCGGCGCGGCTGTAGCTCAGCGTGATGGTCTTGCGCTCTTCCTGCGTGATGCCGCGAAACCGGAACGACGCCACCGCCTGCGGGGCCGGGGTGTCCGCCCCGGCAGCGGGCGCCGCCGCTGCCGCCGGGGCCGCACCGGCAGGCACCCCCGGTGCCGCCGCCGCCCGGATCACCACGCCCGACGCCGCCGCCGATCCCAACTCCGCCGTCGTGGCCGCCCCGCCTGCCTCGCCCGTGCCTTCGGTGGCACTCTCCCCCTCGCCACCGCCCGCAGGCACGCGGACAGTGCCCGCCGGGGCCCCGCCTTTGCCGCTGCCCACCGTCGCGCTGTCCTCCGGGTCTGCGGCTGGCCCGGGTCGGGTGACCGGCTCGTCCGCCGTGGGTTTTGTCGGCGCGGGCGTGGCCGGCGGCCGCATCGCATCACCACGGGCGCGCACCGCATCCAGCGCTTCAGCCTGCGGAAACCCGCCGGTCAGGGTGCCAACCGTCAACGACGGGGTAAAATGCGCGGCCAGCAGATGGTCCTTGAAAAAGGTCAGCGCCCAGGTCTCTTTCGCCTCGAGATCGGCAGCGCCGGTAAAGTTGTTCACCTTGATCTTGATCGCGCCGTCCTGGACCAGCTTTTCAAAGCCCTGATCGATGCCGGTGCGCACGAACATCACCTGCGCGTCCGCACTGCTCGAAAACTGCTTGTAGATCCGCGTCATATCCGCGGTGATCGTCACATCCAGCGCCGGCCGCATCCCGGAATATTTCAGGTCATAGATCACTCCCACCGGCGTGCCGCCCTTGGCAAAAGCCTCGTCCAGAATGGTGGCGCCTTCCTGCGTCAGGGTCAGGCTGAAACTGGCCCGGTTCACCGCATCCAGCGACGGCACGGTCGCGCCCAGCGCCTGCTCCACCGCGCGAAATCCGCCGGCCGGTATCGCAGCACGCGCGGTCGCAGCTCCGCTGTCCAGATCAAGCGCGATCACCCGCACCGTCCCCTCATCGAACGGCACCGCCGACAGCCGTGGCTTGCCCCGCGCCATTGACGACAGCTTTGCCACAATCCGCCGCTCCAGACTGGGGTCCAGCGCCAGATCGACGCTGAAAGTCACGAACCCCGCGCCCTTGGCTTCGGTTCCCGCCGTGGCCGCCCGCACCTTGATGAAGGTGAACTCCGCCCGGCCATCCTCGCGCCGCCGGGTCAGCCGCACCGGCCCCGGCAGATACCAGAACTGCTTCGGATCAGCGTGATCGGCAAAGATCTGGATGCCTTCGATGGTCCAGGATTGCGAATTGAGCATCAGCATCGCACGCGTCCTCCGTCAGGGCAGTTTGATGGCAAGGGTGTCGGTGTCGGCATCCGCCCATTTGGTTGTCTGGGTCATCCCGTTGCGGAACAGATACTTGGCCCGCCAGCGATACGATTTCTGGCTGGCATCGACGTAATCGAACTCAAAGGTCTGGCGCCCACCCGGTCCGTCGAACACCGCGCGGTCGGCCACATCCACCCCGGCATTGGCATCGGTATAGGTCAGTTCCACCTCTACCCGCTCCAGCTTTGGTCTTTCGAAATCGGCAGGCGGCGTCACCGCGATGATCCGGTGGCCCTTCATGTCGGGTCGGATCAGGATGCGCGGGCTTTCGGTAAAGCTTTCGGGCACTTCGATCACCATCCCGCCTGCAAGGATCGTCGTCACCTTGAACGACATCAGCTTTTTTGCCCGGTCCTTGCGATCGATGACAAACTTCTGCGGGGCCTTCTCGGCGGGCGAAAAGGCCAGACTTGCCGTCTCTTCCACCGCATTCTCCGGATCGCTGTAGGCCAGATCGACAAAGATCTGCTCCACGTCCTCCCAGCGCGGCACCACCGGCACCACATCCACCGACAGCCGCAGCGCCCCGAACGGATCGCGGATATCCACCAGATCGCCGTCGCCAGGCAACCAGCCCGAATCCACATCCTCGTGGTTCGCCGCCTGATGCAGCAGCCGGTAAGTGAATAATCGTTTGTTTTTGTCCAGCGCGACAAACGTCCAGTTCGTGCCGACCAGCGTATCCTTCCTGACGATCAGCGTGTCGTCAGTTCGGATGGCATGGTCCTCGTCCACATAGCGCAGCATCACCTGCACCTGCGGATACTTGTCCCAGGGATAGGCTGGCGACGCGACAATCGGGATCGTCACCCGCGCATACAACTCCGCCGGCTGAACCTCGAACACATCGCCCAGCAGTATCTGCTTCGGCGCGGTGACGACCAGCGGCCGCTCGCCGCCCGCATCGGGCTTGAACCGCACCGTCAGATCGGCGTCCACCGGCCGCCGCATCGCACCATTGTCCAGCACCGAAGCCCATTTCACCGACGCGTCCTTGCCGGTTTCTTCCAGCACCACCGTCCTGATCTGCCCATCGTACTGCAGCACCGCCTGCACCGAGGCCAAGCCGTCGCGCGCCATCTCGCCACGGTTGATGACCCGCATCTGCCGCTCGGCGAACCAGGGATCGTCCGCATCGACCTCCAGGATGAACCGCTTCGGATCAATCCCGTCGCTCAGCGCCCGGAACAGGCCGCTGACCGTGCCTTGCGGATAAATCGTGCGCACGATGGCCGACCGTTCCGAGATTTCGACATCCAGCTTGCGCTTGTCGATGCGCGTGTAATCGCTCTTCTTGTAGCTGAACGTGCCGATGAACCCGCCGATCCCCCCGGTCGCGGCCATCATCCCCGCCTGCCGCCCGAAATCCTGCACCGTGTCGATGGCGCGGTCCCAACCGTCGGGGCGTTCCTTGTTCGGCGGCAGGCTCGCCTCGAAAAAGGCGTCGGTGATCATTTCCTGCACCCGGTTGCGCGCATCCTCGAACCGCGCCGCCACCGCCTTGCCCGCATCGCCCGCATCCGGCACAAAGTTGTCGGCCTCCATGGTGATCACCTGGGTTTCAACCAGCTTGTCCACCGCCTTGCTGATCTCGGTCGAGGTGAAGTAGCTTTCATGCCCGAACGTCTCGTTCATCGAGGTCTGCACCCGGTCCCAGTCGATGTGCAGCCGTACCGAAAACGCCGGGCGCAGGCCTGCAAAATCAATGCTGTAGACCACGACAATCGGCGTGATCTCGCCCTTCATCGCGGCTTCGATGATCGCGGTGCCGGCGGCGTCCAGTTCCACCGAAAACGCCGCGCCATTATCACCGAACAGCGCCGGCTTGGCGAAGTGCTGCGCCTTCACGACAAAGCGCTGGGCGGGCGGCGGCGGCGGTGGCGCACCGGGCCGCGCCGGGGGGGCCACCGCCCCGGTGTCCGTCCCCAGGATCATCAGCCGCACCGATCCGTCGATGGGCTGGATCGGCACCACCTTGGGCAAGCGGGGCAAGCGGGCCAACTGGCGGATTTCCGATGCCAGATTGTCAATCTCGGCGTCGCTCAGCCCCAGATGCACCTCAAAGGTCAGGAACCCGCCCTTGCCCGCCACCAGTGAGCGGTACTTGATCAGCTGCATCCGCGGCACGTCCTTGCCGGTGGCCGCATCCTTCGTGGTCCGCAGCCGGGGCTGGGCCAGCGCATAGTAATATTGCAAAGGGTCCGCATGATCACGGAACACCGAAATGCCGTTGATAAAGAAATAGGGCGCGTCGAGGTAAAGCATGATCCAAAAACCCTGGTAAAATTGGCGTCGTGAAGGCGCGCCCCGTGGCGCGCCTCAGATCGGTTACGCAGGAACCTCCAGCACCAGTGCCTCGTCCGTCGCGGTGAACGCCGCTTCCTTCTTGCTGCCGTCCTTAAGAAAGAACTTGGCTGTCACCGAATAATCCGTCTTGGCCTTGTTCTTGATGTTCACGATCCAGGGGTCGGGTGCGCCAACCGTTTCGGCCAGACGGAAGCTTCTGGTATCCATCAGGTCATTCGGCTTATCTTCGTACTTCAGCGTCACCATCACCAGCTTCAGCGCCGACCAGTCCAGCAGGTCCGTCACCAGTTCGACATTCAGCTTCAGCACATCCTCGCCTTCCAGCACCGTGTTGCCGGTGACCGTCTTTTCACCGATCACCAGCGGCGCGCGGCCGTCGCGATAGACGATGTTGCCGGTGTATTTCAGCGTCCCCTGCTTTTCGTTGATCACCGGGAACGACCAGTCCTCGAATCGCTTGCCATCACTGGAAAAGGCAAAGGATTGCGTCTGACGATAGCCGTTGGCGGCATCCTCGTATTCGAAATCCAGGAACAGCGTCTCGATCACCGTGTCGAAATCGCCCTTGGTGCGCACCGAAACCTGCCGGATCGCCGAAAAGGGATCGTTGACATACAACTGTTCACCCTCGGAAGATTCCTCCTTCACGGTGATCTCGCGACCCCCCTTCATGAAATACTTCAGACGGTAGGTCCAGGCTGCCGTGCGCGGCGTGAAGATCACCTCGCGGATCTTGTGCGCCCGGCTGTCCTTGGTAATTGTGAACTGTCGTTCGACATTCACCGCGCCCTCTTTATAGCTGCAGGCCAGCTGGGCCTGTTCGACCTCTTCGAAATTCACGTCACCGACGTCGATATCGACTTTCCAGATGCCCAGATCGCCGACGTTTATCGACACGTCAGACTTCGATTTCAGCAGCGGCGATTTGTAGACGTTGCTCTCGCCCTTGTAGTTGACGACGTAAGAATATTCGAACTCGCCGGTGCCACCGTCCAGAAATGCTTCGAACCGATACAGGTCCTCCGGTTTCACGAAAGTGTAGGTCTTGGCAGCGCCCGGTCCGCCCGGGCCCTTGTAGGAGACCTGCGCAATCACGCTCGATATCGGCAGATCGACGAAATCCGCATTGACCATGAACACGGCAGCAAAGCTTTTGAAGAACGGATCGTCGGCATCGACCGTCAGGGCATAATCTTCCCACTTCAGCGGTTTGCCATTCGCCGTCATTGATCCGAATGCCGGAAGGGGCACATTCGGCGTTTCGACCAGCGGGATGATCATCGCTTCCTTGTACTCGACACGGACCGATGCGATCCGGGTGGTGTCGATGGTGCGCTTGATGTCGTCGAAGCCGCGTTCGCGCAGCTTTTCGACATCGCGGCTTTCCGGCGGCACCATCTCCAGCACGTTGCGCTTGATGCCCTCGCTCAGATCCCGCGAGACCGAGTCGCGGATGCTGTCCTTCATCTTCTGATAGATCACCGGGTCCAGCCCCGACGGGTCCGGCGGAACAATCCATTCAATGAACTGCGATTCGCTCTTGATGATCGTGTCGACGATCTTTTCTTCATAATCGTCATCGGCGAAATAGTTGCTGTCTTCTTCGATGGTCTGCTCGAAATGGGCAAAGGACGACGCTTCCCAGTGGCCGACGATATGGGCCGTCGGCAGTTTCCCCGCAAACGTCAGTTCATATGCCACGATCACCAGACCCGGGCCTTCCGATTTGAAGGCGGCTTCGATGATGGGTGCGCCGAACTGGTTCACCTCGACCCCGATCGACACGGCGTTGTTGCCAAACAGCGACGGTGCCGATGCAACATGAACCTTTTGCAGAAAATCATCGCCAAGGACGATCAGCACATTGGCCTTGGTCTTGGTGATCATCGGTCGCCCCAGACGGATATTGCCGGCCTGTGCTGGCGAAAATCCGCGCGCCCTGAGGCTTTCGTCAATCCGGCTGCGGATCTGGGCCTCGTCACTCGGCGGCAGCGCCAGTTCGGTCTGCATCACCAACAGACCACCGCCCTTGACCCCGCCGGGGCGGTCGATCGGGTTGCGGTACTTGATGAATTTGAAGATCGGCTTTCCGTTGTCGATCGTCAGGGTTGGCTGACCTGGCAGGTAATAGTATTGAAACGGGTCCGTATCGTCGTGCCAGAACGTCGTCCGGCCGACCCGGTCCACGCTGTTCAGTTTCAACATGATTTCTCTCCTTCGAAAAAGCTTTTCATTTTACCCAGTCCGCAATATCGCCCTGCAATCTCAAGGCTTGCGCCACGGTCTCCGTCTCGGTTGTGGCGGCATCGACGTCGATTGTTTCCACGCGGGCCGACATCGCGCCGCGCGGTCCCTTGCCGGTCGACGGGCTTGCCGTCACCGTCGCGGGGGGCGGTTGCATGCGGGCAAGCATCTCGCCCGCCTGCGCCTTGACCCGCAGCACCGCCTTCTGGATCAGGTCCGGCGACGCACCATCATCGGCGGTCACCACCACCGCCAGCTCAGCCCGGTCAAGCGCCGCGTCGAGGCCGCCATCGCCCGACCATTGTCCCTTGATCACTGCGGTGGCTGCGCGGGTGATCATCCAGGCAACGTCATAGCGCACCGAAACCGTACCGCCCGTACCCTTCAGCGCATCCTTCAACGGAAGCGCGGCCTCACCCTGCAACATCGCGGTAAACGCCGCAGGATAGGGCGGAAAGGACGATGGCCGCGCCGTCGCAAGCGTCACCTCCGTGCCATCGGCGGCGGTCAGCACCAGCGACGCCGCAGTGACCGTGATCTCCGCGGGTTTCAGCTTTACCAGCGATGCGTCCATCCCGCTCTTGCCGGCAATTTCCGCCTGAATGCGCGCCAGATCCGCCTCGCTGACCGCGATCTCGGCACCCAGGGTCAGCATCAACATGCCGCCCGCCTCGATCACCGTCATGCTGGCCCGTCCCGCTTCGTTGCGCTGTGGCGATGGTGCCACCGGCAGACAGCGCCAGATGCCGTCCGTCTCGGGCCAAGCCCACACTGTGCCAAACCGCTCTCCCGGCTGCGTGGTCATGCCACCGCCTCCTCTGTCGCATCAAGGCTCAGCCGGTCGCCCTGCACGGCGGCGGAAAACCCGCCACCCGTATCGTGCCAGCGCCATGACAGACCGGGCCGGAACGGATCGCGGCAGAACCAGCGCACCTCGCGCACCGGTTTCGCCGGGGTAAAGGCCAGCACCTGCACCGCCTCACCCTCGGGCTGCAGATCCAGCGCGCGCAACGGCATGCCGTCCGGAAAATCGACAGCGATTTCCATGACCCGCGGCCCGTAACCCGGCACGTCGGACAACTCGATCCGCCAATCCGCCGCCGGGCGCGGCTGCAGCGCCAGCACCCGCCCGCCGGATGCCACCAGCCGCGCGGTCAGCGTTCCGTCCGGCGCCAGCAGGGCCAGGGCGCAGGCCGGGGCCCGCGCGGTCAGCCGCGCCTTGGCCACCTGCACGCCGCCATCGAGGTCCACCTCCACATCCGCCAACGCCAAAAGCGCGTCCCCCGCCGCCACCTGCACCAGATGCAGCGGAAAATCATCCCGCCCCAGCACCACGCGCAGCCCCTGCCCCGCGCGCGGGCGACCGGGGCACAGCACCACGCCGCGCCCGTCCGCGGTTGGCATGTAGGCAACCCCTGTCACCGTCCAATCCACCGCCTCGCCCACTGCCAGCCTGACCGTGCGCAACACCGATCCACCGTCTGCGGGCAGTTCCACCTCTTCACTGATAACATGCATCCGTGCCGGCGGGCGCGGTTCAAAGACCAGCCGCGCCCCCATCGCCAAAGGTCCGGCCAGCGGGCGCGGCAGGTTCGCGTCGATGCTGATCCTGTGCTGCCCCGCCTGCAGCACGTCCGTCGTGGTTCGCGTGACCAGCGCCGCCAGGCCCCCCGTCGCCGCCACCACCCGCCGCGCCATCGCGAAAGGGTCCAGCGCCAACCGCACCGCCCGCGTCGCCATCACCGGCACCGCCAGATCGATCAGCGCCCGGCCCGTCGGCAGCGCACTCCTTGCCAGGGAAAGGATCAGCCCCTCCGCCCCCGGCACCAGCGCGCCCGCACAAAGCACCGCGCGGATATGGTCCGCCGCCGCCTCTGCCACCTCCGGATCGTCGCTTTCCAGCGTCACGCCCAGCGCCGCCGGATCGGCCCGCAGCGCCTGACACAGCGCATCCGGCGACAGCCCCGCCGCCAGCGCCGTGGCAAGGCGGTCGATTTCCACCACGGCGCGCCCGGCAACACAGCGCGCCACCCCGGCAATCTCCAGATCCGCCGTGGCAAGGATCGGCAAGGCGCCCTCTGCCAGCGCCCGCTCGACAAAGCCCACAGCCTCGGGCAGCAACGGCAGCACCAGTGCCGCAGCCCCGGTTCCCGAACAGTCCAGCGCCAGCGGCCGGCGAAATTCGTCCGGCAACGCCAGCGCCGCGCCCGCAAGGGTCAGCCAGCCGCGCAAGGCCGGCACCGCGCGGACCGTGCCATCCGCGGTGGCCGCACCGGCGCGCAGGGCCAGCGTCAGGTCCAGCCGCCCATAGCCGCGCCAGGCCGGGCTTGGCACAGCGGGGCGCCAGGCCGACAGGTGAAACTCCGGCGCCCCGCCCGGTCGCTGCACGATCACCAATGTATCGGGCAAGGCCAGCCGAAAACCGCTGTCCTGCCACGGGGCAAAGCCGGTCTCTTCGGGCCGTCCCCAATCTGGCAGGCCGCGCATCCTCATCCCTCCGGCAGCAGCGGGATCAGCAGGTCGGTGGTATCCTCGCGCCAATCGGCATCCGAAATCCGCGCCGACCGGCGGATCACCTGACAGCGGTAGCGATAGTTGCCGGTCCCCGCACGGCGCAGCACCAGATCGGTGACCGACCCGCCCGCCAGCATCACCTCGCGCTCCGGCTGCTCGGGTGTCAGTTCCACACTCTGCCCGCCCTCGAACTGCACGATCACCGCAAAGGCCCGGTTTTCCGGCTTGCCATCGGCCGCGTCGAACATGCCGGGGAACAGCTTTACCCGCACCCGCCGCCGCGCCTCTGCCGTGGTGTCGGCGTCGAGGATCACGGCCCACAGCGCCGCACTGTCGGGCTGCAGCGCAACCTTGCCGAAATCAAGCATGGGCGCGATGGCCGGACCGCCCGGCAAATTGGCCAGCGCCCGTTTCGGCACCAGCCCCACCACCATGCTTTCGCCCGGCGCCAGCGTCACCGGCAGCGCCTGTGACACCGTCTCGGTCGTCGGCAGTTCGTGCCCGTCGACCAGCAGCGATCCGTTGATGCCCGACATGACAACCGGGCTTTCCACCCCATTGGTCAGCCGGATCGAAAACTGCCCCGGCTTTGCCCCCGCCGTCACCTCTGTCTCGAACATCGGGCCATTCATCCGGTCGAAGCGCGTTTCGAACGGGATGCGCTTGACCACGCCGCCGCCCGGCTCCACCCGCAACTCGCCGCGCATCAGCGATACCGACCCGCCCATCAGCGCGTCGTAAATCAGCTGAAAGGCCGACAGCGGCAGGGTTTCCGACACGACCACCGCCGTGCGCAGATCAATCTGCGCCGCCGGCCGCTCCACCAGACCGCCCCCCGTGGCCCCCGGCAGGGCCAGCCACAGCGCCGCCTTCTCCACCGGCAGCGGCTCCATCCGGATGCGGCCCAGCCGGGCGTCATCGACCTCCAACCCCAGGGCTTTGGTCAGCGCGGCACCCAATGGGGTGCCCGGGGCCGCCTTATTCTTCTTCAGAAGGTCACCCAGCAGCCCGCCCAGCGCACCGCCCAGATCACCACCCAGTTCCGGCACCACCGGGCGGGGCGCGTCGTCGCCGGGCTGCAGGGGCAGCTTGCTCGCAAACTCCCGCCGCGCTGCTTCAAGCCGCCGGGGGTTGTTCCACGGGGTTGCCGCAAACTCCAGCGTTGCAAGGGGTTCCGCCTCAGGCGTCGGCCCCGGCACCACCCGCACCGTCATCATCGGCAGGAAAGGGGCCGGGTTTTCCCGCCGCGCCAGCCGAAAGGCGTCGGGCAGGTAATAGATGCAGGCCGGATCGACAGCATCCTCCCAATAGTCGTGAAAGGCCCCCTCGAACTGCAACTGCCGGGCAACCAGACCCGGCCCCGTCGCCCCTGTCGCGGGGGCAACCCCGTCCATCACATAACGGTGCAGCGCAGGGTTCAGAAACAAGGGATCAGGCTCCACCGCCTGCGCCAGCCCCCGCGTCACCGCGCGGAACCGCTCCACCTGCCCCGGCACCGGCACCGCCACCCGCACCGACCGTGTGACCACCACCCCACAAGCCGAATTCGCGGTGGTGATCGCGCCCAGCACCTGATCACGCTCGGCCAATGATGCCAGCCGCAACTGCGCAATGACCGCCGCCCCGTCCGCCGTCGCACCGATTTCGGTGAAATCCAGCGTCTTGGTGATTGTTCCGCCATCCGATTTCAGCACCTGATAGCGCAACTGCACCATCAGCTCATGGTCGATCTCGCCGGGCGCCGCCTCTGGTGTGACCCCGGGTGGCCGCACCCGCACCAGCCCCAGCCGCAGCGCCCATTGCCCGTCCGCTCCGGCGGCAATCCGGATCTCGTACTGCTCCGCGCCCGAGACGGTCCGCTGCGCCAGCCCGTATCGCGGCAGATACAGCCCCCGCGTCGCGTCCGCCGATGCGAACACCTGATCCGGGTCCACCGGATCAGCCGCCGCCACCGGCAGGGCCAGTTCGCCCCGCGTCGATCCGATATCGGGTTGCAGATCCTCGGGTCGGATCGGCACGATCAGGCCGGGCCTGACCCGCATCTTGCGGGTCCGCTCAAACAGTTCGGGGTTGGTGACCCGCGCTTCTGCCAGCCTTGCCGTCGGGAACAGCATCGCTTCGCGCGCCAACACCGGCGGGGCAGCGGCAACCTCGGCCAAAGGCCGCGCTTCCAGCATCTGGATCGGCGCTTCGACATGCATAGCGGTCAGCGCCCCGGCATCGACCATCCGTCTGCCCGCCACCCGGGTAAAAGCCATCGTATCGCGGGCCATAATCTCTCCTTGAATTCAATTCGCATGACAAAGCGGTGCGCAATTCGCGCAATCCTGCCCCGTCAGGCGATCCGTCCAATTCATCTGCCCGATTGCAGGGAAAAACCGAAACACCAACCAGACCTGCCAATCAGCCGGCAGGGAAAATTATTCAAATCAGCCGCATAGCAACCAGGTCGCGTTACACACACGCGGTCCGGTCTGCCTTTTGATATTTGTCATTCCGTGGGCGGGGAATTGCCGGGAATGGTACCTGTAATCACACCAAAAATCGTCAACACTGGAAAAATTGGCGCAGACCTTATTTCATCCGCAAGTTGATCCTACACCTAAGTCAGCGTAAATCAAGCGACTGTCCGCCCCGGTAGGCTATTCCTGACCCATGCCTTTGCCCAAGCCTCTGCCCATGTCCGAACGCAGGTCTCAGGCGGCAATCGGATTGATCAGCGCCGGGCCGGTCGCGCGGTTGGAATTGACCGCCGCATCCACCCGGTAGGGCCGCGACAGCACGGCGGCCGCCGATGCCCGCAGCAGGACCGCCGCGCCATGCCCGGCCTCGCCCAGCCACAGCGGCCAGTCACCCTGTTCCAGCAACACCGGCTCGCGGTGGTGCAGCCCGGCCATGCCCGGCCCGGCATCGGTCGTCACGATCGCGACGGTGTCGATGTCCTGCCAGCGCTGCCAGACCCCGGCCAGCGCCATCGGCGCGCCATCCGCCCGGGTAATGTACCAGGGCAGGCGGGCGCCCTTTTCACCCTCGCTCCATTCGTAAAAGCCGCTCGCGGGCACGATGCAGCGCCGCTCCCGCACTGCCGCGCGGAACGCCGGTTTCGTGGCCACCGTGTCAGACCGCGCGTTGATGATCAGCGGCCCGTCGTTCACCGCCTTGTACCAGCCCGGCACAAAGCCCCAGCGCATCGCCCGCAGCCGCCGCTGCCCCACCTCGGATGTCACCACCGCAACCGTATCCGTGGGGCAGACATTGTAATTCGGCCCCACCGGCAGATCATTGCCGGGCCGCGCATCGAACAACGCCGCCAGCGCCTCGTTCGGGTGGGTATGGGTGATCCGGCCGCACATCCGGCCCAACATAAGCCATCGCTGACACGGCGCAAAGCCCCGGGCCACCCGCAGCGGCGTCCCGCCCATGCCCCTACTGGCCCAGCACCCTGATCCGCCCCTCGACCGCAGGCATCACCGCGCCGGCCTTTTCGACATAGGCCATCACGTCATTGGCCACCAGATTGCCGCCGCCGGCATTGGTCACGATCCTGCCGCCGCCCAGCGCGTCATAGCCATCACCGCCGCCCAGGATGTAGTCATTGACGGCCACGGTATAGACCTTGTCCACCACCAGCGGCGCGCCGCCCACCATCACCTCCGACACCCGCGATCCGGCCGGGGCCGCCGGGTCCATGGTGAAGGTCAGCCCCGACACCTGCGGAAACCGTCCCGACCCCTTTTCCACCTGGCTCACCCCGTTCTCCAGCGCCAGCAACACCTGCGACCCGGGCAGTTCGGTCAGCACCGTCACATTGCCGAACGGCAGTTCCGTCAGGATGTCGCGCCGCGTCAGCCTGGCCCCCACATCATAGGTCCGGTCGCCGCGAATCCCGCCGCCGTTCATGATGGCGATATCCGCCCCCGTCGCGTCCCGCATCCCGTCCGCGATCAGGTTGCCCATCGTCGCCTCCGCCGTGCGCACCACATTGCGGCGGCTGTCCAGCGCGGTCTCGGTCACCCCGATTTCCACATTCAGCGTCTGGTCCAGCGATGCCAGATACTGATCCGCCAAAGCCTTCGATTCCGGGTGCGGCTCCACCGCCGCCGTGTCGATGAACCGGAAGATCGGCGTCCAGCTGATCGTGCGCTTGCCGTCCTGCTCTCCCACCTCGACCAGCAGATCGACCGGCGACAGGTATTGCCCGTCGATCGAGGTTTCCACATAGGCCGTCACCCCGTCATAGGCCGTGGCATAGGAATGGTCATCGCCCGACAGGATCACGTCGAACGCCTTGCTCGCCATCAGCGCGCGGTCGTTCTGCCAATCCGTCTGCACCACGCCCACCACGATATCCGCCCCGTCCTCCCGCGCCTTTTTGGCCGCAGCAACCCCGGTCTCCACCGTCGGCAGGAACTTCAGGCTGCCGGTCGAACTCACCTCGGGTGATGTGTCCTGCCCCACCGGGATCAGCGCCACCTTCAGCCCGCCCACCTCCTTCATCATCACCCCGCCCAAGCCCTCGACCGGGCTGCCATCGGCATTGGTGATGTTGATCGCCGCCCACGGGTATTTCGACGCCTTCATCTTTTCGATGAAGTTCTCCGGCCCGAAGTCGAACTCATGGTTCCCCGGCACCGCCAGATCGAACGGCACCAGATTGGTGAAATCAATCGTGTTCTGCCCCTTGTCGAACCCCGATTGCAATGACGGTGACAGCATGTCGCCGTCAAACAGATACAGCGTGTTGGGGTTCGCCGCCCGCTCGGCCAGGGCCACCGCGTTCAGCCGGGCAAAGCCGCCGCGCCCGTCCTCTTCCTCAAAATTATACACATCGCCGACGCCCAGCAGCGTCAGCTTCACCGTTTCCGCGCCCAGCGGTGCGGCAAAGGCGCAGCCTGTGACCAGCAGCATCGACATCATGGATTTTCTGAAAACAAACATCGCAATTCTCCTGTTGGATAAACTCGTTGTCCTGATGCCAGTCTGCCGGTGGTTGCACTGCACTGTCAAAGCCTCGCTTTCAGCATGGCAGGCCTTCGCCACAGCGCCATGACACACGGGATTGACCCGCTCCCGCCAAAGCGTCAAAAGCCCCCCATGCTGATCTACAAGATTTTCCGCCGCCCCGAATGGGATGCCTTCCGTGCTGCCGGGCAAACGCTGGGCGCGCCCATCGACCTGACCGATGGCTACATCCACATCTCGACTGCCGCCCAGGTGGCCGAAACCGCGTCGAAACATTTCGCCGCCGAAAGCGATCTCGTGCTGGTTGCCCTGAATGCCGATGCGCTTGGCCCCGCGCTGCGGTGGGAACCCTCGCGCGGGGGCGCATTGTTCCCGCACCTTTACCGCGCCCTCACCCTTTCTGACGTGGTCTGGGACAAATCGCTCCCCCTCGGTGCCACCGGCCACATCTTCCCCGAGGGCGTCTGGTGAACATGGTCGAACGCGCGGGCCTTGCCCTGCTGCACCGCCTCGATCCCGAACGCGCCCACGGCCTGTCACTGCTGGCCCTGCAAACCGGCCTTGCCCCCCTGCCCGGTCCCGTCACCACACCGCGCCTAGCCACAACGCTGGCGGGTCTCAGCCTGCCGAACCCCGTCGGCCTTGCCGCAGGCTATGACAAGAACGCCATTGCCATCGGCCCCCTGTCGCGCGCCGGTTTCGGCTTTATCGAGGTTGGCGCTGCGACGCCCTTTCCCCAATCCGGCAACCCGAAACCCCGCCTGTTCCGCCTGACCGAAGACCGCGCCGCGATCAACCGCTTCGGCTTCAACAATGACGGGATCACGGCAATCGGCACCCGTCTTGCAGCGCGGACCCGCACCGCCGTACCCGTCGGCCTGAACCTCGGTGCCAACAAATCCTCCGACAACCGCGCCGCCGATTTCTGCAAGGTCCTCGCCCACTGTGGACCGCATGTCGATTTTGCCACCGTCAACATCTCCTCTCCCAACACCGAACGCTTGCGCGATCTGCAAGGCCCCGCCGCCCTCGCCGCCCTCCTGCACGGGGTGATGCAGGCCCGGGCCGCCCTGGCGACCCCGATCCCGGTCTTTCTGAAGATCGCCCCCGACCTTACCGACGACGACCTTGCCCGGATTGCCGAAGTGGCGATGGCCGCAGGCCTTGCAGGCATCATCGCCACCAACACCACGCTGAACCGCGATGGCCTCAAGAACCCGCTGCGCGATCAGGCTGGCGGCCTTTCCGGCGCGCCGTTGTTCGACCGCTCGACCCGGGTGCTCGCCCGTCTGTCGCATCTGACCGGGGGCAGGATGCCGCTGATCGGCGTGGGCGGTATCGCCACGGCGGAACAGGCCTATGCCAAGATCTGCGCCGGTGCCACTGCCGTGCAGCTCTATACCGCGATGGTCTACGATGGCCTCTCCGTCGCAGCCCGCATCGCACGCGGCCTCGACGGCCTTCTCGCCCGGGATGGCTTTACCAGCGTCGCCGATGCTGTCGGTACTGCCCGCGACACCTGGCTCTGACCTTCGGGGCAGACTGCCTGATGTTGGGCGTCCTGTGACCGGATAACCTCGCGCCGGGCATACCCTTGGCCGAAAACCCCTTACCGAAAAGTAAACAAAAAAGACAAGATCATGTCTTATCAATAGCTTACCTTCTATAACACGCGTGTTATCACGCCCCTTAACACGCCCAATCCCTTCCGCTATACCCCGCCAATGTCCGAAAACCCGCCGCTCCTGCGCCCCGACCTTGCCCGATCACTGATCCCCGACACCCGGAGATCGCGATCTGACGGCGCGCGCCAACCCACCATCGGCATGGTCTCCCTCGGCTGCCCGAAAGCTCTCGTCGATTCCGAACGTATCCTGACCCGCCTGCGCGCCGAAGGCTACGCCATCTCGCCCGACTATCAGGGCGCCGACGCGGTCATCGTCAACACCTGCGGCTTCCTCGACAGCGCCAAGGCCGAAAGCTTGCAGGCGATCGGCGAAGCCTTGCAGGAAAACGGCCGCGTCATCGTCACCGGCTGCCTCGGCGCGGAACCCGACTACATCACCGGCGCGCATCCGAAAGTCCTCGCAGTGACCGGCCCCCACCAATACGAAGCCGTGCTCGACGCCGTCCACCGCGCCGTGCCGCCCGCTCCCGATCCCTTCATCGACCTGTTGCCCGCCACCGGCGTCACCCTGACGCCCCGCCACTACAGCTACCTCAAGATCTCCGAGGGCTGCAATCACAAGTGCAAGTTCTGCATCATCCCCGACATGCGCGGCCTGCTGCAATCCCGCCCTGCCCACGCCATCCTGCGCGAGGCGGAAAAGCTGGTCGAAGCCGGGGTAAAGGAACTCCTCGTCATCTCGCAGGACACCTCCGCCTACGGGGTGGACCGCAAGCACGACCTGTCGCCCTGGAAAGGCGGCGAGGTCCGCGCCCACATCACCGATCTGGCGGCCGAGATGGGCAAACTGGGGGCATGGGTCCGCCTGCACTACGTCTACCCATACCCGCACGTCCGCAACCTCATCCCGCTGATGGCCGAAGGTCTGATCCTGCCCTACCTCGACATTCCGTTCCAGCACGCCCACCCCGACACGCTGCGCCGCATGGCCCGCCCCGCCGCCGCCGCCAAGACCCTGGACGAAATCGCCGCTTGGCGTGCGGTCTGCCCCGACATCACCCTGCGCAGCACCTTCATCGTCGGCTACCCCGGTGAGACGGAAGCCGAGTTTCAGACCCTGCTCGACTGGCTGGACGAAGCCCAGCTCGACCGTGTCGGCTGCTTTCAGTACGAAAACGTCGCTGGTGCGCGATCAAATGCCCTGCCGGATCACGTGACCGCAGAGGTCAAGCAAGACCGGTATGACCGCTTCATGGAAAAAGCTCAGGCGATATCCGAGGCCAAACTGGCCGCAAAGGTTGGAAAAGTGCTGCAGGTGATCATAGACGAAGTTGATGCCGACGGCGCCACCTGCCGCACCAAAGCCGACGCCCCGGAAATCGACGGCAACCTGTTCATCGATGCGGGGTTCGAAAGACTGAACCCCGGAGATATCGTTTCGGTGACGGTGGACGAAGCGGGAGAGTACGATCTGTGGGGCACACTGTTGGCACAACGCTAACTCACCCACCGTAGGCTCTGCGGCGCGGTTCCCTACCTTGCGTTCTGGATTCTCCGCCGAAACCCGCTTGCGTGATATCTGTTCCGCGTCGCCCGCTGACCAGACGCCCGGCTCCCCAAAGGGGCCAGGCACCGCCGTAACTCAGTCCGGTGGGGCAGATGCGCACCCATTGCCCTAGCGCTCTAATTGCACAGGCCGTGCGCCCCTTCCAATCGCTCTTTCCTCAACCAATGCGCAGCTTGGCCGGCATCAAGCGCCGTTCAGCCGCTGCACCGTCGCCACCACCAGCGCTTTTCGCTGGGCGTTCGGCGGGTGGCTGCCCAGGAACCTGTCACCCGGATCAGGCAGCCGGTCGAAGAACCCGGTGCCGCGGATCGGATCATACCCCGCCTGCAAGGTGATCTCGGCCCCCAATGCGTCGGCCTCCAGCTCGAAGTCCTTGGAATAGCCGCGCGCGGCCACTTGCGCGCCCATGTCCTGTGCCGCCCGCACCTCGTCGGGCGACAGGCCGCTCGCCTGTGCCAGCACCCCCGCCAAAAGCGCGCCCGACAGCGCCTGATCCTGACGTTTCGGGATGTGGCCCGCGATGTGATGCGCCGCTTCGTGCCCCAAAACAAAGGCCAATTCGTCGGCATTGCGCGCATCGGCAATCAGCGCAAGCGTGAAACCGATCACCGGCCGCCCACGATTGTCCAGTGTCTGAAATGCAGTCGGCGGCTGGCCCGGGCGATCATCCACCACGATGCGGAAATCGCAGATCCGCGCCACCCCGCGCTCCCGGCAGACAGATTCGGCCACCGGCTCGACCGCCGCGACCACCTGCAGAAACGTCAGCGCCTGCGCGCGCGGCGATCCCGGTGCCGCCGGGGCAACGGCCACCGAAGCGACCGGTGCGGGGCCGATGGTCACGCAACCGGTCAGTGCAAGGGCCATCAGGGCAAGGGCGGGCAGGCGCATCGGATACCTCGGGCTCGTGTTGGCGGTCACCCTAGCAAAACCCGCGCCGGTGGAAAGCCCGCCTCACGCAAGCGTCAGAATGCAGGCTGCCCCATTGCCCCCGGTGCAGCACCCCGCTAGCGTCAGGAAATGTTCACCATCGAGCACGAATTCGACGCCACCGTGATCACCCTCGTGGACGAGGGCGGCGATCTGCCTTTGCAGGAAGACATCGTTATTAATTCTTTCGAAGATTGCGTCACCATCGACCAGACCGATCCCCGCACGGATGAGACGTTGCGGATCACCCTGTCCTTGGCACAACTGCGCGATCTTGCCGCGGCGCTGAACCTGCCCGAAGGCAGCTACCGGATCGACCGGTCGGCAGGCTGACCGCGAGTTTGCTCTGGCCCCCGGTGACGTCCGATGCCTATGCTCGCTGCGACGGGGGGCCGCGATGACCACAGCTTTTTATGCCGACGAACGCTGCTTCTGGCATGGCGGCGGCAACTATGCCTTCACCCTGCCGGTGGGCGGGCTGGTCCAGCCATTGCCGGCGGGCCTGCCGGAAAACCCTGAGACGAAGCGCCGCCTGAAAAACCTGATCGAGGTGACCGGCCTTGCCGACCAGCTTCTGCTGCGCAAGGCCACCCCCGCTACGTGGGACGAGATGGCCCGCGTCCACCCTGCCAGCTATCTTTCTGCCTTCAAGGCAGCTTCGGATGCGGGCGGCGGCGAGCTGGGCCAGCGCGCGCCCTTCGGCAAGGGCGGGTTTGAAATCGCCGCGCTGTCGGCAGGACTGGCCCGCGCGGCTCTTACCGAAGTGCTGACCGGCGGCGCACGTAACGCCTATGCCTTGTCGCGCCCGCCGGGGCATCACTGCCTGCCCGACTGGCCGAACGGGTTTTGCCTGCTGAACAACATCGGCATCGCCATCCGCGCCGTGCAAGCCGCAGGCCTTGCCCGCCGGGTCGCCGTCCTTGACTGGGACGTGCACCATGGCAACGGCACCGAGGCGGTGTTCTGGGAAGACCCCGATGTCCTGACCATCTCGCTGCATCAGGACCGGAACTATCCGCTGGATAGCGGCGGGGTGGAGGCGAAGGGCGGCGGGGCTGGCTTGGGGGCCAACATCAACGTGCCGCTGCCGCCCGGCACCGGGCACAAGGGATATCTGCAGGCGATGGACCGGATCGTGCTGCCCGCCTTGCACCGGTTTGGCCCTGACGTGATCGTGGTTGCGTGCGGATACGACGCCGCAGCGGTCGATCCGCTCGGCCGCATGCTGGCCACTGCCGACACTTTTCGCGCGCTGACCTGCATGGTGATGCAGGCGGCGGCGGATTTGTGTTCCGACCGCCTCGTCCTCGTGCACGAAGGCGGCTATTCCGAAGTCTACGTGCCCTTCTGCGGCCATGCGGTGCTGGAGGAGTTGTCCGGGTCAGACATCCGTGCGCCAGATCCCTTGGCCGACACTCTTGCCAAGCGTCAACCCGACGCGCGGTTCGACGGATTCCTGTCTGGCTGGATCAACAACATCGCGGCGATGCACGGCCTCTGACCTTTGCCGGCGGCATGGGGTGCTGCGGCACGTCTTCTAGATGGCCAGCGCAGCCATCGGCCGCTGTGCATTGACCGTCGCGCCCCGCCCGCGCTGGAAGTCGGACGGCTCAACGGCTAGACAGGGGCAGCCCCTGTCGGAGACCTTGATGCCCGCCCGCAACCAACCCGCCCTCGATTTTCTGGCGACCCGCCGCTCACGCCCGGCCAAGCTGTTCACCGCGCCGGTGCCCGGCCGCACCGCTCTCATCGAAATTCTGACTGCCGCCCTGCGCGTGCCCGATCATGGCAAGCTGGAACCCTGGCGGCTGTTGGTACTGGAAAAGCCCGCCTTTGCCCGGCTGGCCGATCTGGCCGAAGCGCGGGCGCGGGCGCTGGGGGGGGACGGCGAGATGATCGCCAAGGGGCGCGGGCAATACGACTTGGGGCAGCTGGCGGTGGTGGTGATTGCCTCGCCCAAGGAAGCCCCAAAAGTGCCCGTGCAGGAACAGCTATTGTCGGCAGGCGCACTATGTTTCGGCATCCTGAACGCGGCCGAGGCGGCGGGCTGGGGGGCCTGCTGGCTGACCGGCTGGCCCGCGCATGACCGCGCCTTCATTGCCGAGGCGTTCGGCTGCGCTCCGCAGGAGACCGTTGCGGGCATTGTCCATATCGCCACGCCCGCCGCCGACGCTCCCGACCGGCCGCGCCCCGATCCGATGCGGCTGATCACCTGGGTCACGGCATGATCTTCGGCGATTTCCTGAAGGCGTTTGGCCAGTTAAGTGATGCCCGCTTTCGCCGGGTCGTGCTGATCGGCGTGGGGCTGACACTCGCGCTGCTGGGCGCGGTCTATGCGCTGTTCCTGCTTGGGGTGCAATGGCTGACCCCTGACAGCATTACTTTGCCCCTGATCGGGCCGGTCAACGGCGTGGAAGCGCTGCTCGGCTGGGCCTCGCTGGTGCTGATGCTGGGGCTGTCGGTGTTCCTGATGGTGCCTGTCGCTTCGGCTTTTACCGGGCTTTTTCTGGATGATGTGGCGCAGGCGGTGGAGGATCGGCACTACCCCTCGCTGCCGCCGGTGACACGCCAACCCCTGGGCGATGCGCTGCGCGACACGGTGAACTTCTTCGGGTTGGTGCTGGCGCTGAACCTGTTGGCCCTGTTCATCTATCCCTTCGCGGGCCCGGCCATCCCGCTGGTCTTCTGGGGGCTGAACGGTTTCCTGCTTGGGCGGGAATACTTCACGCTGGTTGCCATGCGTCGCCTCGGGCGTGACGGCGCGCGGGCGATGCGCCGTCGCAATGGCGCGGCAGTCTGGATAGCGGGCATGCTGATGGCAGCTCCGCTGTCGATCCCGCTGGTGAACCTGATCGTGCCCGTCCTCGGGGTGGCGACCTTTACCCATCTTTTCCACCGGCTGGCGATGGCCGGGCGCTAATTCCGCCCCATGCGCCCGAACCAGTCGAGGTCGGCAATCGTGATCCAGCCCGACAGGATCACCCCGCAGATCACCGCCCAGATCAGCGTGGCGATCAGCGTCGTCAGTCTGGCCTTGCGCCCGACAATCTCTTGCGCCGGTGCGCCGGGCGGGGTGCCGGGAACGACATGATCGGTGTCCGACTGCGCGGTGACGCGGATCTGAAGCATGACGAAGAACACCATGAACCAGGTTACGGCATAGATGACGATGGCACCGGTAATCGTCATGCCTGCTCCAGTTCCACCAGACAGCCGTTGAAATCCTTGGGGTGCAGGAACAATACCGGCTTGCCATGCGCGCCGATCTTCGGCTCACCCGATCCCAGCACCCGCGCGCCCGTCGCCTTCAGATGGTCGCGCGCCGCGAGAATATCATCCACCTCATAGCAGATGTGGTGAATGCCCCCCATAGGGTTCTTGCCCAGAAACGCCGCAATGGGAGAGTTTTCGCCCAGCGGATGCAGCAGCTCGATCTTGGTGTTCGGCAAGTCGATGAAGACCACCGTCACCCCGTGCGCCGGTTCGTCTCTGGGCATGCCGACCTTTGCCCCCAACGCGTGACGGTACTGATCGGACGCCGCCGCAAGATCCGGCACGGCAATGGCGACATGGTTCAATCGGCCGATCATCGGGATGTCCTTGCAGGAATGTCCCGCCGCTTATGGGCGCGGGTGACGGATCAGGCAAGAGGTGGTGCTGTCGCAACAAAGCCTCATCTCCTTCACCGCCCGTTAACCCGGTAACGCCTAGTCTGCGGCATCCCCGCCGAAGGATCTTGCCATGCCCGTCCCTCCCGCATCCCAACCCTTTGCCACCGCAATCCCGACCGCCGATCTGAAAGGCCTGCAGGGCCTGATCGTGCTGGCCGTCGAAGACAGCCGATTCGCCAGCGACGCGTTGCGCCTGATGTGCCAACGCAGCGGCGCGCGGCTGCGCCGGGCCGAGGGGGTGGAGGCGGCGCGCGAACATCTGGCGGTCTACCGGCCCGATGTGGCGCTGGTCGATCTTGGTCTGCCCGATGGCCGGGGCGAGGATCTGATCAAGGATCTGGTCACGGATGACGGGCCTGTGGTCCTGGGGATGAGCGGTGATCCCGAAGGCTGCGGCAAAGCCATGGCCGCCGGTGCCGCCGGATTTCTGGAAAAACCGATCCCGGGCCTCCTGTTCTTTCAGCAATCAATCCTCGCCCATCTGCCCCATTGTCAGGGGCGCGCGATGGCGGCCGCTGACACTGCGATGCGGCCTGACCGGCTGGCACTGTGGGATGATCTCGCCTCAGCCGCCTACCTTCTGCACGGCGATCCGGGGCCGGACACACGGGCCTATCTGGCTGGCTTTCTGTCGGGAATAGCGCGGCAAATGCGGGACCCCCGCCTCAGCGCCGCCTCTGCCGAACTGGCCGATCCGGCAGCCACGCTGGAACCACTGGCGCGGTTGTTGCAAAAGCGGCTGGCCGACGCTGATCCATTTTCCCTGCCCGGCTGACGCCCGCGCCTGCGGCCCGCCCGGCTCAGCCCTGACTATTTGCCCCCGGGTCGAGCCGCCGCCGCCCGACACATCACCGATATCGGCGAAATCCCCGGTCATGGCGGTATCTTGCCATACTGCGCCCGCTCCGCCCGGTCAGGCACATGTTCGGTCCAGACTGTCGCGAAACAGTGGTCAGTCGTGGTCTGCACCTTGCAGAGTAAGGGCTGATACGCCCGGGCGGGCCTGATCCGCCACACATGCCACGCCAACCGGCGAATGCTCACTCCTGGGTAAAAGCGAACCCTGCGGGATAGCTGTGAAATCCGTCAAAATCCGCCTTGCCCAGCGGCACCCCTGCGGCGCGCAGGGCGGCATATCCCATCGTCAGGTGAAAGAAGAAATTCGGCAGCCCGAACAGGTGCAGGAACTCCGCCCCGGTCTGTTCCAGATCTGAAAACCCGGCGCGGTGGCGGATGATCCGCGCCTCCGCCCCCTCGAATTCCGCCGGTTTCATCGCGCCAAGAAGGGCCCGCGCCACCGCCAGCCTTGGCCCCAACGCTTCGGGCAAATCCGGCACCTCGCGCCCCGCCAAGGGGCAGGCGACGCGCATGCTGAATCCCGCCGCCGTGGCAAATTGCTGGCTCGCCGGAAAGCTGTCGGCAATCCGCGCCGCCATCGCCCCGTCGAACCCCCTTGGCCCCGCCCGCTCCACCATCCCCGACATCTGCGTCAGATAATGGCGGAACACGGGGACCGAGGCGTGGTACATCAGCTGTCCTTGGGCACAACGCGCAAGTTCAACTCGCGCAATTGTTTCAGCGACGGCTCCGACGGCGCGTTCATCAGCATGTCCTCCGCCCGCTGGTTCATCGGGAACATGATCACCTCGCGGATGTTCGGCTCGTCGGCCAGCAGCATCACGATCCGGTCGATCCCCGCCGCACAACCGCCATG
>JAYSYZ010000016.1:0-5722 GCA_043727195.1 Paracoccaceae bacterium
AAGCTTGCCGACGGCGGCCAGCGTGCCGTCATTCGGCGGGGCCTGCTTGATCAGCGCCGAGATTGTGGCGTCGATGTCGTACATCCCCGTCGCCTCGGGCTTGCCAAAGCTGTTGATGTAGGCGGCGGCGACGATGTTCGGTGCCTCGCCTTCGTGCATGTCGCCGGCGATATAGGTGAGCGGGCCGTCAACCGTAACCTCGCCCGTGTCGGGATTGACCCGGTGATTGGTGGTCCCGGTCATGAAGCGCAGCCGGTCGGCCATCGGGTTGAAGTCGACGACGACGCTACCGTCGGTCGAGGGCAGCATGACGTTCATCTTGGCAACTTCGGTGGCGGCACCTGTCGTCGGGTCGATGGTGACGATGGCATGATCCGCCGTCACGCCAACCAGCGTCATGTTGCCGGGGCGCCAGTCGATGCCCAGAAGCCGGTCGACGCCGGTCACGTCCATCGTTGCGGTGACGGCGGCTGTCTTGGTATCGATCATCACTAGGGTCTTGTCGCCGGTCAGGCCGACGGCGGTTTCGGCGAAGGCCGGGCTAATTCCTGCGACGGTTGCAAGAAGAGCTGCTGCGAGACGGGTCATGTGTCACTCCTGTCGGTCACGGGTCAGCCGGATCGACCGACCACTTTGCTTGGACTGGTAGCTACGCAGCGGTCCGGGGCAAGTTTCACCCGGGCATTCACAGAAACGTCAGGAGAGGTCTGGGCGCTTTTGCGCCGGCGGGTGAGCGGCAAGCGGCGGTCAGGCAAGGATGGTTTTTGCAGGCAGATATCTGAACTTTGCCCGCACGACACCGTGGTCGCCCGTGCCGGTTTCCTTGTGGGCATCTTCGTTCAGGTGATCGTTGGCGATGGTCAGCCCGTCAAAGGCCCAGATGCGTTTCTTTGAATTGTCGTAGAATTCCTGGCTGACCAGAATGTGGTCAAGGCTTTCGCGCGTGTCGTTGTAGATATGGGTGTAATAGACATCCGTCTGGCTGCGGTACTGCTGCAAGGTTTGCGCGGTATAAAGATCGGCATCGCCGCCGCCTTCGGACAAGGCGGTCAGAAAACGTGGCTGGCCGGTCATGATGTTCAGCGTGTTGGAATGCTGGCCGTCGTTGCAATCGCCGATCACCACCACCGGGGTGTCGGTGCCCTTCATCTCCTTCGTCACGATCATCCGCAGGGCCATCGCTTCGGCGGTGCGGCGGATGGTAGACAGCGCGGCACCCATCGCCTCGGCATGCGGCTGGTGGATGGCCTTGATGTACCACGGTTCGCGGAAGACCGGCGTCGGGCCTTTCGATTTGAAATGGCAGACGTAGACGGAAATCACCGGGCCGTTGGCACGTGGTCTGATGGTGAAATGCAGGACGGGGCGGGAAAAGCTGTTGAGTGCCACGGCGATGGCTTCGGTCTGCGCATCGGTGCCGGTGCTTTGCAGGATGAAATCGGCGGGAAAATCGGTGATCCATTCCGGGGTGCCGACGAGGATGTCCTTGGCAACGGCTGCAGCACAGACGATCTTCTGCCCGGCGTGACCGGGCGGGACAAGCGCCTCGTGGCTCAGATCAAGCCCGGCGGCAGTCAGTGCCATGCGCAGGCTGTCGCCATGCCAAAGCTCCTGAAAGCCGAAGACGTCGGACTGCATCTCGCGCAGCATGCGGCTGGTCCAGATGATCTTGCGGTCGTATTCGGCCTGCGTCCAGCCGGTGGCATCGGTGTAAACCGGCAGGCCCGGTTCGTTGAGATTGAACAGGTTGAAAGTGGTGAAGCTGACGGTTTTCGCGGCCATGCGATGTCCTTCGCGACAATGACGCCGATGAATGGACGCCGATGAATGGGGCGATGATAGCAGTCCGGGATCGCGGGGTGACGTGAATACTCCGTCAGAATGACGCCGGAATGACGCCGAGATCACGGGGGTATGAGCGGCGACAGCGGCGGCTTGTCGCTTTACCCGTCGCATGGGGCGCGGTACATCGCGTGGGCAACAGGGAGATCGCCATGGCCGAGGATGGAATCAACAGCTTCATGACGGGGCCGGATGAACAGGGCCGCTTCGGCCTGTTCGGCGGGCGGTTCGTATCGGAAACGCTGATGCCGCTGATCCTGGATCTGGAGGAGCGTTACGAATTTGCCAAGACCGACCCGACCTTCTGGGCCGAGATGGACTGGCTGTGGAAGCATTACGTGGGCCGCCCCTCGCCGCTGTATTACGCGGAACGGCTGACGCAGCACCTTGGTGGTGCGAAAGTCTACATGAAGCGGGACGAGTTGAACCATACCGGTGCCCACAAGATCAACAACGTGCTGGGGCAGATCATCCTGGCGCGGCGGATGGGCAAGACGCGGATCATTGCGGAAACCGGCGCGGGCCAGCACGGGGTGGCAACGGCGACGGTCTGTGCGAAATTCGGGCTGCAGTGCATCGTCTACATGGGTGCGCATGATGTGGAGCGGCAGGCACCGAACGTGTTCCGCATGAAGCTTCTGGGGGCGGAGGTGATTCCCGTCACCTCTGGCCGGGGCACGCTGAAGGACGCGATGAACGATGCGCTGCGCGACTGGGTGACGAATGTGCGCGATACATTCTATTGCATCGGCACGGTGGCGGGTCCGCATCCCTATCCGGCCATGGTGCGGGATTTTCAGTCGATCATCGGCAAGGAGGTGCGCTGGCAACTGGCCGAACAGGAAGGCGAGGGCCGGCTGCCCGATACCGTGATCGCAGCCATCGGTGGTGGGTCGAACGCGATGGGGCTGTTCTATCCGTTCCTGGATGACCCGTCGGTCAACATCATCGGGGTCGAGGCGGGCGGCAAGGGCGTGGACGACCGGATGCAGCATTGCGCCAGCCTGACCGGCGGGCGGCCCGGCGTGTTGCATGGCAACCGGACATACCTGCTGCAGGATGATGACGGCCAGATTCTGGAAGGCTTCAGCATCAGCGCGGGTCTGGACTATCCCGGCATCGGCCCCGAACATTCCTGGCTGCACGACATCGGGCGGGCGAAATACGTCAGCATCACCGATGCCGAGGCGCTGGAGGCGTTCCAGCTGTCGTGCAAGCTGGAAGGGATCATCCCGGCGCTGGAGCCGTCACACGCCTTGGCCCATGTGATGAAGATCGCTCCGGTGCTGCCGGCCGACCATATCATCGTGATGAACATGTGCGGCCGGGGTGACAAGGACATCTTCACCGTAGCCAAGCATCTGGGCCAGGACATGAAGGTGTGACCTGAGCCTAAACTTCGGTTTATGCCCGCAAACCCGGGGCATAACCCGGGTGCCCTAAACTTGCGGTCAATTCTTTGTCGGGTCTGTCCGGGGTTGGAGTGTCGTGTCGCATCGATGCCGGTGCACTCAAGGGCCCGATGCGGGCCGACACTTCAGACCAAAGGACGGGACGATGAAACTGAAGACCAAGCTGATGATGTTTACGGCCGCAGTTGCGATGTCGGCCAACATGGCCTTTGCCGCAATCGACGGGCAGGCGCTGGCAGATCGCTACCTCGCGGAAGGCTATACCTATGTCGAGGTCAAGCAGGGCCCGACGCAGACCAAGATCGAGGCGATCAGGGGCGATGTGAAGGTTGAAGTTGTCTATGACAATGAAACTGGCGCGGTCATCAAGCAGGAAACCGAAACGGCTGATGGCGATGACATCGGGCGCACCGGCAGCAAGGTCAAGCTGGTGAACAAGGACTTCGAAGAGGTCGACGAGGAAGACGATGACCTCGACGACGACGAGGATGAAGACGAGGATGACGACGAGGATGACGACGAGGACGAAGACGAGGACGAAGACGAAGACGAGGACGAGGATGATGATGGTGATGACAGCGAAGGCGAAGACTGAGTTTTGCCGATAACGAACCGATCTGGGCCCCGGACTTGCCGGGGCCCCGCGCATGCCGCATAATCGCCGTGCTCTGCCAAAGAGCGGGAGTGTTTAGATGAAACGCCGGGAATTCTTGACCGGGCTTGCCGCAGGGGCGATTGCCGCATCGCCCGCGCTGGCGCAGGACATGGTTGACGACATCGTGCGCCAGTTGAAGCAGCAAGGGTTCCGGTCTGTCATGACGGAGCGGACGCTGCTGGGCAGGGTGCGCATTCTGGCCGACCGCAAGGACGGGCAGCGGGAAATCATAATCAACCCGCGCACCGGCGAAATTTTGCGGGATCTGTGGACGGCCGTTGCCGGGGGCAAAAGCGCTGTAGACATCGTCAAGGAAAAGTCTGGCGGCACGGGGCAGGACAACAGCGGCAATGGTGGCGGTGACGACAACGATAATGACGACGATGACGACGATGATGATGACGACGACGATGATGACGGCGACAGCAGCGGCGAGGGCGGGGGCGAGGGTGACTGAGGCCGATCGATCAAACCCGGTCGCCGCGTGAGGCAGGCGGCGCCGATGATTGCGATCTTTGTCATTCAGGCGGCCTGCGCCTTCTTTTTCGTGTCCGACATCCTGTCATCCGTGCTTGGCCTTCGGACGACACCGATCAGTTGGGAAATGCGCGAGTATCTGGAGATCGGTGCCGCTGCCGGACTGGTACTGGGCGTGGTTCTGGGCGGGATGATGTTGCGCCGCACATTGCGAGAACGGAACGTGGCAGAGGAACGACTGCGCCGCGCCTCAGGTGCGTTCATGGACCTTTTGAAGGAACGGTTCGCCGAATGGGGGCTGACCGCGGCGGAGCGGGACGTGGCATTGTTCGCAATCAAGGGCATGTCGACGGCCGAAATCGCCAACCTGCGCGCGACCAGCGAAGGCACGGTCAAGGCGCAGACCAATGCGATCTACCGCAAGGCCGGAGTCACAGGCCGGTCGCAACTTCTGAGCCTTTTCATCGACGACCTCATGCGCGACGAGGGCAATGTCCGTGCAGCGGCGCAGCCCTTGGCAGAGTTTGCAAAGTCCGTGGAGCCGCGCTGAGATCTGCCGCAGGATCGGTCGCCATTGGCCGGCGGACATGATCCAGGTTAGCGCGCCGGGTGCTGTCATAAGGCAAAAGGAAGCTGGTCCAGCCCGCAAGAGCCGGGCTTTTTCCCGTTATCATTGATGGAGTCTTTCATGGCCCGCGATCCCAATTCTCCCGCACTTTCCGCTGACTACGAGGCCCTTGTGGCCCAGCTTGCCGAGTTGCGCCGCGACATGGCCGATCTGGCCTCTCAGGTTGGCACCACCGCGGCACATAGCGGCAAGGCGATGGCCGACACGGTCAGCAACAGTCTGACTGATGCCAAGGCCTATGCCGGGCAACGTGCCCATGAAGCCGATCTGCGGATCGGGCATGCCGTGGCCGCCAACCCCTATATGGCGCTTGGCCTTGCGGCGGGACTGGGGCTGCTGCTGGGCGCGATGTCACGGCGGTGACCGTGCCTGACCCGGCCCGCGACCTCCTGCAACCGTTCCGGGCGGGTTTGCGGGAGATGTGGCAGCAATCGGCGCTGGCGGTTCTGGCCGCCGTTCTTGCAGCACTTGGTGTGCTGTCGCTGATCACGGCTGCCTTTGTCAGCCTTATCCCGGTGGTCGGCGTTGCCGGTGCCCTGGCGCTGAACGGACTTGCCCTGATGGTGTTGGCGGTCGGCACCCTGGGGCTGATCCGGGTGCGGCGACAGCCCAGGCCAGAGCCAGAGCCCCGACAGCAGGCGGCGGTCGATCCCATGGTTCAACTGGTTTTCGACCTCAGCGTCGATCTTGGCAAACGCCTTGCGCGGC
>JAYSYZ010000017.1:0-16157 GCA_043727195.1 Paracoccaceae bacterium
GGCGCGCTGCTGAACATGATCTTCCAGCGCCTGCCCGAAGTGGCGCAGGCGGCGCGCTAGGCCGCGTGCCGGGACGCTTTCGTCGATTGCGCCTTTGCCATCGGGTAAGGATTTCCCCACTCGCCTGACTTGGCGTCACCTGCGACAACACTCAGGTTGCTGGTGTGGTGGTACGCGCCCGCAACATCCGGAACGGTTGACTTTGACCGTCGCCGGTTTTTTCTTCCGGTCCGAAAGGATCTTCTCCCGGCCGTTGTTTCCGGTCGACTTCAGTCTTGCCCTTTCGTCCTCATCCCCAAAAGGTTGTGGGCAAGACGCAGCGGTGCGGTCCTTTCCCCAGAGGACCGCACCGTTTTCGTTTCAATTGTCGCGCATAGCAAAAGGGCCGGTGCGATGCACCGGCCCCCTGCCCTGTCAGTCGGATGATCCGGTGGCCCGGATGCTCAGCCCTGAACCATCTTCGCCACTTCGGCGGCGAAATCCTCTTCCTTCTTCTCGATGCCTTCACCCACGGCCACCCGCGCATAGCCGGTGATCTCGACCCCGGCCTCCTTTGCAGCCGCTTCGACGGTCAGGTCGGGATTGATCACAAAGGCCTGCCCCATCAGGGTATTTTCCGCCAGGAACCGCTTCATCCGGCCCGGGATGATGTTGTTGTGGATCACCGCATCAGGCTTTGGCTTGGCCGAGGCGGCGTTTTCTTCCAGCGCCTTGGCGGTCTGCACCGCCAATTCCCGCTCAACCACCACCGGGTCAAGCGTGGCCTCCGATAGCGACAGCGGCGAGGTTGCGGCGATGTGCATGGCGAACTGCTTGCCGATTGCCTGCGCCTTGTCCGCCGGGCCTTTCAGCGCGACCAGCACGCCGATCTTGCCCATGCCTTCGGTCGCGGCATTGTGGACATAGGATACCACCGTATCCCCCTCCAGCACGTGCAGGCGGCGGAACGTCATGTTCTCGCCGATGCGCGCAATGGTTTCGCCGATCACTTCGTCCACCGACTTGCCGTTCAGGTCAGCGGCTTTCACCACCTCGACCGATGTGCCGGATTGTAGTGCAATCTTCGTCACTTCGCGCACCAGCGACTGGAAATCGACGTTCTTGGCAACGAAATCGGTTTCGGAGTTGATCTCGACCGCCACGCCACGCCCATTCGACACGGCTACGCCGACCAGCCCTTCGGCGGCCACGCGGTCGGCCTTCTTGGCGGCCTTGGCCAGGCCTTTGGTGCGCAGCCAGTCAACCGCGGCATCCATGTCGCCGTTGGTTTCCACCAGGGCTTTCTTTACATCCATCATGCCTGCGCCGGTCGCTTCGCGCAGGTCCTTCACCATCTGGGCGGTGACTGTCATCGTCTCATCTCCTGAAATTGGTATCCCGGCGGGTAGACCCGCCGGGTGAAGGTTCCGTGACAGCCGCTCAGGCCTCGACGGTGGCCTCGGCAACCGCTTCTTCTTCGGGTGCCGCTTCCAGCGACCCCAGATCAACGCCCGCCGCACCCATCTGCGCCGACATGCCGTCCAGCGCCGCACGGCTGATCAGGTCGCAGTACAACTGGATGGCGCGCGCCGCGTCATCATTGCCGGGGATAACGTGATCCACGCCCTTGGGCGAGCAGTTGGTATCGACGATGCCCACCACCGGGATGCCCAGCTTTTGCGCTTCAAGGATCGCCAGATCCTCTTTGCCCACATCGATGATGAAGATCAGGTCGGGCGTGCCGCCCATTTCGCGGATGCCGCCAAGGCTGGCCTGCAGTTTTGACTGGTCGCGTTCCATGCCCAGGCGCTCTTTCTTGGTCAGGCCCTCGGCGCCCTGCCCCAGAACTTCGTCCAGATGCTTCAGCCGCTGGATCGAGGCAGAGATGGTTTTCCAGTTGGTCAGCGTGCCACCCAGCCAGCGGTGGTTCATGTAGAACTGCGCACACCGCTCCGCCGCTTCGGCGATCGGCTTTTGTGCCTGACGCTTGGTGCCGACGAACAGGATGCGGCCGCCCTTGGCCACGGTGTCGCGCACCATCTTCAGCGCCTGATCCAGCAAGGGAACGGTCTGCGTCAGGTCAAGAATGTGAATGCCGTTGCGGTCGCCGTAGATATACGGGCCCATCTTGGGGTTCCAGCGTGCGGTCTGGTGGCCGTAGTGAACGCCAGCTTCCAATAGCTGACGCATGGTGAACTCGGGAAGAGCCATGCCTTATCCTTTTCCGGTTTGATCCTCGGTAAGGCCGTCTTCACCCCCTGACGGGGGCAACCGGCGGACCTTGCGGGATTTCTCCCCGCAACAGCCCAAGCCTCACCTGTGAAGTGGCGCGGCGATAGCGGCTTTCGCCCGCCGCCGCAAGCGCTATCATTCATCCGAAGTCGTCGTAGCCTTCAACAATGGCAATATCGTATTCGGCGATCCCGTCATACATCAGCATGGCGGTCTGTTGCGAGATGTCTTGAAACGCCTCCTGCGCCTCGGCCAGGCTGGTGAATTCCACGATGATCAGGCGTGGTTTCGGCGATCCGGCGGCGACAGCGACGTTCGCACTGCGAATGACCATCCGCCCCCCCAGCCGATCAATCGCTTCGGTGGCCATCTCAAGATAGGCGAAATACCGCGCCTCGTCCAGGATGCGGGCCGATATGACCCAGTACCCTTTCGCCGGACCTTGTCGCATGAAAGGCTTTGACTGCACAAAACTATGACCATACTCGTCCATAAACCACTCCTGAGTAAACAGTATTCAATATATCCAACTCGCCTTTGACGGGCAACTGTCACGCCGCGTTCCACCGCAATTTCTGGCACGCTGAAAGGATTCAACGCAGGACATGCCATGAAGATCCGTTCGATCACTGCCCTGCCGGTGAATATTCCGTTCCACGCGCCGTACCGGTTCAGCTACGGGGCCATCGCCTCGTTGACCAAGACGATCATCCAGCTGGAAACCGAAGGCGGCGTGACCGGCCTCGGCGAATGTGCCGACGGCGACCGCGCCGCCGATGTGGTCGCTGCCGGGGCGCGGCTGATTGGCCATGACCTGCGCGACATCCACACTGCCGAAACGCTGCTGGTGCCGGGGATGCGCTATACGCCCTGGGGCAATGTGCTGGCCGCGCGGCGCGTCTTCGGCGGCATCGAAATGGCGATGTGGGACGCACGCGGCAAGACCGAGGGGGTGCCGCTGTACCGCCTGCTCGGCGGGGCGGTGCGGATGGAAATCCCGCTCACCGAATACTTCTCCTACCGCTGGCCCGGTGCCAACCACCCCGGCGAAAGCACCCCGGTCGAGGTGGCGCGCACCTGCGCCCGCATGATCGAACGTCACGGTTCGGTCATCTTCGAAGGCAAGGTCGGGGCAGTGTCGCTTGACGAAGAGATCCGGATGGTGCGCGAAGTGCGCGCCGCCATCGGCGACCGCCCGTTGCAGCTGGACGCAAACGGCGGCTGGACGGTGCCCACCGCACGCGACGCCCTGCGCCGCCTTGCCCCGTTTGACATCAGCTGGTTCGAAGAACCGGTTGAAACCTATGAGGAAATGGCCGATCTGCGCCGCCACAGCGACATTCCGTTTTCCGCCCATGCCATCGACCTGCCCAAGGCCGCAGCCCTGCGCTGCCCCGATGCCATCGTCACCAACATCAACGAACACGGCGGTATCCGACGCACCGCCGATTTCATCCGTGCCTGCGAAACCTTCGGCGTGGCTTTCCGCTTTCACAGCGGCGAGACGGGCGTTGCCAGCGCCGCCTACCTGCACCTTTCCGCCGCGCTGGAACATGTCCGCGGGGCCAGCCAGACGCTGTTTCACTGGTACGCCGACGACGTGATCGAAGGCGGCCCCTTCGCCCTCGAAGGCGGCGTTACCCGCGTTCCGGATGGCCCCGGCCTGGGCGTCACGCTGGACAAGACCGCCCTCGCCCGCTGCCACGACCGCTATCTTGCCGAGGGTGCGTTCCCCGATGGCCGCTCGGGCGGGTACGGCAGCCAGTTCCGCAAGCGCTGAGCGCAGCTTGGCGATCACCCCTGGTGAAAGTGCTGCGACGCCGCGCCGACATGGCGGTGATCCGTGCCACAGCAACCGCCGATCAGCTTCAGGTTTGGCAGCCGCTCCGCCATATCGCGGTACAGCGCCCCGAACTCTGCCGGATCGCCGGGATCAAGCTCTGTCGCCACATCCAGTTCGGCATGGCTCATCCGGGATGCATTGGCCCGGATGCCGCCGATCCGCGTCACCCAACCGCCGTCAAGATTGGCCATGAAATGCGTCGGATGCGCGCAGTTGATCATGTAATACACCGGCTCACCCCCGGTTGCCGTATCGGTCAGCTTGATCGCGTCCCCCAGCGTTTCGCCCGACGGCAGCTTGCCATCCGTCTCCAGCGTAAAGGATACCGCAACCGGCACGCCCGCTGCCTGTGCGGCGCGCACGATGCCGGTCGCCTCGCCCGAATGGGTCATCGTGACAGCCGTGATCAGGTCCACCCCCGCTTCGGCCAGCGCCTCGACCTGCACGCGGTGCCGCACGAGGCTCTCATCGCCGCTCAAGGCACGGTCGATGGTATAACCGTCACCCGATGGCCCGATCACCCCGTCAAGCAGGATCGGCAATCCGTTCTGTTCCATTGCGTCACGGAATGTGCGGCCGAACGCGACCGCCTCGTGATTGATCCGCCGGATCGCGGCCTCGTCCAGACCCATCACGCTGCCCCAGGTTGTCCCCGCCCGCCACGTCACCGTGTCGAGCACAAGACCTGTCCCTGCCTGCCGGGCAATGCGGGCATAGGTCTGGAAATACCGGGTCAGGGCGGCCCTGCCGATGTCGCTGTCAAGCAGGGTGAACGCAGCAAAATACGGCAGGTCCAGCCCTTCGTGGTAGATCATCGTCGTCTCCAACCCCCCATCCGTCAACCAGGGGGTCGGCGCTGACATCAAGGTCTGAAGTGTCGTCATGATGGACCCTCCGCAAATGTTGGCGTCCTGCGCCTCACCCGAGTGCGGCCTGTCGATCATATCGCTTCTTGAATATATTCCCAACAAAATTTGCCGGCTGCTGCTGCGCCCGCCCACCTGATCACCGCTTGCCCGGGGTGATCTTTGAAGGCAGAAGAGGCGCATGCCAAACGCCCCCGACATCCTGTGCATCGGTTCAATCCTGTGGGACATCATCGGTCGCGCGCCCGCGTCGATGCGGCTTGGCTCCGATGTGCCGGGGCGGATAACGCGGCTGCCCGGTGGCGTGGCGATGAACATCGCGATGACCCTTCGCCGGTTCGGGCTGACGCCGGCCCTGCTGACGGCCATCGGACGCGATAGCGAAGGCGACGAGCTTGTCGCCGCCTGTGACCGGATGGGCCTGCAGACGGCACATGTCTACCGCTCCGACGATCTGCCGACCGACCGCTACATGGCGATCGAGGGGGCGAATGGCCTGATCGCCGCCGTGGCCGACGCCCATTCGCTGGAGGCTGCGGGCGACAAGATCCTTCGTCCGCTGGCGGATAGCCGCCTCGGCTCTGCCGCCACCCCCTGGCCCGGGCTGATCGCGCTCGACGGCAATCTGACCGAAGCGCTGCTGTCGGCCATCGCCGCCTCGCCGCTCTTTGCCGCCGCCGACCTGCGCGTCGCACCTGCCTCGCCCGGCAAGGCTGACCGGCTGCTGCCGCTGCTGACCCACCCCTCCGCCACCCTGTATGTGAACCTGGAAGAGGCCAACATCCTCGCCAGAACCCACAGCGACACCGCACCCGCCGCCGCACAGGCGCTGGTCAGCCGGGGGGCCAGCCGCGTCCTCGTCACCAACGGTGGCCAACCCTCGGCCGAGGGTCGCCGCGACGGGGGCGTCATCGTGGGCGCACCGCCCCCCGTCCTCGTCACCCGCGTTACCGGTGCGGGCGATACCTTCATGGCCGCCCATATCGTTGCCGAAACCCGTGGCGCTGACCGCCAATCCGCGCTTGATGCCGCCCTCCGCGCCGCCGCCGACTATGTTTCGGGGGATATCGGCGCATGACTTTCGCCACCATGACCTGGCTGAACCCGCCCCCGCTGGTGACCACGGGCACCGACAGCCTGACACTCACCACCGGTGCGAACACCGATTTCTGGCGCGAAACATTCTACGGCTTCACCCGCCACTCCGGCCGCCACCTTGCCCATCCCGTCACCGGCGATTTCACCGCCCGCGTGACCGTCAGCGCCGATTATCAGGCACTCTATGATCAGGCCGGTCTGATGCTGCGCCTGTCGGACACTCACTGGATCAAGGCCGGCATCGAACATACCGACGGCCAGCCGGTGTTTTCCACCGTGGTGACCAACGGCCAATCCGACTGGGCCACCCTGCCGCTCGCCTTCCCCGCCAGCCCGCTGACCCTGCGCCTGACGCGCCACGGCACCGCGATCCGCGTCGATCTGACCGAACCCTCCGGCCTGTGGCGGCTGGCCCGCCTCGCGCACCTGCCCGATGGCCCCGCGATGATCGGCCCGATGGCCTGTTCGCCCGAACGCGCGGGCCTGACCGCCAGCTTTTCCGCATATACCTGCGGCCCCGCCATCCCCCGCACCCTGCACGAGCCGCACCCATGACCTTGCCGATGATCCTGTCCCCCGAAGTCGCCGAGGCCCGCGCCAACGGCATTCCCATTGTGGCACTTGAAAGCACAATCATAACCCACGGCATGCCATTCCCGCAGAACGTGGAAACGGCACAGCGGGTGGAGGCTGAAATCCGCGCCTACCACGCCATCCCCGCCACCATCGCGGTGGTGGATCACCATATCCACATCGGCCTCACCGATGCCGAACTCACCAGCCTCGGGCAGGCACAAAACGTCGCCAAACTGTCGCGTGCCGACCTTGCCGCCTGTCTTGCCACCGGCGGCACCGGGGCCACCACTGTCGCCGCCACGATGATCTGCGCCCGCCTTGCCGGGATCGACACCTTTGCCACCGGCGGCATCGGTGGGGTGCACCGGGGCGCGGAAACCACGTTCGACATCTCTGCCGATCTGTCCGAACTGGCTGAAACCGCGGTGACCGTGGTGGCCGCCGGGGCCAAGGCGATCCTCGATCTGCCAAAGACCCTCGAATACCTCGAAACCCGCGGCGTCCCGGTCATCACCTTTGGGCAGGACGATTTCCCCGCCTTCTGGTCACGCTCATCCGGCCTGAAATCCCCCCTGCGCATGGACAGCGCCGCCCGGATCGCCGCCGCCCATTTGATGCGCGCCCGTCTTGGCCTGCCCGGCGGCCAGCTTGTCGCCAACCCGATCCCGCCCGACGCCGAAATACCCCGCGACCAGATCACCCCGCATATCGAAGCCGCCCTGACCGAGGCCGCGATCCGGGGCATCGCCGCCAAATCGGTCACCCCCTTTCTTCTCAGCCGCATCTTTGATCTGACCCAAGGCCGCTCGCTTGTCGCCAATATCGCGCTTGTCCTGAACAATGCCCGCCTTGCCAGTGCCATCGCCGCCGAAATCGCCACCCAACGCGCCAAATCCTGACGGGGCCCATTGGCATCGTGCCCCGGCCTTCATAGATTACTCGCGCACGTCCTGCCGCCCCTGCCGGAGCCTTCATGATCGACCCCGTCCCCCACCGCCGTCGCGGCCTGTTCGGCAGCCTCCGCGCCAGCTTTCTGACCGGCCTGGTCGTCGTGTTGCCCATTGGCCTGACGATCTACTTCGTGTGGACGCTGGTTGGCTGGATCGACGGCTGGATCCTGCCGCTGATCCCCGCCGCCTATCAACCCGAAGCGCTGATGCGCGACCTGTTCGGGCCTGACGCGAACTTTCCGGTGCGCGGCGTCGGTGTTCTGGTCTTCCTCGTGTTCACCATCATCATCGGCTGGATGGCCAAGGGGCTGTTCGGCCGTTCGGTCATCCGCTGGGGCGAACATATGGTGGACCGGATGCCGATCGTCCGCTCGGTCTATGGCGGGATCAAGCAGGTCGCCGAGACCTTCTTCAACAAGAAGGAACAAAGCTTCGACAAGGTCTGCCTGCTGGAATTCCCCCGCGCCGGGTCCTATGCGCTCGGCTTTCTGTCCACCCGGCCAAAGGGCGAGCTTGCACAGCGGCTGGCGGCCCTGGGGCCAGAGATGTCGGCGGTGTTCGTGGGCCTTACACCCTTTACCTCGGGGATGCTGCTGTTCGTGCCGACCAAAGACCTGACCATCCTCGACATGAAGATCGATGATGCGGCCAAGCTGATCGTGTCGGGCGGGCTGGTCTACCCGCTGCCAAAAGACCCGCTCTGACCTGACACCCGCGCCGGTTCAGCCATCGGTCCCCGCCGACTGGCGCACCGCAACGCCGGACGCCTTACATCGCCGTCCATCCGCCATCGACCGAAATTGTCGTGCCGGTGATCTGATCCGCCGCCCCGCTGCACAGAAACACCGTGGTGCCGCCGATCTGTTCCACCGTCACAAACTGGCGCGAGGGCTGGCGCGCCAGCATCACCTCACGGATCACCGTCTCGCGGTCCATGCCATGCGCTTTCATCTGATCGGGGATCTGTGCTTCGACCAGCGGCGTCAGCACATAGCTCGGGCAGATTGCGTTGCAGGTGATGCCGCTGCCCGACGTTTCCAGCGCGACGGTCTTGGACAACCCCACCACGCCATGTTTTGCCGCGACATAGGCGCTTTTGAACGGACTTGCGGTCAAACCATGCGCGCTGGCGATGTTGACCACCCTGCCCCAGCCCTTGGCCCGCATCGCCGGCAGCGCCGCCGCCGTGGTGTGAAACGCCGAGGTCAGGTTGATCGCGATGATCTGATCCCACTTCTCCACCGGAAATTCCTCGACGGGGGCGACAAACTGGATGCCGGCGTTGTTTACCAGAATGTCGCAGGCACCCGCCTTTGTGATCAATGCCCGGCAATCGGCACCAACCGACATGTCTGCCGCGATGTAGCTGACCTTCACGCCGTGCCGCGCCGCCAGCGACCGGGCCAGATCGTGATCCTCGGCCCGGTCGGTAAAGCTGTTCAGCACCACCTCGGCCCCCGCCGCCGCCAGCGCCTCGGCCACGCCCAGCCCGATTCCAGAATTTGATCCCGTGACCACCGCCCGCTTGCCTGTCAATACCATGCCTGCCCCCACACTGCGCTCGCGGCGATCCTGCCATGCTGCAGTTGCAAATGATAGGCACGCGCCACCATGTCAGCAACTCAGCGCCACAAAACGAAAAAAACGCCGGCGCTAGGCCGGCGTTAAGTTATTGAGGCAGGTTTCATACAGGCAAGAAACCTATCGAGCAGTATCATTCTTATAGTCCCCTCTCCGCCAATGGCCAAGCTAAAAGTTTGAAATGCCACGATGTCCGGCATAGTCTGCGGCAAACCGGGAAAGCAAACAGGGATGGCACCACAATGAACCGCGACTTTCTTCGAAACCGCCGTGGTCTTGCCGCAGCACTGGCGCTTGCGCTGACCGCCGCCGCCGCGACGGCAGAGCCGCAGCATGGCATAGCTATGTATGGCGACCCCGCCCTCCCCCCGGATTTTGTGTCGCTGCCGCAGGTAAACCCCGACGCGCCGAAAGGCGGGCGCATCGTCTTTGGCGAAAGCGGCACCTTTGACAGCCTCAACCCCTTCATCACCAACGGCCAGTCCGCAACCGGCATTTCCGCCCTCACGGTCGAGACGCTGATGGGCCGGTCCTACGACGAACCGTTCACGCTCTATGGCCTTCTGGCCGAATCGATCAATACCGACGAGGCGCGCAGCTTCGTGGAATTCACCCTGCGCGAGGGCGCCCGATTCTCCGACGGCAGCCCCGTCACCGTCGATGACGTGCTGTGGTCGATGGAAAAACTGGGCACCGACGGCAACCCCCGCTACCTCGGCGCGTGGAAAAAGATCGCCAGCGCCGCGGCAGTCGACGACCGCACCGTCCGCTTCACCTTCAACACCGTGGACCGCGAACTGCCGCTGATCCTCGGCCTGCGCCCGATCCTGAAAAAGGCGCAGTGGGCGGACAAGGATTTCACCGCTTCCGGTCTGGAACCCCCGATCGGCTCCGGCCCCTATGTCGTGGGCACCGTCGATCCCGGCGCCTTCATCACCTACAAAAAGAACCCCGACTGGTGGGGGGCCGACCTGCCCCTCAACCGCGGCCAGTGGAATTTCGATGAAATCCGCTACGATTACTTCGGCGACGCCGGCGTGGTGTTCGAGGCGTTCAAGGGCGGCACCATCACCAGCTACCGCGAAGGCAACGCCGCCAAGTGGCTGACGAACTATGACTTCCCCGCCGTCACCTCGGGCGAGTTGGTAAAGTCCGAAATCCCGCACCAGCGCCCCTCCGGCATCGAGGGCTTCGTGTTCAACACCCGCAAGCCGGTCTTTCAGGATTGGCGCGTGCGTGAGGCACTGATCCACGCCTTCAACTTCGAATTCATCAATCAGGCGATCACCGGCGGCACCCAACCGCGCATCACCTCCTACTTCGGCAACTCGTTCCTCGGCATGGAACCGGGCACCCCCGCCACCGGGCGCACCGCCGAGCTTCTCGCGCCCTTTGCCGCCGACCTGCTGCCCGGCGCGCTTGACGGCTACACCCTGCCCGTCTCCGACGGCACCGCGATGAACCGCTCGAATTTGCGCAAGGCCGCCGCCCTGCTGGAAGAGGCGGGCTGGAACGTTGCCGACGACGGCATCCTGAAAAATGCCGACGGCACCCCCTTCGCCTTCGAGATCGCCCTCGTGCAGGGCGCGGACGAGATGGCCGCCATCGCCGCGATCTATGCCGAGGCGCTGAAACCGCTGGGCATCACTGCCGCCATCGTCATGGTCGACAGCGCCCAGTACAAGGAACGCACCACCAATTACGATTTCGACATGACGCATTACATCCGCTCGCTGTCGCTCAGTCCCGGCAATGAACAGATGTTGTACTGGGGCGCAGCCGGTGTCACCGAACCCGGCACCCGCAACTGGATGGGCATGGCCTCCCCCGCCGCCGAGGCGATGATCGCAACCCTGCTCGCGGCCCCCGATGCCACCGAATTCACCGCCGCGACGCAGGCGCTTGACCGGGTGCTGACGACGGGTAGATATGTCATTCCGATCTGGTATTCTGATGTCTCGCGTCTGGCGCATCGCAAGGAGCTCAAATTCCCCGACCGCCTGCCGCTGTACGGCGACTGGATCGGGTTTCAACCCGACACCTGGTGGTATCAGGATTAACAAGAAACCAAAGGCAAGAGCATGAAAAAACTGATCCTTCTGACACTAACCCTGGCGGCCCTTGCAGGCTGCAATACCCTTGCGGGCGTGGGTGAAGATGTAAGCGCGGGCGCGCGAACGGTGCAGGACACCTTCTGATCCCCGCTTCCCCGGCGCAGGCCTTTGGCGCGATGACCGCAGGTCCCGGCTTGCGCTGGGGCAGCGGCCATCATTCCGCGCGCTGTTCCGGCAGGCGCACCACCGTCACCGAACAGGATGCTTCGGCAACCACCTGCGCCGAGACCGATCCCAGATAGCGCCGCGCCGTGGAATGGCCGCGCGCGCCCATCACGATGTGGCTGACATGGTTGGCCGTCGCATAACCGATGATCACCTGGCCCGGATCAGGGCCTTCCAGCACGGCAAAAGTCAGCCGCTCTTCCGGCAGCTTGATCCCCTGCCCCCAGGCGCGCAGGGCCACCAGCCGCATCACATGCAGGTTGTTGCCCGCATCATCAGTGCCCTGATCAATCCCGATCCGCGCCGTCCTGATCACGTTGACACATGCCACCCGCGCGTCGGGCTGGGTCACCAGCATCCGTTCCACCGTCGCGCGCAGCCCTTCGGCCAGACCTTCGCCCTCGGGCGACAGGTCCACCGCGACGCACAGGATCGGCACTGCGGCCAATTGCGACGCGATCGAGGTCGGCATGGAGAACCGCCGGATCTTGCGCGCCACCCGCCAGCGGTCGAACACCTGCAGCCAGCCATCCCGCTTCAGCTTCAACCCCCGCCCGGTCAGTTCCACCTGCCCGGGATGCGCCAGATCGAACGCCATCTGCGCGGCTGTCTGGGTGCGGCGCATCGGGTCCACCTCCAGCGCGCGCAGAATGATCTCCTGCAGCCATTCCGGCAGATCGGGCCGCAGCGCACGCGGCGGCACCGCATCGCGCCACAGCCGCCTGCGCACGCCTTTCAACGTCTTGGGCACACCAAACGGCGGCCGGCCGGTCGCAAGTTCATAGATCATCGCTCCCAAAGCGAACACATCCGACCGCAGGTCATCGCGGCAGCGCAGATACTGTTCCGGCGCGATATAGGGAAAAGTCCCCATCGGGATCGTGAACTCCTCCGCCAGTAGATCGGGCAACCGGCCATGCCGGCTCAGGCCATAATCGATCAGCACCATCTCGCCCGCCGCATTTCCCTGGCCGGGCCGCTGCAGAAAGTTGTCCGGCTTCAGGTCCAGATGGATGACCAGCTGGCGGTGCACATCGGCCACCGCCTGCACCATCGCCGCCGCGGTCGCGATCACCTCGTCCAGCGGCAGCGGTGCCCGTCCGAACAGCGCCAGCAGCGACCCTCCCGCAATCCGTTCCGTGACGATATAGGGCATCACCGCAAAATCGCCGACCGCGATCACCTTCGGCACATGCGGCCCCGACAGGCGCGGCATGATCATCTGTTCGACCTCGAACCCCACGATGGTCGGCCCGTCATCGCCGTCCAGGATCGTCGGAACCTTCATCACCATCGGCAGCGCATGATCGGGATGCGTCACGTCCCAAATCGTCGCGAACCCGCCCTGATGCAGCCTCTCCCCCAGGGTAAAGCCGTCGATCTGCAGCCCGGCGTGCGGGCGGGTTGGCATCTTACCGCCCCCTCAGCAGGCGTTGGGCCAGTTCCTCCGGCAGCCCTGCCGCGCGGATCTTTTGCACGGTCGGGCCCATGTCATAGGCCACCCGCCGAAAGCTCAGTTCATTGCTGGCGGTGTCCAGCACGGCATACCCCGCCTGCGCCACCCCGTCGCGCGCCTGCCCGACCGCGCCGATCACCGCTAGCCAGCGCCGCGACCGGATCAACGGGATCGGCGTGGCCACCTGAAAAGCCTGCTCCCGTACCGCCCCGCTGTTGTCGCAACTGGCCAGCAGCGGCACATGCACATGCCCGCACAGGATGATCCGTGCCGCGCAGGCCCGGAACGACGGTGCCGCCCGCCTGTCCGACAGCACATAATTCCACGCCCCCGGATTGTCGGCCGAGGCGTGGACGTACAGCACCTCCCCCGCCTCGGCCTGCAACGGCAGGGCGCGCAGAAACGCTTTCTGCCCGTCGCTCAGTTGGGCTTTCGTCCAGTCAATCGCGCGCTGCGCCATGCCGTTCATCGGCTCCGCCGTACCGGTGGCCGCCTGATCGTGATTGCCTTTCAGACAGACCGCACCCGCCGCCACCAGCGCTGCCGCCTTGTCGGCGCACCAGCCCGGGTCGGGGCCGTAGCCCACCACATCGCCCAGCATGACGGTCCGTTCGCAGCTCCGCGCGTCGGCGTCCGCCAGCACCGCCTCAAAGGCCTCCCGGTTGGCGTGGATGTCGGTCAGCACAGCGATCTTCATCAACGCCCCCCAAAGCCCGATCCTGCGCCGCGCAGCCCGGCACCTCACAATACCTTACCAGACTCTTAACAAAAATCACGCATCAGTTTATAATCAATGCGTTACCGCTTATAACACGCGTGTTATCGCACCCCCCCTCAACTCCGCTCCACCGGCCACGCCCCGCCTTGCAACTGCTCCGGCCTCTGGCTAGCCTCATCCCGCCACAAACCGGGTGACCCGCCCAGGAAAAAAAGAGGGCGCATGATCCGTCTCGACATCTTCTCCGATCCCGTCTGCCCGTGGTGCTACATCGGCAAGGCCCACCTGGACCGCGCCCTGCAGGACCATCCCGATCACCCCTTCGCGGTCCAGTGGCACCCGTTTCAACTGAACCCCGACCTGCCCCGCCAAGGGGTGCCGAAGCGCGCCTATCTGGAACAGAAATTCGGCGGCAAGGCCCGGGTCGATGCCATCCACGAACGCCTGCGCGAGGTGGCACGCGCGGCGGGCCTGACGCTCGATCCCGACTTGCCGCAACGGATGCCGAACACGCTCGACGCGCACCGGCTGATCCACTGGGCCGGGATCGAAGCCTTGCAGCCCGCCGTCCAGACCGCCGTGATGCACGCTTACTGGGCCGAAGGGCGCGATATCGGTGATGCGGCCACCCTCGCCGATATCGCGGGCGCCACTGGCATGGACCGCGCCGCCACCCTGCGCCTCTTGCAGTCCGAAGCCGATGCCGGTGATATTGCCGCCCGCGATGCCGATGCCCGTGCCAAGGGGGTAAACTCGGTGCCGACCTTCCTTGTCGCGCAGCAATACGTTCTGACTGGCGCGCAGCCGCCGGATCTCTGGGGCATGGTCATCGCAGATCTGGCAGAAGCCGGATAACCGCGCTGTCGATACTAGCCCCGCCTAGGGCTTTTTCCCGGCCTTCGCCACCTCGGCCAGATCGCGGGCGATGTTAAAGGCACCCTTGATCCGGTCAGCTTCGGTCTTCATCTCGCCGGTCAGCACGATCTTGTTGCCGTTGACCCGCGCAGCACCACCCTGTGCCTTCAGAAAATCGACCAGACCACCGGGATTGGCAAACTTGTCGTTGTGAAACTGGATCGTCGCGCCCTTCGGCCCGGCATCCAGCCGGCTGATCCCGGCGCGCTTGCACATCGCCTTGATCCGCACGATCAGCATCAGGGTGTTCACCTCTTTGGGCAGCGGTCCGAACCGGTCGATCAGTTCGGCCGCAAAGCCCTCAAGCTCCACCTTTGTGCCAAGGCTGGACAGCCGCCGGTACAGCCCCAGCCGCACATCCAGATCGATCACATACCCCTCGGGAATCATCACCGGCACGCCCAGGTTCAACTGCGGGCTCCAGCCGTCATCGACAGTGGTCAGGCCCTGCAATTCCCCCGACCTGATCTTGGCAATCGTGTCTTCCAGCATCTGCTGGTACAATTCGTAGCCCACTTCCTTGATGTGGCCGGATTGTTCATCGCCCAGCAGGTTTCCCGCGCCGCGCAGATCAAGGTCGTGCGACGCCAGATTGAACCCCGCCCCAAGGCTGTCAAGGCTGCCCAACAGCCGCAGCCGTTTCGTCGCCTGCGATGTCAGCGGCGCGCGGGGTTTGGTCGTAAGGTACGCATAGGCCCGGGTCTTTGACCGGCCCACCCGCCCCCGGATCTGGTAAAGCTGCGCCAGCCCGAACATATCGGCCCGGTGCACGATCATCGTGTTGGCCGTGGGGATATCGAGGCCGCTTTCCACGATGCTGGTGGCGACAAGGATGTCATATTTCCCGTCATAGAACTGGTTCATCCGGTCATCCAGATCGCCCGCCGCAAGCTGGCCATGCGCAATCACATAGCTCGCCTCCGGCACATGGGATTTCAGGAAATCCTCCACCTCGTGCAGGTCAGAGATGCGTGGCACCACATAGAACGACTGCCCCCCTCGAAACCGTTCGCGAAGCAGCGCCTCGCGGATGGTGATCGTGTCGAACTCGCTGACATAAGTGCGGATCGCCAGCCGGTCGACCGGTGGCGTCGCGATGATCGACAGATCGCGCACCCCGGTCAATGACAGTTGCAGCGTGCGCGGGATCGGCGTCGCGGTCAGGGTCAGAACGTGCACCTCGGCCTTCATCTCCTTCAACCGTTCCTTGTGCGTCACGCCAAAGTGCTGCTCTTCGTCGATGACCAGCAGGCCCAGGTTCTTGAACCGGATGCTTTTGGCCAAAAGCGCATGGGTGCCAACGACGATATCCACCGTGCCCGCGCTGATCGCTTCGCGCGTGGCATTGGCATCCTTCGCGCCAACAAACCGCGACAAAGGCTTGACAGATATCGGAAATCCCCGAAACCGCTCGGCAAAGCTGCGGTAGTGCTGGCGCGCCAACAGCGTCGTCGGGCAGATCACCGCCACCTGCATCCCCGACAGCGCCGCCACGAACGCCGCCCGCATCGCGACCTCGGTCTTGCCAAAGCCAACATCACCCACGACCAGCCGGTCCATCGGGCTGCCCTTTTCAAGGTCGGCCACCACATCGGCAATTGCGGCCAATTGATCATCGGTTTCCTGATAGGGAAACCGCGCCGCGAACGCCTCCCAGATCGAAT
>JAYSYZ010000018.1:0-2299 GCA_043727195.1 Paracoccaceae bacterium
CCGCCGCATGCTGGGATTGGAGTAAGCCATGATCGACGCCGCCCACACCGCCCGCCCCGCCCGCCTGCGCCTTGGCATGGTCGGCGGCGGCCGCGACGCATTCATCGGTGCCGTCCACCGCATCGCTGCGCGCATTGACGATCAATATGAACTGGTTGCCGGCTGTTTCTCATCCAACGCCGAGAAATCCCTCGCCTCCGCCGCCGATCTGGGCGTGCCGCGCGCCTACGCCGATTTCAGCGAAATGGCAGCCAAAGAGGCCCGTCGCAAAGACGGCATCGACGTTGTCGCCATCGTCACGCCCAATCACATGCACGCCCCGGTCGCGCTGCAATTCCTGAAACGCGGCATCCACGTCATCTGCGACAAGCCCCTGACCGCCACCCTGCCCGAGGCGAAAAAGCTCGCCAAGGCCGCCGAAGCCGCCGGTGTCATCTTCGCGCTCACCCACAATTACACCGGCTATCCGATGATCCGGCAGGCCAAGGCGATGGTCGCACGCGGCGATCTCGGCGATTTGCGGGTGATCCAGGTCGAATACGCGCAGGACTGGCTGACCGAACCGCTGGAAGGCACCGGCCAGAAACAGGCCGACTGGCGCACCGACCCGGCCCGTTCCGGCGCAGGCGGCTCCACCGGCGATATCGGCACCCATGCGTTCAACCTCGCCGGTTTCGTCAGCGGCCTGACGCTTGACCAGCTTGCCGCTGACCTGACGGCCTTCGTGCCCGGTCGCCGTGTCGATGACAACGGCCACGTGATGCTCCGCTTCAAGGGCGGGGCCCGTGGCATGCTGTGGTGCAGCCAGGTCGCACCCGGCAACGAAAACACGCTCCGCCTGCGCGTCTACGGCACCAAGGGCGGGCTGGAATGGGCACAGGAGGATCCGAACTACCTGTGGTTCACCCCGCTTGGTCAGCCCAAACGCCTGATCACCCGGGGTGGCGCCGGTTCGGGCGCCGAGGCCGCCCGCGTCAGCCGCGTGCCCCCCGGTCATCCTGAAGGCTATCTCGAAGGCTTCGCCAACATCTACGCCGAGGTCGCCCGTGCCATCTCCGCCCGCAAATCCGGCACTGCACTGCCCGCAGGCACAACTTTCCCCGGCCTGACAGAGGGGCTGGCGGGCGTGGCCTTCGTCGACGCCTGCGTCCGCTCCTCGGGCCGCAACGCGGCATGGGTCAGCCTCAACCTTTAGCGGCGAAACGGCGGGGCGGGGCGAAACCCGTCCGGGATCGGCGAACTCAACCGCGCAATCGCGGCCTTTCCCGCTGCAACCAGAGCGCGGTCAGGATCAACGGCGCGTTGGCCACTTCGCCGCCAGCAACCAGCGCCATCAGGGCATCGAACCCCACCAGGTGGCCCCGGATATCCTCTGCCTCTTCCGCGGCCCCGAAAACCCCGGCCGCCCCATCCGGCAACTCACAGATCGCGACGTAGGAATACAGGTATTCCGTCACAGCACCGGGGGTCGGATAATACTCCGCCACCTTTTCCAGCCGCCCCAACACCAGTGCCGCCTCTTCCACCGCTTCGCGCCGGGCACAATCCTCCGGCATCTCGCCGGGGTCGATCCGCCCGGCAATCGCCTCCAGCTGCCAGGGCAAGGGATCGCCGCGTCCGTAAGGCCCCATCCGCATCTGTTCGACCAGCAGCACCCGGTCACGCACCGGATCATAGGGCAGCACCGTCACCGCATCGCCCGCGACAAAAACCTCGCGCCGCAAGACCGGGCTCAGGGTTCCGTCAAATCGGCGAAAGCGCAGCCGATGTTCTTCCAGCGCAAAGAATCCGGCATGCGGAACTGCCCGCCCCTCGGGGCGCACCTCGCCGGTTCCCTGCCGAACCCCGCGCCCGACCCCCAGCCCCGCCCGCACCCGGCTTGCCGCCGCCACCCGCAGCGCACCAAGCCTTGCGCGCACCCGTTCCGCCGCGATCAGGCCAAAGTCCTGCATTACCATCTCTGCCAGACCGGCATCGGCGATACCCGCCTCGCCATAGACGACACATGCCTCGCCCGGGCGCCCGGCCAGCGTAGCCGACTGCCCGTTCAGCCCCAGCGCGGCTGCATAAAACTGCACTCGCGCGATTGCCGCTTCCGGCGCCAGCAACCCACCCTGCAGCTGGCCGTCCGGCAACACCACCCGTACTGGCACAGTGCACACCTTGCCCAGCACCGCATCGGCAATTGCAGGCTTCACCAGCCCGCCGGTCAGCACCAGATGGGTCATATCAGGGCCAGCGGCGCCCGGCGTTTTCGGTCAGCAGTCCCGCAACCGCGCCGCCCACCACCATCGACGCC
>JAYSYZ010000019.1:0-15963 GCA_043727195.1 Paracoccaceae bacterium
CCGCCATCGCGGCAAACGGCTGGCGGCTGGTTTACGGCGCAGGCGATGTCGGCCTGATGGGCGAGGTGGCTCGCGCCGCAATCGGCGCCGGGGCCGCGACCATGGGGGTGATCCCGATCCATCTTTTGCACCGCGAACAGGGCAGACGTGACCTGTCCACGCTGGTCGTCACCGAGGATATGCACGAACGCAAGAAGGTGATGTTCATGAATTCCGACGCCATCGCCGTGCTGCCGGGCGGTGCCGGGTCACTCGACGAGTTTTTCGAAGTGCTGACCTGGGCGCAGATCGGGCTGCACGGCAAGCCGATCTGTCTGGTCGATATCGACGGCTACTGGCAGCCGCTTGTCACCCTGATAAACCATGCGATCAACGAAGGCTTCGCCGCATCTTCGGTCCGCGACCTTTTCACCGTCGTGCCTGACATCGACGGGCTTGTCGCGGTGTTGCGCAGCCGGCTGGCAGACATCACTCCCGCGCCATAAATAATAACACCGCCGCATCGGCTGCGGCGGTGTTGCCGTCACCCGCTGGGCTGCCGGTCAGAGACGGGCCGCGACCGCTTCCCAGTTCACCAGTTTTTCAAGAAAGTTCGTCAGATAAGCCGGGCGCTTGTTGCGGAAATCAATGTAGTAGGAATGTTCCCACACATCACAGCCCAAAAGCGCGGTCTGACCAAAGCACAGCGGGTTCACACCGTTTTCCGTCTTGGTGACTTTCAGCGCCCCAGCCGCGTCCTTGACAAGCCAGGCCCAGCCTGACCCGAACTGCCCCGCTCCGGCTGCTGCAAAATCTTCCTTGAACTTCGCGACCGACCCGAAGGCTTCGGTCAGCGCAGTCTCCAGCGCGCCGGGCATCTTCTTGGCCTCGCCCGGCCCCATCACTTCCCAGAACAGGTTGTGGTTCCAGTGCTGACTGGCGTTGTTGAAGATGCCGTTCTGCGCCACCGCACCCGCCTGATAGGTGCCCTTGACGATCTCTTCGACCGATTTCGAATCCCACTCGGTACCGGCGATCAGCTTGTTGCCGTTGTCGACATAGGCCTTGTGGTGAATGTCGTGATGATACTCCAGCGTCTCTTTCGACATGCCCAACGGGGCAAGGGCATCATGCGGATAGGGAAGGTCCGGAAGGGTGAAAGCCATGCGCGTATCTCCTGAAATTGGTGTCATCTGCTAAATAGGAATAAGGGGGTTGGCGGGGCGAAGGTCAACCCCGCGCGCCCCGGCGATGTGGTTCGACAGCGGTCACACCACCCTGTAACCGGGCCTTACAGGTTTCTGCCGGCGATGTCGGCGGATTTTGGCCTGAGCGCGGCCCCCGGCATTGTTCACAGCTCGCTTCCCGGTGCCGCCGCGTTGCACAGCAACCCCATCACATATTCAGCGACGGACCGGAAACAAACCACAGTATATCCGTCGTTCTGTTTCCAGAATGCCGCCGGAACCTGCGCCAAGCGGCTGCGCCGTAATTCGCCCGGCTCCAGCCGGTCGAAATCCACCGGTGCCAGCTTGCGCAGCACATCCGCTGCCAGCGGCCCCTCGACGCGAAACACCGCCCGCGCGTCAGACACATCGACCGCCAGATGGTGCTGGCCCTGCAACGCCCTGCCGATGCCCGCAAGCGCTTCGGCCACGCTGTCATTTGGCAGCACCAGAAGATATTCGTCCGGGCTCATCCAGCCGCAGGCACCGTCCCCCGCAATCTCGATGCGGCGCTGGTGCGGCAGGCTGGTGCCGACCGCCGCCATTACCGCTTTGTCCAACCCCGTCAAGTCCTTGGCCCGCAACGTTATCATGCCCAACGGCCCGATCTCGCGGATTGTTGCAAATCCCTGAAACCGTGCGCCGCCCAGCGCGGATACCGGATCAGACATTCTGCTTCTCCCCGTCCTTGTCATAAAACACCGTGTCGCGGACCCGCGCCTTGACCGTTGCACCGGCGACTGTGTTGAACTCCACCACCTCGCCCATCCGCTCCGGCCCGTGGCGCAACAGGCCCATCGCGATGCCGCGTTTCAGCGTTGGCGAATGGTAGGTTGACGTCACCCGTCCTTGCGTATTGCGCTGGTTGTTGGCGTTGCTGCCGTCCGCCACCACATAGCTGCCATCCGGGATCACCGATCCGTCAAGCGTCTCGAACCCCACCAGCTTCCAGCGGTCCGGGCTGGCCAGATAACTCCGCGCCTGCCCGCGCTTGCCCAGATAATCCGCTTTTTTCTTCGAGATCGCCCAGTCCAGACCCAGGTCCTGCGGGATGACTGTGCCGTCCGTCTCGTCGCCGATCATGATAAAGCCCTTTTCGGCCCGCATCACATGCAGCGCTTCGGTGCCGTAAGGCATTGCGCCAAAATCCTCTCCCGCCTCAAGGCAGGCCGCCCAGAACGCGGCACCTTGCCCCGCAGGAAGGGCAATCTCATAACTCAACTCGCCCGAAAAGCTGATCCGGTACACCCGCACCGCAAAGCCGCCAAGCGTGCCCTCCGCCCATTGCATGAACGGCAGCGCCTCCTTGGATACGTCCATTCCGCCAAGCGCTTGCAACAGGTTTCTCGCGTTCGGCCCGACCACCGCAATCTGGGCAAATTGTTCGGTCACATTCGCGGTGTAGACCTGCCAGTCCCACCACTCGCATTGCAGCCAATCCTCCATCCAGGCGTGGATGCGGTCGGCCCCGCCACTGGTGGTGTGGCACAGGAAAGTGTCGTCATCCAGCCGCGCCACCACGCCGTCGTCGCTCAGAAACCCCTGCTCGTTGCACATCAGGCCGTAGCGGCATTTTCCCACCGGCAGCGTGCTCATCACTCCGGTATACAACATGTCGAGGAACCTGCCCGCATCCGGCCCCTTGACGATGATCTTGCCGAGGGTCGACGCATCCAGCAGCCCGACGGCCGACCGGGTGTTCAGCACCTCGCGATGCACCGCCTGCGCATGCGTCTCGCCCGCGCGGGGAAAGCAGTAGGGGCGGCGCCACAGCCCGACCGGCTCAAAATAGGCCCCTGCCATCTCGTGCCATTCATGCAGCGGCGTCCGGCGCAGGGGCTGAAAGATCGCCCCCCGCGATTCGCCCGCCAGCGCACCGATGGTCACCGGCGTGTAGGGCGGACGGAACGTGGTGGTGCCAACTACCGGCATCTCCTGATCCAGAGCCGCAGAAAGTACCCCGAGTCCGTTGATATTGCTCAATTTACCCTGATCTGTCGCCATGCCCAGCGTGGTGTACCGCTTGGCATGTTCCACGCTTTGGTACCCTTCGCGCGCGGCAAGCTCCACGTCGGAAACCTTCACGTCGTTCTGGTAATCCAGCCACATCTTGGCGCGGAGCGCATAGGGCGCGCCCTGCGGCATCACCCAGACGGGCGGGATCAGCACCGGCTGCGTCACGGCAGGCTTGCGCTTCCCCTTGGCCGCACCCGAAAGCGCCGCCACGATCCCGGCCAGATCCAGCGTGCCGCGTGCCGCCCCCACAACCTCGACCATCGCTGCGCCATCATGGTTCACGGGGGGGCGTGCCGGATCGGGCACGAACGCCGAAATCCCCGCGTCCCAGACCAGCTTGCCACCGCAATGGCTCCACAGATGCACCACCGGCGACCAGCCCCCCGACATGGCGACCGCGTCGCAGGAAATCTCCTCCAGCACGGCCCCTTCGCCAGCCTGGGCGCAGATGCCGATGCCCGTCACCCGTTTGCCGCCCTTGACCGAGGCGACGCCCCGCCCGGTCAGCACCCGCAGACCGGCGGCCCGGGCGGCCTCAGGCAAGGCCCCGTCCGCGACATCGCGGGCATCGATGATCGCAGGCACTTCCAGCCCCGCCGCCTGCAGCGCCAGCGCCGTGAGATAGGCGCTGTCGTTGTTGGTCACGATCACTGTGCGGTCGCCGGGCGAAACGCCGTATTCCAACACGAAATCGCGCACCGCAGCCGCCAGCATCACCCCGGGAATATCATTGCCGGCAAAGGACAGCGGCCGTTCAATCGCCCCGGTCGCAGTGACGATCCGGCCCGCGCGGATGCGCCACAGCCGATGCCTCGGCCGCCCGTCGCCGGGCGTGTGGTCAGCTACCCGTTCCTCGGCCAGCACATACCCATGGTCATAAACCCCCGCCGCCGTGGTGCGGGTGCGGATCGTCACGCCCGCCATGGCCTGCAACTCCGCCACGGCGCTGCCGATCCAGTCGGCCACGGGCTTTCCCTCGACCTCGGTCTCGTCCACCGGGCTGCGGCCACCCAGAGCCGGCGCCTGTTCCAGCAGGATCACCCGCGCGCCGCCCTTGGCCGCCGCCCGCGCCGCTAACAGGCCCGCCACACCGCCACCGACAACCAGCACGTCACAGAATGCATAAGCCTGCTCATACCGGTCGGCATCGGCGTCCCGCGGCGCGCGGCCAAGCCCGGCCGACCGGCGGATGATCGGCTCGAACACATGCTTCCAGAACGGGCGAGGATGGATGAAGGTCTTGTAATAGAACCCCGCCGGCAGGAACCGCGCCAGCGTGTTGTTGATCACGCCCACATCGAATTCAAGGCTCGGCCAGTGGTTCTGGCTGGCAGCCTCCAGCCCCGCGAACAGTTCTGTCACGGTCGCCCGCTGGTTCGGCTCCAGCCGCGTGCCGGACCCGAGGGTCACCAGCGCGTTCGGCTCTTCGGGGCCCGAGGCGACGATGCCGCGCGGGCGATGATACTTGAAGCTGCGCCCGACCAGCATCTGGTCATTGGCCAACAGCGCCGAAGCAAGCGTATCGCCCCGATAGCCGCGCAAACGCTTGCCGTTGAAGGTAAATTCGATGGCAGTGGTCCGGTCGATCAGACGGCCGCCCTTGGCCAGACGCGTGCTCATTTGCTGCCCTTCCAGTCAGGCCGCCGGGCCGTGATCTTGGCGATGATGTCAGGCGGCGGCGCGCCGACCTGTGCGGGATAGGTCCCGAACACCTCCAGCGTGGCGGTACAACGCGCGGCGAGGAACCACTTGCCGCAACCGTAGGCATGCCGCCAACGTTCGAAATGCACCCCCTTGGGATTCTTCCGGGCGAACATGTAGGCTTCGAATTCCTCGGGCGACGCGTCCGGTCCGAACCGCTTCAGATGCGCCTCATAGCCGGGTGAAAGCTCGGTCTCATCGGCCTTCACGCCGCAATAGGGGCATTCAAGGATCAGCATGACAGGTCATCCATAATGGCGGTGGCGGCGGGAAGGTGGCGACAAGCGGTCATTCAGGCATCTCCGCCTGCACGATACCCGGTTGAAAAAGGTCAGAAGTTCATCCATCGGCACGGCCGGTACTCCGGAAGCAGGGCCTGCCGGATGGTCACCGATCCGGAACACCACCAGACCGCCGGCCGGAAGTGCGGCAATGCAAGCCGCATCTTCAGGCGTTCCCGGCCGCGCATGTCCAAGACAGACCGAAGGCTGCATCCCGGCCAGATCAAAGCCGCGCAGCACCAGTGCACCGGCCCCGCCCGCGTTGATCGCCAACAGCTGCGCGCGGTCGATGCCCAGTTCGGTCAGAACGGCGCCCATGCGCAACACCTCGTCAGTCCCCGCGCCGCCCTCGACCAGACGCTCCACATCGAACGATGCCCGCCCGCGCGGTTGCATCGGCAGCCGCAACTGCGCATCAATAGACAAGGAATGACGGGGCCACATCCCGGAAATGTCAGACAAGGCAAAGTTCCACACGACCACCCGCTCACTCGCCGGGTGCGGTGGCTCAAGCCCGGCAAAAATGTCGGGCCGCGGGTCGGTCAGCAGGCCAGACCAGCCCTCGTCACGCAGCCTTGGCAGCAACAGCACCATGCCCCGCATATCACGGGCGAAATGCATGCAGGCGGACATCCGAAGATGCCCGCCCAACACTGTTAAAGCGCGACTTCCCGCTGGATCACGGGCCGAATTATCGGCCAGATCAGGGGTTGGTCGCGGGTGGGGTAACCGGCTCAGCCGGCGGCGTAACCGGCTCGGCGGGTGCGGCGTCAGGGGTGACAGTTGCATCGCCGGTGGCATCGTCGGTTGCGGCACCACCCGCCGCAGCGGGCGCGTCAGGGGCCGGCGCTGCAGGCGCGACCGGGGCCGTCTCGGCGGCGGGTGCGGGCTGCTGCACGCCAGTATCCCACGGCCGGTACAACAGGGCTGCCAGAATGGCGACGACGACAAACACCATCGCCACAAGCATACCTGTTCCAAAACCGCTCCGGTCAGTGGACACGGGAATCGGACGCTGCGGGTCGACACTGGCCGGATCGCGCGGGTTGCGATCTTGCGTGTATGGGCCGCCTTTCGGGGGCATGTAGGGATCCGCCATGGGGATATCTCCTTGGTTGGGGTATTGACCCGACCAACGTCCGACCCCCGCAAACGGTTCCCCGCACCCACGATCAATGCGCCACCCCCGCCGCCACCGACTCGTCGATGAACCGGCCTTCCTTGAACCGCCACATGCTGAAATCTTCCGCCAGCGGCCCCGGCTCGCCCTTGGCCATCAGTTCCGCCATCGCCCAGCCCGATCCGGGAATCGCCTTGAACCCCCCCGTCCCCCAGCCGCAGTTGATGAAACACCCCCCCAGCGGCGTTTTCGAAATCAGGGGCGAGCGGTCGCCAGTCATGTCGACGATCCCGCCCCACTGGCGCAGCATCTTCAGCCGCGAAATCATCGGGAAGGTCTCGACCAGCGCCCGCAACGTCTCCTCGATATGGTGGAACGACCCGCGCTGGGTATAGTTGTTGAACCCGTCGGTGCCGCCGCCGATCACCATCTCGCCCTTGTCGGACTGGCTCATGTAGCCGTGCACCGTGTTGGCCATCACCACCACATCCATGCAGGGCTTGACGGGTTCCGACACCAGCGCCTGCAAAGCCACCGCCTCGATCGGCAACCGGAACCCGGCCATCTCGGCCAGTTGCCCCGAATGCCCCGCCACCACCATGCCCAGCTTGCGGCACCCGATGAAGCCCTTGGCCGTGTCGACACCCGTGACCTGACCGGCCTCGGACCGCACCCCCGTCACTTCGCAGTTCTGGATGATGTGCATCCCCATCGCGCTGCACGCCCGTGCATAGCCCCAGGCCACCGCGTCATGCCGCCCCGTGCCACCCCGCGCCTGCCACAGCGCACCCAGCACCGGATAGCGCGGCCCGTCGATGTTCAGGATGGGGCACAGTTCCTTCACCCGCTGCGGCGTGATGAATTCCGTCGCCACCCCCTGCAATGCATTGGCATGCGCGGTGCGCAGATAGCCCCGCACCTCATGATGCGTCTGCGCCAGCATCATCACGCCACGCGGCGAAAACATCATGTTGTAGTTCAGATCCTGGCTCAGCGTCTCATACAGCGACCGCGATTTTTCATAGATCGCCGCGCTTGGATCCTGCAGATAGTTCGACCGGATGATCGTGGTGTTGCGCCCGGTATTGCCACCGCCCAACCAGCCCTTTTCAATGATCGCCACATTGGTGATGCCAAAATTGCGGCCAAGGTAATAGGCCGTGGCCAACCCGTGCCCGCCCGCTCCGACGATGACCACATCATAGGCGTCCTTCGGTTCCGGCGACGCCCAGGCACGTTCCCAGCCGATGTGATGGCGCAGCGCCTCGCGGGCGATGGCAAAAACCGAATAACGCTTCATCGGGGCCTCTTCAGACAGGACAGCCAGACCGCGCGGCGGGCCATGCTCCTCTTGGATCGCTTGGCGGTTATATCCGCACCCGTCAGCGGCACAATCGGGAAATTTGCGACATTCGGCAACCTGTCGCAGGGGGCCGCCGGGCCTCCGATTGCCCCTTTGTCGCCCGCCCCGAACCGACTATATCACAGACCGATACGGCAGCTTCAGGATCGGATGCGCGGATGGAGGATTGGGGCTTCTGGGCCGTCGCGGCAGTGCTGGCGCTGGCCGTGGCGTTGCCGTTGCTGACCACCCTGTGGCGTGACCGCGACCTTGTCCCCCCGGCGGCCAAGGACATGCAGGTCTACAAGGATCAACTGTCCGAGATTGACCGCGATGTCACGCGCGGCACCCTTGCCGCGGACGAAGCACAGCGCCTGCGCGCCGAAATCGCCCGCCGTTTGCTAGATGCCGACCGCCTGCTTGATGCCGGCCGCCTGCTGACCGTCGCAGCGCCGACGCGCGCCGCGCACAGCAGCCCCGCCCCCGCCCTCCTGATCACGGCGCTGATCGCCGCCTCGGGCGCTGCCTACTGGACACTGGGCGCACCCGGCTATCCGGACCTGCCGCTGAAAGACCGGCTGGCGCAATCGGATGCGCTGATGGCGGCGCGCCCGTCGCAGGCCACCGCCGTGGGCGGCACCCCTGCCCCGCAGCCCCCAACCGACATTGCGCCAGATTTCCTCGATCTGATGGGCAAGCTGCGCCTCGCCGTGGCCGACCGCCCCGACGATCTGCGCGGGCTGGAGCTTTTGTCGCGCAACGAGGCAGCCCTGGGCAACTTCACCGCAGCCGAGGCGGCGCAGCGCCAGTTGATCGCGGTAAAGGGCGACGCTGCAACCGGCGCGGATCACGCCTCACTGGCCGAGGTTCTGATCGCGGCCGCCGGCGGTTATGTCTCGCCCGAGGCCGAGGCCGAATTGATCACAGCCCTGCAGCTTGATCCGGCTAACCCCCTTGCGCGCTATTTCTCGGGATTGATGTTCAGTCAATCCGGCCGCTTTGACCGCACCTTCGCCCTCTGGCGTCCGCTGCTGGACGAAGGCCCCGCCGACGCACCCTGGGTCGTGGCAATCCGCGCCCGGATGGAAGACGTCGCCTACCGCGCCGGCATCAAATATACCCTGCCACCGCAAACCGGGCCTGGTGCCGCCGATATCGCTGCCGCCGCCGATATGGCGCCCGAAGACCGGCAGGCGATGATCGAAGGCATGGTGGCACAACTGTCCGACCGGCTGGCCACCGATGGCGGCACGGTCGAAGACTGGGACCGGCTGATCCGCTCGCTGGTCGTGCTGAAACGCGCAGACGAGGCGCAGACGATCTACGACGAGGCAAAGACCCGCTTTGCCGGTCGCGATCCCGAACTGTCGTTCCTGCGTCTTGCCGCCGTCGAAACCGGGCTTGTCCCGTGATTCACGACAGCATCGAAGGCTTCGCCGCCAGCCTGCCGCCCAACCGCGCCATTGCCGGGCTTGACCTCGGCGACAAGACCATCGGCGTTGCGCTGTCAGATCTGCGCCGGTCCGTTGCAACCCCGGTCGAGGTGATCCGCCGTGAAAAGTTCACCGCCGATGCCACGCGCCTTCTGGCGCTCCTGGTTGACCGCAAGGCTTGCGGCATCCTTCTGGGCCTGCCGTTGAACATGGATGGTTCCGAAGGCCCGCGCGTGCAATCGACCCGCGCTTTTGCCCGCAACCTCGAACGTCTGACCGACCTGCCCATCGGCTTCTGGGACGAGCGTTTGTCGACCGTCGCCGCCGAACGCGCGCTTCTGGAGGCTGACGCCTCGCGCAAGCACCGTCGCGCGGTAATCGACGCGGTCGCCGCCACCTTCATTCTGCAGGGCGCACTTGACAGGTTTGGCTATATTGCCCGAACCCCGCCCGGGATTTCCGGCCCTGCCGCATGACCCATGCTCAGGCCGTCACTTCGGCCCGGTCTTCGGGCCTGGCAAAAATGATCCGGCCTCCCACGCGGGCAAAAACGGCACGCCGCGCGACGGATACGTCACAAAAGCGTCGGTCAGGGGTGTTTGCCCGGCGTGGTGCGGGCTATATCTTTCTGGTGGGTCGTGTAAGACCTGCATGTGCAGGCGGTACCAAAGGGCTGAACCGGTGAAGGACGACGACATCTGGATGCGCGACGAAATCCAGTCACCTTGCATAAAATTGTGCGCGGTTCACCCCGAAGAGCGGCTCTGCGTCGGCTGTTACCGCACCATCGAAGAAATCGCCGCCTGGTCGCGCCTGACCCACGAGGACAGGGCCAGGATCATCGCCGATCTGCCCGCCCGCGCACCCCGGCTTTCCAAGCGCCGCGGCGGCCGGATGGGGCGGCTGGATCGCTGATCAGGCGGGGACGGCCTCGCAAATGTCCCTAACAAAACCTTAACAAATTTTGTGAAATCGTTCTATTTCAGTTACTTAATCACTATAACACGCGTGTTATCGCAGTGAAATCGGCTCAATCCTCCGCCAGCCATTCTGCCACGCTGGCCAGTTGTGGCCGGAAATAAGCGATCATCCGGCCCTCCGGCGGCGCTGCCGCCCCCGCCTTCCAGGGGGCCACGCCATGCAAGGCAAGCCGGTGAATCAGCGTCGCCTGCCCCGGACTGGCGGGCAGTTCCATCCGCCGGCAGGTCTCGAACACCTTGCGCCGCGCCGCCTTGTAGGCGTCCGTCAGGTCGACCTCGCCCCACGCCGCCTCGGGATGGCCCGCCAATGCCGCCCGCAGCTCCGCCCGCATCACCCGATGACTGCCCTCCCAGACCACCAGGGGCGCGGCCCCTGCCCCGCACTCGTTCAAAGGCAGCCCCAGGATCCAGCCATGCGGCTCCTTCGCGAACCGCCGCCCCTCCGCCCCGATGGCCAGCACCCCGTCCAGATGCGCCGCATCCCGCCGCAGCCGATACATGAACGCGGCCTCCGTCTCGGCAGGCGACGCCCCGGGATAGCCGGGCCGGATCACCGACACCTGCCCCCGATGCAGCGGCACTGCCGCCAGCGGCAGGGCCTCCCACGGAAACGCGAAGCCGCCCGCCCGGCCATCCGCCTCGTTTGGCAGGGCGTCGACCCCGACAAACCAGGTCCCGCCGCAGCGCCAGTCGCCGCCATCGGCCAGCACCTGCAACGCCACCCGCCCCGCTGCCGCAGCCCAGGCCCAAATCCGGGCATCCGGCCCGATCAGCGCCCAGCCCGCCGCATCCCCTACCATCCGACAACCTTGCGCAGCATGTTCAGCGCCACCAGGGTCAGAAACACCGCAAAGGCGCGTTTCAGCGGCTTTGGATTCATCGCATGCGCCAGATGCACGCCAACCGGCGTGGTCAGAAGCGTCGTACCGATCACCACCAGAAACGCCGGAACATTCACCGCCCCAACCGTCCAAGGCGGCGCATCACCGATGGCCACGAACAGGAAGCCGATCACCGACGGCACCGCGATCAGCACGCCAAACCCCGACGCGGTGGCAACCGCCCGGTGGATCGGCATCCCGAAAAGCGTCATCAGCGGCACGCCGAACGTACCGCCGCCGATGCCCATCAGGGCTGACAAGAACCCCACTGCCCCGGCCAGCAGCCCGCTGACCGGCTGGCGCGGCATCGCGCCCCCGAGCCGCCAGTGGTCCCGACCAAAGGCCATCCACAGCCCGGCAAGCCCCGCTAGTACCCCGAACACCGCCTGCAATGTCAGCGACGAGACGCGCGCCGCCACGAAGACCCCGATCCCCGCCGCGATCACCAGCATGGGTGCCCAGTCCCGCAGCACCTGCCAGTCCACCGCGCCTTTGCGGTGATGCGCGCCGACCGACCGCAACGAGGTGACAACGATGGTGGCAAGCGAGGTCGCGACGCAGACCTGCATCACCTGATCCCCGCCATAGCCCAGATGGCTGAACGCATAAAAGAAGGCGGGAACCAGAACGATCCCGCCGCCGACCCCCAGCAGACCGCCGATGACACCGGCAAACGCACCAATCAGCAGCAGAACCGCCAACATCGGCAAATAGGTCGAAAGATCGGTCATGGATGCTCCTTCGAGGGGGGCAAGGGCGACACCTCCGGCTGGTGTCAGACAGGCCAGACCTACTCCGCCGGGCGGGCATGTGCCAGTACCCCGGCAGGCGCAAAAACGGGGTTGGCCACCGCCGGGTAATCTGGGCATCGTTTCGCGACCTGTCGCAGCCAAATTCAGCGCTGCGTGCCAGCCCAGACAGCGGGCCGCATCCAACCCGGTTCCGGGGGTTTCAATGTCCGACCGCCCGTTCCGCCCGGCGCCAGTGCTGGAACTGCCGTCCTGCATCGCCTTTTACCATCGATGCCTGAAATCGGCAGCGATCCCGGTACCTCGGTTCACGCGATGCAATCGGCCATAACCGCCTAATTCATCGCCGTCGGGCTGGCGCAACTGACCTGCGGGCCGTGGGCCGACAGGTCGGGCGGCGGGGTGCTGCTGGCCTTGTCACGGCGTGTCGCGGCGCGTCAGGCGGCAGCGGCCTGAACCTCGGCCAAGGCGCGATCCAGCAGTCCGACGCCCGCTCCGTCGCGCGACGCCCCGTCTGACAGCACCCGCCGCCAGCCGCGCGCGCCGGGTCGCCCGGCGAACAGGCCCAGCATATGGCGCGTCACCTGATGCAGCCGCCCCCCGGAGGCGAGATGGTCGGCGATGTAGCCCCGCATCGCGTCGGACACGGCGAACGCATCGGGGGCAAAATCATCCCCCCAAAGGCCGTCAGCGCCGATCAGCACGGATCCCGGATCGTGGTAAGCCGACCGGCCGATCATCACGCCGTCCAGTCCGGCCGCCAGAAACTGCCGCGCCTGATTCAGGCTGGTAACCCCGCCGTTGATGCAGATTTTCAGGTCGGGAAAGACCCGCTTCATGCGGATCACCAGTTCGTGGTCTAACGGTGGAACCTCGCGATTTTCCTTTGGGCTCAGGCCTTTCAGCCAGGCTTTGCGGGCGTGGATGATCACATGGCGCACGCCCGCCCCGGCAATGGTTTCCAGAAAGGCCGGCAGCACCTCTTCTGGGACCTGGTGGTCAACGCCGATACGGCACTTTACGGTAACCGGCACATCGGCCTCTGCAATCATCGCGGCAACACAGTCGGCCACCAATTCGGGACGCTCCATTAACACCGCACCAAAGCAGCCTGACTGCACCCGATCCGAAGGGCAGCCGACATTCAGGTTAACCTCGTCATAGCCCCAGGGCCGCGCGATGCGCACCGCCTCGGCCAGTTCCCGCGGATCCGACCCGCCAAGCTGCAACGCCACGGGATGCTCTGCAGGGCTGAAATCCAGCAACCGGTGCTTCGGCCCGTGAATCACCGCCGGTGCGGTCACCATCTCGGTATAAAGCATCGCCCGCCGTGTCATCTGACGGTGGAAAAACCGACAATGTCGGTCGGTCCAATCCATCATGGGGGCAATGGAAAGCCTATGAGGTTGAGATTTTGTCATTTTTCTATTAGTATCATATCGTTAGCTCACTCGTCCGCCAGCCGTTTCCATGCCCCGTTTCGCGCTTTTTCGCGACGCTAACACGCATCACTGCACACTGAATGCCGACCCTCGCAAACCTTCCTTCCGGTTCGTGGCGCGCGAAGATTTGCCGCGAAGGGCGGTATGACAGTGAGACATGCCTGCGCCGCGATGATGCGCTCCGCCGGTCCCGTTTAGCCGAGCTGTCGGTGGACCGCAACGAAACGCCGGTCATCTGCCGGATTGGGGCGGCTGACGAAGTTCGGCGAACTTCTGAGGTTGCACATCCAAGACATAACGGCGGTCGGAGCTGCGCAAGTTGGGGGCCATCAAGATCACGGCACTCGACCGGGAGCGGCTGATCCAGTTCGGGCGTGCCAGGGCCGAGGCTCGCGCGGGGCCGATGACTCTCGGGATCGATATCGGGACTGTCGGCCTCGTTCTGTCGCATGCAGCGGCCGTGCATGGGCTGCTAATCTCGACGGAGCAGGTGGCGTTGGCGCGGATTGCATTGAAGCGGCTGGGTCTCGTCGGCAAAGGAATGAAGCGGGACCGCCGTCCGCCGAAACTGAGGTCGAGACCCTGATTGCCTTGTTCGAGGTGAACGAACGGCAGATCATCCCGGTTGGGCGGATCATCCGTTTCGCCATCGCTACGGCGATGCTCACCTGCCACTGAGAATTTCCTCCAGTTTGGATTAGTATCCGACCCAAGAAAGGGGTCGACTGGCAGGTCGCTGAGTTCGAGGTTCGTGTCGTCGTCCTGAACGGCCTTACCGCGCGTGGCATCCCTGTCGCTAGAACCGTGACATCAGCTGATCTGTGCAAAACAGCCGTCAGGGCTCATGGTAAAGCTTCTAAATGGTGTTGATGATATCAAGGCGATGGGGCCGCCTGATCTGCCAAGACTAACCGTCGGTCAGCCGGGGTCAACTGACCCCAAATTTTTCCAGCAAGCTTGGCATCCAGGTCCAACGTGACGCCGCAGTTGGGTTCACGATCAAAAAGATACTGCGTTGGAACGTCGGGGCATCCAGCATTTCGAACAGGCGGCCGGTCTGCACATCCGCCGTGGCCATTCGTCTCGGCAAATAAGCCGAACCACCGCTTTGCAGCATGTAGTTCAACGCCCAGGTCGCCGATCCAAACGTCACCCGGGCGGTGCCGATATCTGAAAAGGCTACGGCATGGCTGGCACGAAATTCTGGCCCAAGATCAACATAAATGTAACCAGGGTCAAAGCGTATCGGCCGGTCGGTCTCAGTCGCATAAAGCACTAGATCATCCGGCGGTAAACGGTAGACGATCTGATCGCCGGGTGCCGCCAGCCGGTAGGTCAGCGCCAAATCGAGGAGACCGGCACCAAGCATGCGGTAGAGTTCGGACTGATCGCCGGGCCAGACCGACAGCGCCATACGCGCGTTGCTGCCGTTCACATCGTCGAAAATCTGCTTTCCCAATCCGGGCCACAAGTCGGGGGTGCAACCAAAATTGCAGACGGATTCAGTGCCCAGCGGCGGGGCAGTTTCCTGCCTTGCCTGCCGCCAAAGCCCGATCATGATCTCGGCATAGCCAAGCAGTTTAGTTCCCGACGCGGTCAGTGTGACGCCGGATTTCTGGCGGTTCAGCAACGTCGCCCCGATTTCCTGCTCCAGCGTGCGCAGCCGGGCCGTCACCGTGGATTGGGTCACGTTCAGTTCCTCTGACGCCCGCACGAGGCTGCCATTGTCGACAATCGACACAAAGGTTTGCAACCCGACGATGTTCATCCTGCATCCAGTCAATTCGATATTTTCGAATTTAATATGCCAAACGTTTCGTTATGACAATATGTCGCGGGCTGACAAGATAGGCGCAGACGACTGCTACCGCACAGGAGGATGGTCAATGGCAAGCACCGCAGTTTCAAGACCCGCGCCTTTGGCCCGCACTGCATTCGTGCGTACCATGCGGCGGGTTGCAAGTTCCGTGGCGGTGGTGACGACCGACGGGTCAGCGGGCTGTCATGGTGCCACGGTCAGCGCATTCTCTTCGGTCTCAGCCGACCCGCCCATGATCCTTGTGTGTTTGCTGTCCGGCAGCCGGATTGCCGAAGCGGTGGCGGCCAATGGCAATCTGTGCATCAATGTCTTGCCGCAAGACCGCCCCGACCTTGCCAACCGTTTTGCGGGCCGGGATGATCATCTGGTCGAGGACCGCTTTTCCGGCGTTGACTATTACGGCGTCCGGGGTGCCGCGCCGGAAATAGACGGGGCTACAATTTTCTCAGGGCTGGTCGATCAGATCATTCCGGCTGGCAGCCATAGTATCGTGATCTGCCATGTCCAAAGCGTGCGCGATGGCTGTGCAGCCCCGCTTGCTTATCTTGACGGCAGCTATCACCGCGTCGTGCCGCATATGATCCCGGCCGACCGCTCTGGTCACAGCGCGGGAAACACCGCGCCATGACGGATTTGAAACACTACAAAATGCTGATTGACGGCGCATGGGTGGCGGCCAGTGACGGCGCTGCGTTTGAAAGCATAAACCCGACCACCGGCAAGGTCTGGGCGATGATCCCCGAGGCGACGGCGGACGATGTTGACCGGGCCGTGCGGGCGGCGGACCGGGCGTTCAACCATGGCCCCTGGCCCGCGATGACCGCCACCCAGCGCGGCCAGTGTCTGCGGCGGCTGGCCGATTTGTTGCTGGAGAAATCCGAGGCATTTGGCACAATCGAGACGATAGACACCGGAAAATTGCTGAAGGAAACCCGCTGGCAGGCCAAATACATCGCCGAGTTTTTCCAGTTTTTCGCCGGATGCGCGGATAAAA
>JAYSYZ010000020.1:0-15896 GCA_043727195.1 Paracoccaceae bacterium
GAACTGGTGCTGGCGCAGCATGCCGGTGGTGTCGCGGCCCGCCGACCCGGCCTCGGAGCGGAAGCATTGGGTGTGGGCGGTCATGCGGATGGGAAGGACAGCCTCTTCAAGGATATCGCCTGCGACGGTGTTGGTCAGGGTCACCTCGGACGTCGGGATCAGCCACCAGCCATTGGTGGTCTGATAGCTGTCTTCGGCAAACTTGGGCAGGTTGTTGGTGCCATACATCGCCTCTTCCTTGACCAGAACCGGGGTCCAGGTTTCGGCCAGCCCGTGTTCGTCGATATGGGTATCGAGCATGAACTGGGCCAAGGCGCGGTGGAGGCGGGCCATGCTGCCTTTCAGCACCACGAAACGGGAGCCGGAAAGTTTTGCCGCCGTTTCGAAATCGAGGCCGGGTACGGCGGCGGCGATGTCGAAGTGTTCTTTCGCGACAAAGTCGAGGCTGCGGCGGGTGCCCCAACGGCGGATCTCGACGTTTTCGGTTTCGTCGCGGCCGGTGGGGACTGCGTCGAGGGGCAGGTTCGGGATGGTCAGTAGAAGGTCGCGCAAATCTGCGTCAAGATGTCTGGCCTGCGCCTCCTGCTCGGCAATAGATGCCTTGCGCGCGGCCATGCCTTGGCGGATATCCTCAAAGGCCACGGTATCGCCCGCAGCCTTTGCAGCGCCTGCCTGTTTGCTGAGGCCGTTCAGCTGTGCCTGACCATCTTCGGCGGCCTTGATGGCAAGTCGGCGCGCGGTGTCGATGCGCAGGATTTCCGGTGACATCGGCGCAAGTCCACGACGCGACAGCGCTGCATCGAAGGCGGCGGGGGTTTCGCGGACAAAGCGGATGTCGTGCATGGCGGCCTCACTTGGTGCAATCGCAGGGCCTTATGCCCGATCCGCCGGCAAGGGGAAAGGTGGCAGCTGTGCCGCGTCGTCGCCGTTGAAGGGGTAAACCGCGGCTGCCCTCTGGCATTACCGCCGTAAAGGCCTTACATCGGCGCCAAGATTGCCCGGTCGGCCTTGCACTGTGCAATGCCCGCACCTAGGGTGCCCGCCACTTTGCCGCAGGTTTGCCTGTTCGAGAGGATGCCAATGTTCGTCACGCCCGCCTTTGCCCAATCCGCCGGTGCCACCGGAGCCGGCGCTGCCTTTGCCCAGTTCCTGCCGATCATCCTGATCATGTTCATCTTCTACTTTCTGCTGCTGCGGCCGCAGCAGAAGAAGGCCAAGGAGCATCGCGCCATGCTGGAAGCGCTGCGGCGCGGCGATCAGATCGTCACCTCGGGCGGGATTGTCGGCAAGGTCACCAAGGTGCAGGAAGACGGCATGGTGGAGGTGGAAATTGCAGACGGCGTCAAGGTCAAGGTCGTGAAGCATACCATCGGCCAGGTGCTGAACAAGACCGAACCGGCGGCAAGCTGAGCCGCGCCCATGCAACCCATGGCGCTGTGGAAGCGTATCCTCATTCTGATCATCTGCGCCTGGGGGATCGCTGCGGCGATGCCGAACCTGAATTATGCGCAGGTCGAAACCCATAACGATGCGGTTGCGGCCATCGAGGCGGCGGGCGGGACGGCCACGCCCGAGCAGGAGACGGCGCGGGCAATGTGGCCCGCATGGATGCCTTCGGCGCTGATGAACCTGGGGCTTGATCTGCGCGGCGGTGCCCATCTGCTGGCGGAAGTGAAGGTCGAGGATGTCTACAAGGCGCGGATGGATGCCTTGTGGCCGGACGTGCGCGATGCGATGCGCGACTTGCGCGATCAGGTCGGTGCGGTGCGCCGTGCGCCATCGCCCGACGGGGTGCTGCGGCTGACGATCACCAACCCCGAGGGGATGGCGGCGGCGCTGGAGGCGGTCAGGGCGCTTGGGTCAAGTGTCGTGACGCTGACCGGGGCGGGGCAAAGCACGCTGGACGTCAGCGCCGAAGGCAATGACATCGTCGTTCAGCTGTCGGAGGCGGAACGGCAGGCGACGGACGCGCGCACCATCCAGCAATCGCTGGAGATCATCCGCCGCCGGGTGGATGAGGTGGGTACCCGCGAACCGACCATCCAGCGCCAGGGCGAGGACCGCATCCTTATTCAGGTGCCGGGGATCGGATCGGCCGCAGAACTGAAGGCGCTGATCGGGACGACGGCGAAGCTGAGCTTCAACGCCGTGGTCAGCCGCACCACGGATGCTGCGGCAGATCCGGGCGCGCGCAACCTGCTGCTGCCGTCGACGGATGAACAGGGGGTCTATTACATCGTCGAGGAGACCCCGGTCGTCAGCGGCGAGGATCTGGTCGATGCGCAACCGGCATTCGACCAGAACAACCGCCCGGCGGTGAATTTCCGGTTCGACAGCACCGGCGCGCGCAAATTCGGGGATTATACAGCGGCCAATATCGGCAGCCCGTTCGCCATCGTGCTGGACAACGAGGTAATCTCTGCCCCGGTGATCCAGAGCCATATTCCGGGCGGGTCGGGGATCATTACCGGCAGCTTTTCGGTGGAAGAAAGCACGAAGCTGGCGGTGCTGCTGCGGGCGGGCGCGCTGCCGGCGGAGATGAACTTCCTGGAAGAACGCACCATCGGCCCCGAATTGGGCGCGGATTCGGTGGAGGCCGGGAAGCTTGCCGCCATCATCGGGATGGTCTGCATCGTGGTTTACATGATCGCCTGCTATGGCTGGTTCGGGGTGATGGCCAACGTGGCGCTGGCGGTGAACGTGGCGTTGCTGATCGCGGTCCTGTCGAGCATCGGTGCCACGCTGACCCTGCCGGGGATTGCCGGAATCGTTTTGACCATGGGCATGGCGGTGGATGCAAATGTGCTGATCTACGAGCGGATCCGCGAAGAACTGCGCGCCGGGATGAACGCGGGACGCGCGGTCGAGATCGGGTTTGACCGGGCGTTTTCGGCGATCATGGATTCGAACGTGACCGGGCTTTTGACCGCGCTGATCATGTTCTGGATCGGATCCGGGCCGGTGCGCGGTTTTGCGGTGACGCTGGGCATCGGCATCCTAACGTCGATGTTCACGGCGGTGTATGTGACGCGGCTGGTGATCGAGTTGTGGATGAACTGGAAACGCCCGAAGGCGATCGTGGTGTAAGGAGGCAGGCTGATGGCATGGCGACTGAGGCTGGTCCCGGTAAAGACCAACATCGACTTCTTCAAGCTGCAGTACATCACCTTCGGGGCGTCGGCGGTTGCCATGGTGCTGTCGGTGGTGCTGGTGCTGGTGCTGGGGCTGAACCTTGGCATCGACTTCAAGGGTGGCACGACGATCCGGACCGAAAGCAGCCAGGCGGTCGATGTGGGGGCTTACCGCGAGGCGCTGTCGCGTCTCGACCTTGGCGATGTGACGATCAGCGAGGTGTTCGACCCGTCTTTCCGCGACGACCAGCACGTGGCGATGGTGCGGATTGCACCCGTGGATGGCGAAGAGGTGGTGACACCGGAGGGCATTCGCGAGGTCGAGGCGGCACTGCAGACCGTAGACCCTTCGATCACCTTTCCGGCGGTGGAATCGGTGGGGCCGAAGGTATCGAAGGAACTGATCTGGCAGGCGCTTCTTGCGGTGGCGGCGGGATCGCTGGGCATCCTTGCCTATGTCTGGGTGCGTTTTGAATGGCAGTTCGCGGTGGGGACGGTGGCGGCACTGATCCATGACGTTCTGGTAACCGTCGGGGTGTTTTCGCTGTTTCAGCTGAAATTCGATCTGTCGATCGTCGCGGCGCTGCTGACCATCCTCGGCTATTCGGTCAACGACACGGTGGTGATCTTTGACCGGCTGCGGGAAAATCTTGCGAAATACAAGCAGATGCCCCTGCGCGAGATGATGAACCTGACCGCCAACGAAACCCTGAGCCGGACGATCATGACCGCCTCTACCACGCTGATCGCGTTGATCATTCTGTTGATCTTCGGCGGGGATGTGATCCGGGGCTTCGTCTTTGCAATGACGTTCGGGGTGATCATCGGCACCTATTCGACGCTGTATGTGGCCAAGAACATCGTGCTTTTCCTGGGACTGAACCGGGGCGACAAGCCCAGGCAGGCGGACAAGAACGAGTTCGCCAACGTCGATGCCTGACATGCGGCTGACCGAGATCAGCTATGGCACCGCGAAACCGATCGAGAGTTACGGGCCGGGATTTTTTCGGCTGGATGGGCATATCCTGCGTGGGGCGTGCCTGATTACACCCTGGGATGCCGGGCCCTGGGGCGGGCTTGAAGATACGGCGACACCGGTGAGCCTGACGGGGCGGATCGATGTTCTGTTCGTCGGCATGGGGGCAGAGATCGCGCATGTGCCACTGCCGTTCCGCGCGGCACTTGAAGAGGCCGGGATCGGGGTCGAGGTGATGTCGTCGCCCGCCGCCTGCCGGACCTATAACGTGCTGTTGGGCGAAGGACGGCGGATCGCGGTGGCACTGCTGCCGGTGGGATGAGCGCTTTTGCGGGGGCGGAGCCTCCGGCGGGGATATTTTCACCAAGATGAATGCCGCAGGTCACCAGAGATGGTGGACGTGCGGGGCGATGTGGCGGGTGTAGATGTCTTTGGCGGCGGCCATGGCGTCGGGGGACAGCGGCGGCAGTTCGGCCGAATTGGCGCGAGCTTGCGCCGGGGATTTCGCGCCGGGGATCACCACTGTCACCGCATCCTGCATGAGAATCCAGCGGAGCGCGAAGGCGGCCATCGTGGCCCCTTGCGGCACGAGCGGGCGCAGCGCCTCGACCGCCGCAAGCGCCACGTCGAAGGGCACGCCGGAGAAGGTTTCGCCCTTGTCGAACGCCTCGCCGTTGCGGTTGAAGCTGCGGTGGTCGTCAGCGGCAAAGGTGCTGGCGGCGGTCATCTTGCCGGTCAGCAGGCCGGAGGCGAGCGGGACGCGGGCGATGACGGCGACATTCTGCGCGCGGGCTTCGGCGAAGAACACTTCTGCGGGTTTCTGGCGGAAGAGGTTGTAGATGATCTGCACCGAGACCACGCCAGGGTGGCGGATCGCCTCGCGCGCCTCTTCCACCGTTTCGACCGACACGCCGTAGTCAGCGATCTTGCCTTTGGCCCTGATCGCATCCAGCGCTGCATAGATGCCGGGGTCGGCATAGACCGGGGTCGGCGGGCAGTGCAGTTGCAGAAGGTCCAGCCGTTCGACGCCGAGGTTGGTCAGCGAGCGGTCGATGAAAGCCTCGATGTTGGCGCCGGTGTAGGCCGGCGCGACATGCGGGTCGAGGCGGCGCCCGGCCTTGGTGGCGACGAAGGGTCTTTCGCCGGGGCGTTCGGCCAGAACCTCGCGGATGATGCGCTCGGACCGGCCGTCGCCGTAGACATCGGCGGTGTCGATGAAGGTCATTCCGGAATCAAGAGCGGCGTGCAGGGTGGCCTTCGCATCCGCGACCGTCACCTCGCCCCAGGTGCCGCCGATGGCCCAGGCGCCGAAGCCGATGCGGCTGGCGGTGCGGCCGGTGCGGCCAAAGGGAATGATTTGCATGGAATATCTCCTGTTCGGGTAACAGATAGCGCCTCGGTCTGCTGATGGCCATGGCCGCGCCCCTTTTAGCGAAGGGGAACTTCGGCTAGGGCTGTGCGGATGGAATTGGTGGTGCACAATCTGGCCGTGGCGCGTGGTGGGGTGACCGTGCTTGAAGGCGTGGGGTTCACCCTTGCCGCCGGACGGGCGCTGATCTTGCGCGGGCCGAACGGGGTGGGCAAGACCACGCTGTTGCGGACGCTGGCGGGGTTGCAGCCTGCCGTGGCGGGCGATGTTTCGGTTGCCCCTGAAAGCGTGACCTACGCGGCCCATGCCGACGGGTTGAAGGCCGTACTGACGGTGCGGGAAAATCTGGAGTTCTGGGCCGCGATCCACGGCACGGATGGGGTGGACGAAGCGCTGCGGGTGATGGACCTTGCCGCACTGGCCGGGCGGCGCGCCGCCGATCTGTCAGCGGGCCAGAAACGCAGGCTGGGTCTGGCGCGGATGGTTGTGGCGGGACGGGACATCTGGCTGCTGGACGAGCCGACGGTGAGCCTGGATGTGGCGTCGGTGGCGCTGTTCGTGTCGATGGTTCGCGCACATCTGGCGCGGGGCGGCGCCGCGCTGATCGCCACGCATGTCGACCTCGGATTGGCGGAGGCCGAGGTGCTGGACCTGCTGGCCTTTCGGGCGACGGCAACCGTGCCGCGCGGTGGTTTTGACGAGGCCTTCGGATGATACGGCGTGTGATCTGGTCAGGCGGTGACAGACGCCGGCAGGTGAATTTTTCAAAAAAGCATGGTCGGGGGGCGCGCTGGTGAAGGCGCTGTTGATCCGGGACCTGCGGCTGGCGTTGCGGGCCGGGGGCGGCTTTGGGTTGGGCCTCGCGTTCTTTCTGCTGGTGGCGGTGCTGGTGCCGTTGGGCGTGGGGCCGGAGGGGCCGACACTGGGGCTGATTGCGCCGGGGATCCTGTGGGTGGGGGCGCTTTTGGCGTGCCTTCTGTCGCTGGACCGGCTGTTTGCGCTGGATTACGAGGATGGCTCGCTGGATTTGCTGGCCACCGCGCCGATCCCGCTGGAGGGTGTGGTTGCGGTAAAGGCATTGGCGCACTGGCTGGTGACGGGCTTGCCGCTGACGCTGGTGGCGCCGGGGCTGGGGGTGTTGTTGAACCTGCCGGAGACGGGTTATGGCTGGCTGGTGTTGTCTTTGGCGCTGGGCACGCCGGCCCTGTCGATGATCGGGGCGTTCGGGGCCGCACTGGTGGTCGGGGTAAAGCGGGGCGGGCTGCTGCTCAGCCTGCTGGTGCTGCCCTTGTATGTGCCGACGCTGATTTTCGGGGCGGAGGTGGTCAAGCGGGGGGCTGCCGGTCTGGAGGTCGGCACCCCTATGGCGCTGCTGGCGGCGATCACGGCGGGGGTGGCGGCGCTGCTGCCGTTTGCGGCGGCGGCGGCAATCCGCGTCAATCTGCGCTAGGGTTTCGCGCGAAGGTGAGTTGAGAGTTTCGCGAAACGGACGTAAGCGAGGGCACATGTCGATTTGGGAATATGCCAATCCGAAGAAGTTCATGCAGACCTCGGCCTCGGCTTTGCCTTGGGTGGTCGGGCTGACGGTGGTGTGCCTGATCGTCGGGCTGGTCTGGGGGTTCTTCTTTACACCGGATGATTTCAAGCAGGGATCGACGGTCAAGATCATCTACCTGCATGTGCCGAGCGCGATGATGGCGATCAATGCCTGGGGGATGATGCTGGTGGCCAGCCTGATCTGGATCGTGCGGCGGCATCACGTCAGTGCGCTGGCTGCCAAGGCGGCGGCACCGGTGGGGCTTACCTTTACGCTGATTGCGCTGGTGACGGGGGCGCTGTGGGGCCAGCCGATGTGGGGCACCTGGTGGGCGTGGGACCCGCGGCTGACCTCATTCCTCATTCTGACACTGTTTTACTTTGGCTACATGGCGCTTTGGGCGGCGGTCGAAGATCCGGATACGGCGGCGGATCTGACCTCGATCCTGTGCCTTGTGGGATCGGTTTTTGCGCTCCTCAGCCGGTATGCGGTGAATTTCTGGAATCAGGGGCTGCATCAAGGGGCGAGCCTGTCGCTGGACGCGGAGGAGAATGTGTCGGACGTGTTCTGGGTGCCCTTGGTGATCTGTATCGCGGGGTTCGTGCTGTTGTTCGTGACGCTGGTTCTGATGCGGACGCGGACCGAGATCCGGGCGCGGCGGTTGGCGGCGCTGCTGGCGCGGGACAGGCTGGCGTGATGCCGGAACTTGGCACATATGCGCTGCCGGTCCTGGGGTCGTATGCGGCATCGGTGGTGTTGATCGCCGGATTGGTGGCGCTGTCGTTCTGGCAGCGGGCACGGGTGAAGCGTGCGTTGGCGGAGGTTGAGGCACGCCAGGGGAAGGCAAATGGCTAGATGGCTGATGATCCTGCCGCCGGTGGTATTTGCAGGGCTGGCAACGGTATTCTACGTCGGCATGCAGCGGGACAATCCGGGGGAGTTGCGGTCGGTGTTCATCGACCGGGCGGCGCCGGTGGTACCGCCGACGGGGTTGCAGGGCGTGCCGTTGTTGACGGATGCGGACTTGCGGACGGGGCAGGTGACGGTTGTGAACTTCTGGGCGACCTGGTGCCCGCCCTGCCGGGCCGAGCATCCGGTGCTGATGGCGATGGCGCAAAGCGGGGTGCGGGTCGCGGGGATCAACATCCTGGATGACGATGCAAAGGCGCTGGCGTATCTGGCCGGAGAGGGCAACCCGTTCTTTGCGGTGGCGACGGACCCAAAGGGGCGCAACCGGGTGGAGTGGGGGGTGACCGCGCCGCCAGAGACCTTCATCATCCGTGGTGATGGGACGGTGGCGTTCAAGTTCGTCGGACCGTTGGTGGGCACGGATTACGACGACCGTTTCGTGCCCGCGCTGAAGGCGGCACTTGCCACCGAAGCCTCAAACTGAGGCGAGAATCAACAGCAGGACGCCGACCACCAGCATCTCGCCGGCGGGAAGGCTGGGAAAAGGCGACCATCGCTGGGGGCGGTGGACAATCGCGAGCGGTGGCAGGGGTGCGGCAAGCGGCGGAAATCGGTTCGTCATCGGTCACCTTGGGGTTCAGGTGAGGCGGTTGTGACAAACAGAACTTAACAACAACCAAAGGCCCGGAATGACCGGGCCTTTGCATTTGGAAACAATGTGTTTCACTTATTGCGCAGGATTCCGAACACGGCGGTGTCAGGCAGAGGCGAGGTTCCTCAGGACATAATGCAGGACACCGCCATGTTCGACGTAGTCAATCTCGATTTCGGTATCGATCCGGCACTTGATCCGGATCGTCTTGCTGGTGCCATCCGCATAGGCAATTATGCAATCGACCAGGCTTAGTGGCGTCAGGTCACCGGACAGGCCTATGATGCTGATCACCTCATTGCCTTTCAGCCCCAACGACTTGCGGGTCATTCCTTCGGTGAATTCGAACGGGATGACGCCCATGCCGACGAGGTTGGAGCGGTGGATGCGTTCGAAGCTTTCGGCGATGACCGCCTTGACGCCAAGCAGGGCAGTGCCCTTGGCCGCCCAGTCGCGGCTTGATCCCGCGCCGTATTCGATGCCGCCGAAAATCACCAGCGGGGTGCCTGCTGCCTGATACGCCATCGAGGCATCAAAGATGCTGGTCTGCTTGCCATCGGGGCCGAGGGTGTAGCCACCCTCCACGCCGTCAAGCATTTCGTTCTTGATGCGGATGTTGGCGAAAGTTCCGCGCATCATCACCTCGTGGTTGCCGCGACGGGCACCGTAAGAGTTGAATTCTGATACCGGAACGTGTTTGTCAGCCAAGTACTTGCCAGCCGGTGTTAAAGCCTTGAATGAACCCGCGGGCGAGATGTGATCGGTGGTGATCATGTCACCGAGCAGGGCCAGAACCCGCGCGCCGGTGATGTTCTGGATGGTGCCGGGCGTCCGCGCCATGCCGCGGAAATAGGGCGGGTTCTGGATGTAGGTCGACGTGGGCGGCCAGTCGTAGGTTTCACTGTCGGTGATCTGGACGGCCTGCCATTTTTCGTCACCCTTGAAGACGTCGGCGTATTTCTTCTGGAAAGCGGCGCGGGTCACGGTTGCGTGGACGAGGTCGGCGATTTCCTTGTTCGTGGGCCAGATGTCTTTCAGGTAGACCGGGCCATTGATACCGATCCCCAAGGCTTCGGTGGTAAGGTCGATGTTCATGTCACCGGCCAGCGCGTAGGCCACCACCAGCGGCGGCGAGGCGAGGTAGTTGGCGCGGACGTCGGGCGAAATCCGACCTTCGAAATTGCGGTTGCCGGACAGGACGGCGGCGGCGACAAGGTCGCCTTCAGCGATCGCGGCCGAGATTTCCGGCTGCAGGGGGCCGGAGTTGCCGATGCAGGTTGTGCAGCCGTAGCCGACGAGATTGAAGCCGATGGCATCGAGGTCATCCTGCAGTCCGGCGGCGTTCAGGTATTCGCTGACCACTTGCGACCCGGGGGCGAGCGAAGTTTTCACCCACGGCTTGCGGGTGAGGCCGAGCGCGCGGGCTTTGCGGGCAACGAGGCCGGCGCCGATCATCACATAGGGGTTGGAGGTGTTGGTGCAGGAGGTGATCGAGGCGATGACCACCTTGCCGGAGGACATCCGGTAACTTTCGCCTTCGACCGGGATTTCAATACCTTGCGGGCGCTTGAAGCTGGTGGCCATTTCGGTTGCAAAGCTTGATTTCGCGTCGGTCAGCGGCAGAAAATCCTGCGGGCGTTTTGGGCCGGAGATGGCGGGAACGATGGTTCCCATGTCAAGATGCAGGGTGGAAGTATAGATCGGGTCGTAGCTTTCATCGCGCCACATGCCGTTGGCGCGTGCATAGGCCTCGACCAGCGCGATGCGGCCCTCGTCGCGGCCGGTCATGTGCAGGTAGCGCAGGGTTTCGGCGTCGACGGGGAAGAACCCGCAGGTGGCACCGTATTCGGGGGCCATGTTGGCGATGGTGGCGCGGTCGGCGAGCGGCAGGCGGTCCAGCCCGTCGCCGTAAAACTCCACGAACTTGTTGACGACGCCGTGCTTCCTGAGCATCTGCACGACCTTGAGAACAAGGTCGGTGGCGGTGGTGCCTTCGACCATCGTGCCGGTCAGCTTGAAGCCCACGACCTCGGGAATCAGCATCGACACCGGTTGGCCCAGCATCGCGGCCTCGGCTTCGATCCCGCCGACGCCCCAGCCGAGGACAGCAAGGCCGTTCACCATGGTGGTGTGACTGTCGGTGCCGACGAGGGTGTCGGGGTAGGCGACGGTTTCACCGGACTGGTCGGTGTCGGTCCACACGGTCTGGGCGAGGTATTCGAGGTTGACCTGGTGGCAGATGCCGGTGCCGGGCGGCACGACGCGGAAGTTGTTGAACGCCTTTTGCCCCCATTTCAGAAAGACATAGCGTTCCATGTTGCGCTCATATTCGCGGTCGACGTTGGCCTGAAACGCGCGCGGGGTGCCGAATTCGTCGATCATCACCGAATGGTCGATGACAAGGTCGACCGGCGCGAGGGGGTTGATCTGCTGGGCATTGCCGCCAAGTCCCACGATGCCGTCCCGCATGGCCGCGAGGTCCACCACGGCGGGCACGCCGGTGAAATCCTGCATCAGCACGCGGGCCGGGCGATAGGCGATCTCGCGCGGGTTCTGGCCGCCCTTGGCCCCCCATTCGGCAAAGGCCCGGATGTCGTCGGTGGTCACGGTCTTGCCGTCTTCGAACCGCAGCATGTTTTCCAGCACGACCTTGAGCGACGCGGGCAGGCGCGCGAACGAGCCGAGACCGGCGGCTTCGGCAGCGGGGATGGAGTAGTAGCTGACCGTCTGGCCCCCGGCGGTAAGGGTCTTGCGGGTGCGGGATTGGTCATGTCCAACGGTGACGGTCATTGGCGGGCTCCATGGTTGGCGGTTTTGCGGCGTCAAGTGGCGGCTGTCGGGATTGTATGCAATAGTATGCCGAATATCCAGCCCCCCGCGACGGGCATTTGTACCAATTGGTCGCGAAGGTGCGAGTGTGTGTGTCAAAACACTCGCAAAACCTTGATTGGCACCGCACACGGCGCGACCTTATAACAGGCGAAGGGACACGGAAATCAGGAACCGATGATGCGACAGTTTGTCAGCGCCGCCTGCGGCATATGGATGGCGTGTGCCGTCCCCACCTATGCTGAACCCGTTGTGGTAGTGGAACTGTACACCTCGCAAGGCTGTTCGTCCTGCCCGCCCGCCGATGAATTCGTGGCGATGCTGGCGGCAGACCCGCGGATCCTGCCGCTGGCGCTGCATGTGGATTACTGGGATTACATCGGCTGGGCCGACAAGTTCGCGCAGGCCAAATTCACCGACCGGCAGCGGGCTTATGCAAAGGCAGCGGGCAGCCGGACGATTTATACGCCGCAACTGATCATCGGCGGTCAGGACCGGATCGAAGGCTATGCGCCGGACGAGACGCGGGCGCAGCTGCGGCGGCATCTGGAGGCGGGATCGACGGTAACCCTGGTAGCGGAGCGTCAGGGCGATATGCTGGTGATTCGCGCCGAGGCCAACCCGCCCCTGACCGCGCCGGTGCGAGTGCAACTGGTGCGCTACAAGGCGGAAGAGACGGTCGAGATTACCCGGGGCGAGAATGCGGGCAAGACAATCGTCTACAGCAACATCGTCACCTCGTGGGAAGGTCTGGCGGATTGGACGGGGCAGGAGCCATTTGAGCTGGCGGCCCCCTATGCGGGCGGCCAGCCGGGCGCAGTGATCGTGCAGACCAGCGGGCCGGCGGCGATACTGGCAGCGGCACGGGTCGAGTAAGCGGGCAGTGGGTGCAGTCACGCACCCGTCCCGCGTTGCCTTTTGCCTTTCCAGCGGCGGTGAATCCAGAACCATTGGTCGATGTGCTGGCGGACCAGCGCTTCCAGGCTGTCATTCAGCGCCTGGGTCATCGCTTCGGGCGTGCCATCGGGAATCGGGGCTTCGACGATGATGTCGAAGCTCAGTCCGTCGGGCTTGCGTACGGCGTAGGTGGGCACCAGCAGGGCATCATATTTCAGCGCCAGTTCGGCGGCCGAAAGCGCGGTAAGCGCCTGTTGCCCGAAGAAGGTCAGCTCCTCGCCATGGCCCATGTGCTGGTCGACCAACAGCCCGAGCATCCCGCCCGATCGGAGGTGGCGGACCATGCCGGCAAGCCCCGCCCGCCCGCGCGGAAACAGCGGGGTGCCGATGGCGGAAATCGCTTGCACATAATGGGCGTTGAAGAAGGTGTTCGCCATCGGCATGTAAAGCGCGCCCACCCGGTAACCCCGCGCGATCAGGGCGGCACGGGAGGCGTCGTAATTGCCGAAATGGCCGGTGACAAGGATGACCGGGCGCTGGTCCCGATGCGCGTCCTCCAATGCGGCGACGCCCGCCCCGGTCAGCGGGTTCTTAACTGCACGGGCGATGAATTCGCGGCCGGAATAGATCTCGATCACGGTGCGGCCGACGTTATCGGGCACGGCGCGAATGATGCGTCGAACCTCCGCTTCAGGCAGGTCTGGCAGGACGAAGGCAAGGTTGGCGCGAATCCGGCGGTCGTAACCGGCCAGGGGCGCGATGATCCGCGCCAGCACCCAGCCGCAGACCGGCACGCGCCAGTCGTAGGGCAACCGCAGAAGCACCCATATCAGGGTGCGGAGGGCGCGGTCCTGCATCCAGTGGCGCAAGGAAAAGGTGGGAGTGTCGGCCATCGGGGTCAGGACTTGCGGACGGTTCGGGTTTCGCGGTGCCAGACATAGAGTCCGGCCACCACGATCACAAGCGCGCCGGTCACGGTCCAGCCGTCAGGCCACTGGTCGTATAAAATCGCGCCCCAGCCGGTGGCGAAGACGATCCCCAGATAGGCAAAGGGCGCGACGACCGACGCTTCGGTCATCGAAAAGCTGCGAATGATGCACAGCTGCGCCCCGGTGCCAAGGAGGCCGACGAGGGCAAAGGTCACTAGGTCGGCGGCGGCAATCGGCATCCAGCCCAGGGGCAGGACAAAGGCCCCGGCGATGGTGCCGAACAGCGACGCGTACAGCATCGGGGTCCAGACGCTTTCCTGCGCGCCGATATGGCGGGTGATCAGCGCATTGCCGGTATAGCAGACCGCAGCGCCAAGGGGCAGCAGCGCCCAGAACGAAAGGACGCCCGCACCGGGGCGGATGATGATCAGCGCGCCGATCAGGGCGGCAATGACGCCGGCCAGGCGGCGGGGGCCAAGTTTCTCGCCCAGGAAGAAGGCGGCGCCAAGGGTGATCAGGACGGGGTTGATGTCGGTCAGCGCCGTCGCCTCTGCCAGGCCGATGTGGGAGAGGCTGAGGAAGAAAAGCCCGGTCGCGCCGAACTGAAAGGCCGATCGGGCGACGTGGAGACCCGGAAAGCGGGTGCGCAGAAGCGGGCCAGCGCGGAGGTTCAGGATCACCAGAACCAGCAGGAACTGCCCGGCAAAGCGCGCCCAGATCACCTGTGGGGCGGGGTAGCGCTGGATCAGGCCTTTGGCGGCAGCGTCCATGGCGGTGAACAGGAGGATCGCCATGATCATCAGCAAGACGCCGCGCGTGATGGTGGGAGAGGGGGCGACCGGTGACATCAGTCGCAGGGTAAGGTCTGGGGCGCGGCACCGCAAGGGCGCCTGCTCGGTGGCCGGTACGGTCTGCGGGCCGGCGGTGCCGGGCCTGGTCACTCATCCTCGGCCCGGATCAGCGTGATGTCGCCCGATGCCTCTAGCGTCCGGATGGCGTTGACGATGGCATTCATCGCCGCTTCGGCATCCTTGTCCTTTATTTTGCCCCGGGACATCATTTCTTCGCGCAGGCCCTGACTCAGGCGTTGCGAGATGTTGGCCAGCAGGAATTCGGCGGCCTCTTCCAGACCGGGTTTGCCTTGCGCGGCAGCGAGGGCGGTGACCAGCAGCGGCTGTTCAACCAGCCGGGTGATCTTTGGCGCGTCGCGGGGGGCGAGGCGGGCGGGAATGTGGACGAAGGTAAAGATGGCGCGGCGGACCTCGGCGGCAAAGCCAGCATCCGCCGCCTCCAGCCCTTTGAGCACGTCTTCGCGGGTGCCTGCGGGCGAGATGTTCAGAATCGCCCCCACCCGTTCCACCGGGCCGGTGTCAAAGGCGCGGACCGGCTGATTGTCGAGTTCGGCCAGAAGGGCAGACCCGATGCGGCGGACGGTTTCAGGATCGACATTGCCGGTCATCGAAACGGCATAGGCGACGCGGCGGGCCCTTTCGCCGGGCAGCTTGCCCAGAAGTTCCGCCGCCCTGGCGACCGGAAGTTTCGAAAGCATGACCGCCGCCACCTCCACCGCTTCGTCGTTTGCGACCGGCACCAGGCGGTCCACCGGCAGCGCCACGATGCGTTCCCAGGGGTCGATCTTGGACGATGCCCCGGCCAGGCGGCGAAGGCGCGTGGTGGCCGATTGCGAGATATGGCCGTCCATCATCGTCAAAGCCCCTTCGAGGCCGCCCGGAAACGCGAGGCCGACGGCCTGCAGTTCGTCGATGAATTCGCCAACCACGGAGTTCATCGTGGTGATGTCGATAGTGCGCAAGCTGCCCATCTGTTCAGCGAGGGCCGCTTGCATGTGATCGGGAAGCTTGACGATCGGCAACGGGCTGTTGTGATCGATCAGCAGCCGGACGATGATCGCGGCTTTCTGTTGCGGGGTAAGTTCCGACCGCTTTGGTGGCCCGGAACGCGCCACGGCGCGGCGTTCCGGGGTAATCCGTGCCAGTGCCTGCCCGCCGTCTGCCATACCAACCTCCGATTCCACCGCCGGAGGTCAGGGTGGCAGCCAAGCGTTAACGGGCGCTTAGTTCAGCTGGTCGGATTGATGACGCAGGCGGACTTCACTTCATCCCAGCTGGCACCGGCGGCACAGGATGAGGCGGATTCGGCCTTGACCTCGTGATCGTTGCAGCCCTGGGCGAGGGCAAGTCCGGGGGCGAGCGAGAGGGCAAGCACGGCGAGGGTGGTCTTGATCTGCATAAGTCGTCCTCCTTGGGTTGGCGGTCAGTAGGTGTAGGTCACTCCGGTTTCGATGGCAGTGGCCAGCGACTGTTCGGCCCAGGTGCCGGTGCCACCGCTGGCGCGGATGCCGGCAAGCTGGGTTCGGGCCAGGTCGATCTTGTTCATTTCGACCAGAAACTGGCCATAATAGCTGCGTGCGAGGATGTTGGCAGGGTCAAGCGCGATGGCCTGTTCGTAAGCTGCAATGCCAGCCGAGGTCTGGCCAGACTTGCGCAGGGCGAAGCCGCGATAGGTCATCACACGGGCGCTGTCGCCTTCGGTCATCGTGTCAAGCATGGCAAGCGCCTCGTCATATCGGCCGGCGTAGGCAAGTTCGCGCGTGGCGTTGTAGCGCTGGTCGTCGTCGAGGCTGCTGTCGTCCGCCTTGACGCAGGC
>JAYSYZ010000021.1:0-15889 GCA_043727195.1 Paracoccaceae bacterium
TGACCTCGTCTACCGTGCCTTCGGCCAGAACGCGGCCCTCGGCCATGCAGATCACCGGGTCACACAGGCGGCCGATGAAATCCATGTCATGCTCGATCACGCAGAATGTATACCCACGTTCCTTGTTCAGTCGCAGGATGGCATCGCCGATGGTGTTCAGCAGCGTCCGGTTCACCCCGGCGCCGACTTCGTCCAAAAACACGATCTTGGCATCGACCATCATGGTGCGGCCAAGTTCCAGCAGCTTCTTCTGCCCGCCCGAGATGTGACCGGCTTTCTGGTCGGCCAGATGGCTGATCGTCAGAAACTCCAGCACCTCAGCGGCCTTGTCACGGATGCGGGCATCCTCTGCGGCAACCAGTTTGCGGTTGAACCAGGTGTTCCAAAGCTTTTCACCCGCCTGATCGGGTGGCACCATCATCAGGTTTTCGCGCACGGTCATCGAACTGAACTCATGCGCGATCTGGAACGTGCGCAGCAGACCTTTTCGAAACAACGTGTGTGGCGGCAGGCCGGTGATGTCTTCACCGTCCATCAGCACGCGGCCAGAGGTCGGCGGCAGGCGACCGGCAATCACGTTGAACAGCGTCGTCTTGCCCGCACCGTTCGGCCCGATCAACCCGGTGATCGAACCGGTCTTGATCTGGATCGACGCCCCGTCAACGGCCCGGAAGCCGCCGAAATGCCGGTGAAGATCTTCGACAGCGATCATCAGTTTCCCCTTGTCGCCCGCCTCTGCCGCTGACGCGGGCGTCAGGCGGGCGGTTTTCTTATGGCAACGGCCCGGGGACATGCCCGGGCCGCGCCTTTGCGTCAACCGGTCGTCAGGTTCAGCGGAAGGTGACGGTTTCGTATTTGCCGCCCTTCACTTCGAACTGGCGGTACCGTCCGGCACTTTCGCCCGGACCGATCAGCTCCACGCCGGACGCGCCATCGTAGTCGATGTCCTGGCCCGCAGCGAGCAGTTCCAGCCCTTTGGCAATCTCTCCGGGGAGGATCTTTTCGCCGGGGCCGTTCGCCACTTCCAGAACCTTGTCCTTGTAGACCTTCGGATCGGTCGATCCGGCGGCCTGCATGGCCAGCATGATCAGCGCGGCAGCATCATAGCTTTCCATCGTGTAGGGCGAGGTCGCGTCAAACGGGGTCGGCGCGGTCTTGCCCATTTCGGTCAGGATGGCTGCACCGGCGCTGTCGGACTGTGCCACTTGGCCGTACGAGCCATCAAGTGCCGGCCCGATCGCTGCGGGCAGGTTGTCACCCACCATGCCGCCCGGAAGGCCGAACTGCGAAAACGCGCCGCTGTCGAGCGAGGCCTGGATGATACCTTTGCCACCCTGATCAAGGTAGCCCGCAACGACCAGAAGATCGCCCCCGGCCGAGGCCAGTGCCGCAACTTCGGCCGAGTAGTCGGCCTTGCCGTCTTCATGTGCGGCGTTGATCGTCACCGTGCCGCCTTTGGCGATGAAGGCTGCCGAGATCGCTTCGGACAGACCCTTGCCGTAGTCGTTGTTGGTATAGGTCAGCGCGATGGATTTGATGCCCTTTTCCACAAGGATTTCGGCCATGATCTCGCCTTCGCGCGCATCCGAAGGCGCGGTGCGGAAGAACAGCCCGTCATCCTCGGCGGTGGTCAGCGCGGGCGAGGTTGCCGAGGGCGAAATCATCACCATTCCGTTCGGACGGGCCACGTTCTGCAGCACGGCACCGGTAATGCCCGAGCAGTCGCCGCCCACCATGCCCTTGATACCTTCGGCCGTGATCAGGCGTTCTGCCGCCGCCGTGCCTGCGGCCGTGTCGATTGCACAAGTGCTGTCGGCCCGTGCGCCTACCACGGTTGTCCCACCGAGAAGCTTGCCCGAATCCGACGCCTCTTTCATCGCCAGTTCAGCGCCCGCAGCCATATGCCCGGTCAGCGATTCAATCGGCCCGGTAAAGCCGATGAAGATGCCGAGCTTGATTTCTTCGGCTGACGCGGCACCGGCCAGCAGCGCGGTTGCAGCAGTTGCCAGAAGCAGTTTTTTCATTTGTATCTCCCATATTGGATCGAAATCCTGCGGATGAACCTAGAGGCAGGAAATTGAAAAGGAAAGCGTCTTGAAAGGCGAATGTTTGCATCGTTTCAGGCCTTTTGTGGCGGATGCAACCGCGGGGGCTGGTCCTTGTGGCGCAGGCTTCCTACCTTGACGACGAGGCTGTTATCCGCGGGGTGATGCGATGCGTCTGGTATTGTGGTTGGTGACCGGTTTTGGAGGTGCAGTGCTTGCGCCGCCTGCGCCAGCGCAAAGTCTTGTGCAGACCGAAGCGGGTGCGATGGAGATAGTCGCGACCGCCGAAGGGCTGGACGAACCCTGGGGGATCGGCTTTCTGCCCGGCGGGGCCTTTCTGATCACCGAACGCGCGGGACGGCTGAAGCATTTCAGCGCCGCGAACGCGGAACCGGTTGAGGTCGCAGGCCTGCCACCGGTTTATGCCGAAGGTCAGGGCGGCCTTCTGGACGTGATGATCCCGCGCGATTTCGCGACGACGCGCGAGGTCTGGCTTAGCTATGCGGAACCGCAGGGGCAGGGGGCGGGAACGGCCATCGGCAAAGGTACGCTGTCGCCGGACAACACGCGGCTTGACGGCTTTGTCACCGTGTTTTCTGCGCCTGCGGGCGGGCAGGGCGGGCGGCATTTCGGATCGCGCATCGTCGAGGCTGCGGATGGAACGATCTTCCTGACCATCGGCGACCGCGGCACCGGTCCCGAAGGGCTAGCCGCGCAGGAGCCGCTCAGGGCAGAGGGCAAGGTGATCCATCTGAACCGTGACGGCACGCCCGCAACCCGGTTGCCGGGTGCGCTCGCTGGGGTTTACAGCCTCGGCCACCGCAATCCGCAAGGGGCTGCCCTTGATCTGAAGGGAGAGCTGTGGGTGGCGGAACATGGCGCGCAGGGCGGTGACGAATTGAACCGGATCCTGCCGGGCCGCAATTATGGCTGGCCGGTGATCAGCTACGGCGAAAACTACGATGGAGCCAAGATCGGCGAGGGTCAGGCGAAAGAGGGGATGGAGCAACCCGCGTTCTACTGGGACCCCTCTATCGCACCGTCTGGCCTGATGATCTATTCCGGGGCGCTGGTGCCGGACTGGCGGGGCGACATGTTTACCGGCAGCCTGAAGTTCGACTATGTCGCGCGGATCGACCCGGAGAACGGCTTTGCCAACGAAGTGATCGCCGCCCCCGAAACCGGCCGCGTCCGCGATGTGGTCGAGGCCCCGGATGGTTCGATCTGGTTTCTGTCGGTCTACAATGGTGCGGCCTACCGGCTTGCGCCGGAATAGGCGCAGGGGCGCTCAGATCGACAGGCGCACCTGCAGGCCCGGCGATCCCTGGGCGCCGCGTTCCCGGTACGGCGTGGTGTTGTAATGCGACCGGTAACATTTGGAAAAATGCGACGGGCTGGCAAAGCCGCAGGCCAATGCCACGTTGATCACGCTCATGTCGGTCTGCATCAACAGGTTGCGGGCTTTTTGCAACCGCAGTTCCATGTAATAGCGCTTGGGGCTGCGGTTCAGGTAGCGGCGAAACAGGCGTTCAAGTTGCCGCGTGCTCATCCCGACCGCTTCGGCCAGATCGGCGGGTGACATCGGGTCTTCGATGTTGCCCTCCATCATCTGGATAACCTGACTGAGCTTGGGATGGCGCACGCCAATGCGCGTCGGAATCGACAGGCGCTGGGTATCCTGATCGGTGCGGATGGTGGAATAGATCATCAGATCGGCGACGTTGTTGGCCAGATCCTCGCCATGGTCTGACGCGATGATCCGCAGCATAAGATCAATCGACGAAATGCCGCCCGCCGTGGACCAGCGGTTTCCGTCCATCACGAAGACCGATTTGGTGAGTTTCACATCCTCGAATTCCTCGGCAAAGCCATCCTGGTTTTCCCAGTGGATCGTGGCCTTCTTGCCGTCCAGAAGGCCGGCCTTGGCAAGGACATAGGCGCCGGTGCAGAGCCCGCCGATGGTCACACCGCGCCGCGCCTCGCGCCGCAGCCAGCTGATCACCCCCCGGGTGGTGGTCCGCTGAATCTCGATGCCGCCGCAGACCAGCACCGTGTCATCACGGTCCACCTCGTCGAGACCGAAATCCAGCCGGAAGGTGGCTCCGTTGGAACAGGTCTTCTCGCCGCCCTCGCCACAAAGCGCCCAGGTGTAAAGCGGCGCCCCGGTCACGTGATTGGCCAGCCGCAAAGGCTCGATTGCGCCGGCAAAATTGATCATCGTGAACTTGTCGAGCAGCAGGAACACAAAGCGGCGCGGCGGGACGGCCTTGCTGGTCTGGGTGGCCTTGCGTACAGGGGTTGTCATGTCTGCGACCTGTTCATGTCGTTTGTACGCTACCGAACCTGAAAATCCGGCCCGCCGCAAGGGCTGTTACCAAAGGCGTCACGGGCATTCACCCTTTGCAATGCGCAATAGGCGGCGTATATGCCGGGCCGACACTGCACAGGACCGGAGAATACCGATGACCAAGGGATGGAAGAAGTCGGATTGGCGCGCAAAGCCGCGGGTCCAGATGCCGGATTATCCCGATGCGCCGACGCTTAACGCGGTCGAGGCGCAGTTGGCCAAGTATCCGCCGCTGGTCTTTGCCGGCGAGGCGCGCCGCCTGAAGAAGCAGCTGGCGCTGGCCGCGCAGGGCAAGGCCTTTCTGCTGCAAGGCGGCGACTGTGCCGAAAGCTTTGCGGAGTTTTCTGCAGACAACATCCGCGACACGTTCCGCGTCATGCTGCAGATGGCGGTGGTCTTGACCTATGGTGCCAAAGTTCCGGTGATCAAGGTCGGCCGGATGGCGGGGCAGTTTGCCAAGCCCCGCTCTGCCGCGACCGAAATGATTGGCGGTGTGGAGTATCCGTCCTACCGGGGAGATATCATCAACGGGTTTGACGCTACCGAGGCATCGCGGCGTCCGGACCCCAACCGGATGCTGCAGGCCTATACCCAGGCTGCGGCCAGCCTCAATCTGCTGCGCGCCTTTTCGACGGGCGGTTTCGCAGACATCCACCGCGTGCACAGCTGGACCCTGGGTTTTGCCGAGCATGACAAGGCGGAGCGCTACCGCGAACTGTCGAACCGCATTTCCGATGCGCTGGATTTCATGAATGCGGCGGGGGTGAACTCCGACACGGCGAACGAGCTTAGCCGGGTTGATTTCTACACCAGCCACGAAGCGCTGCTGCTGGAATACGAGGAGGCGTTGTGCCGAGTGGACAGCATCACCGGCCAGAATATTGCGGGGTCCGGCCACATGATCTGGATCGGCGACCGCACCCGGCAGCCGGACGGGGCGCATGTCGAATTCGCGCGTGGCGTGTTGAACCCGATCGGGTTGAAATGTGGTCCGACAACCACTGCCGAAGACCTGAAAGTTCTGATGGCCAAGCTCAATCCCGAAAATGAGGCCGGTCGATTGACCCTGATCGCGCGGTTTGGTGCTGGCAAGGTCGGAGATCACCTGCCGCGCCTGATCAAGGCGGTGCAGGCCGAAGGGGCCAATGTCGTCTGGTCGTGCGACCCGATGCACGGCAACACCATCAAGGCGGTGTCGGGTTACAAGACGCGACCATTCGAATCTGTTCTGCGCGAGGTGCGTGAATTCTTTGCCATCCACAAGGCCGAGGCGACGGTTCCTGGTGGCGTGCATTTCGAAATGACCGGCCAGGACGTGACGGAATGCACTGGCGGGTTGAGGGCGGTGACCGACGAAGATCTGTCGGACAGGTATCACACGGCGTGTGACCCGCGCCTTAACGCCTCGCAATCGTTGGAGCTTGCCTTCCTAGTGGCCGAGGAACTTTCGTCGCAACGCGAGGCGACGCGGCGCATTGCATTGTGAGCCTTTGCTCGGGATTGCAGTTCGCGGCAGCGTGCCTCAGTTCGCCGAATAGGCCAGCCGCAGGTGAGGTGGTCTGACCGGGGCGGCTGCGACCGGGGGCTCGCGTCGATCGCGCGGCGCGTGCGGCAGGGAATGGTCAGGTGCGGTGATCAGATTTTCCTCGACGGCCCGCAGGATGCCGAAACGGCGTGGCGCACGGCCCACCCCGCCGGTAAAGCTGATGCAGCCCAGCGTCAGCGTCCGACTGCCATCGGTGTCGAGAAGCGGCAAAAGCATCATGCGGCCCGCAAGGTTCGGACGGCCGACACCTTGTTCGGCCGCAATATGCAGTTCGGCTGCAATCGGATTGCTGAAAACACGCTCGATCAGGGTCGAGAGCCGCGGACGTGCGTCGGGCTGGAACAGGCAGGACAACGGCAGACCCCGGAGATCAAGCCCTGCAATGTCATGCAATGTCGATCCGGCGATACGGATCCGGACAAGGCCGGCCCCGATCCGTTCTGCGATGAAAACGCGGTCGAGAGTTCCGCTCATCCCGCGGGGATCAAGATCGGCGCGGGCCGGAATATCGCCACCGCACCGCAAACCTTCCCAATAGGCGCGCACTTCGGCCAACCCGGCGGATGGGGCTACGGGCCTGATCGGCGGGCGCGCGCCGGTCCGAAATCCGTTCAGCAATTTCAGTTCCAAAATGACCTCCGACCTGTGCCTGCAACACTGCGATCTGTGATGGTGACGTGTGTTGTGTCGTCAAAATACATCGAATTCAGTAGATTCGCGTGAAAATCTAATCAAATGGTAAATACTCGGCCGTATCGGCAGGCTAAAGGGACCGCGCGATGATCAACTCGATGACAGGATATGCCGCCCGGCGTGGCGCGGGGGCGGGCCATGTCTGGTCGTGGGACATCCGGTCGGTGAATGGCAAGGGCCTTGATCTGCGGATCAGGGTGCCGGATTGGATCGAAGGGCTTGAAGCTTTGGTGCGGGCTGAACTGCAAAAAGGGCTGAGCCGCGGCAACGTCAGCCTGACGCTGAAGGTAGTGCCGGAGGTAGCGGCGGATTCCACTGCAGCGCTGCGGATCAACGGTCTTGCCCTGGCTGCGGCATTTGCCGCTTTGTCGCAGGTTCAAAAATCGGCGGTGACAGCGGGGGTGACGCTTGCTCCGCCGACTGCAGCCGATGTGTTGGGGATGCGAGGGGTATACGACCCGGGCAGCCAAGACGCTGACACAATCCTGCTGCGGGCCGAAATCATGGCGGATCTGGCGGGGCTTCTGACGAATTTTGCCGGGATGCGGCGGGGAGAGGGCGCAGCACTTGCGGAGGTGATCGGAGCCCAGATTGACCGCATCGCCAGTCTGACAGCCGCCGCGCTGACCGAGGCGGAGGCCCGCACCGACACTCAAAGCGAACGCCTGCAAGAATCCCTCGCCCGGGTTCTTGGCGCTGTCGACGGAGTCGATGCGGTGCGGCTTGCCCAGGAGCTGGCGCTGCTGGCAGTGAAGACCGATGTGACCGAAGAACTGGACCGCCTTGCCGCCCATGTTGCTGCCGCGCGTGGGCTGATTGCGGATGACGGGCCTGTAGGCCGCAAGCTTGACTTCCTGATGCAGGAATTCATGCGGGAGGCGAACACGCTATGTTCCAAGGCACAGGCGATGGGGCTTACCCGGATCGGACTTGACCTGAAATCCGTCATCGATCAGATGCGCGAACAGGTTCAGAATGTGGAATAGGGCATGATCCGGCGTGGGCTTTTAGTGATCCTTTCCTCGCCCTCCGGTGCGGGAAAATCAACACTGTCGCGTATGCTGATGAACTGGGACCCGACGATGCGCTTTTCCGTTTCGGCAACGACGCGGGCACCGAGGCCTGGCGAAGCCGATGGCCGCGAATACTACTTCCGCAGCCGCGCCGCGTTTCATGCGATGGTTGCGGCAGGTGAGATGCTGGAACATGCCGAGGTGTTCGGGAACCTCTACGGCTCGCCCCGCGCGCCGGTGGAAGCGGCGATGCAGACAGGCATCGACACGGTTTTTGACATCGATTGGCAGGGCGGCCAGCAGATCAAGCAAGCCATGCGGGGGGATGTCGTTTCGGTTTTCGTCCTGCCGCCGTCGATCCGTGAACTTGACCGCCGCCTGCGCAGCCGGGGGCAGGACAGTGATGAGGTGATTGCCGGACGCATGGCAAAGAGCCGCGACGAGATCAGCCATTGGGCAGAGTATGACTATGTTCTGATCAATGACGATCTTGACCAGACCTTCGGGCGATTGAAGACGCTGCTGGAGGCGGAGCGGCTGCGCCGCGAGCGCCAACCCGAATTGTCCGCCTTCGTGCGGCGCTTGAACGAGGAATTCGACGCCCGATGATCTATTCGCTGGATGGAATGGCACCGCTGATCGACCCGACCGCCTGGATCGCGCCAGATGCCAATATCATTGGTCGTGTGGTACTGGAGGCCGAAAGTTCCGTCTGGTTCGGCGCAACCTTGCGCGGCGACAACGAGGAAATCCGTGTCGGGGCCGGTTCGAACGTGCAAGAGGCGTCGGTCCTGCACACCGATTTGGGGTATCCGCTGAGCATAGGCGCGAACTGCACCATCGGCCACCGGGCGATGCTGCATGGCTGCACCATCGGGGAGGGCAGCCTAATCGGGATGGGGGCGACGATCCTGAACGGGGCGCGGATTGGCAGGGGTTGCCTGATCGGGGCCAACGCCCTGATCACCGAAGGCAAGGAAATTCCCGACGGAGCCTTGGTGATGGGGGCCCCCGGCAGGGTTGTCCGGATGCTGGATCCCGAGGCGCAAGTGCGCCTATTGCAATCGGCACGCAATTACCGTGCCAATGCTATACGTTTCGCCAAGGGATTGCGCGCGTTATGACGGTGGAGTGTCGAGTTCAACGAGTTCGATCAGGATACCCTGTCGCGCCGCATGGCTGCGCAGTTCGCGCAGCACGATCTGCCGGTTGGGCAGGCGGGGTGCGATCACCCGCAGCGTGCCACGGTAGCCCTGTGCTGCCAGTTGCTCCAGCACTTCAAGTGCATCAAAGCTCCGTCCAAAGAGCGGCGATACGACGAGTTCAACTGATTCAGGGATGCGCCGGTAGGACGCCAACGACGCAGCGTCGACCGCCACAACTTCACCGGGCTGAAAGGTGCCCGCTGCAAAAGCCGGTGAATGTGTCCCGATCACGAGGCACCTGAGGCGTACCGGCATGACATTGCTTTCTGCATAGATCCTGCGTTGCGACATCGTGACGACGGTCTGCCTCAACGACATTTAGGCTTGCCTCCATTGGTTTTCCGGACACATTCCGGTTGTGAACATATCCACGCCCTCAACCAAAAAAGCTAGAGGTATTTCCGGGCAAGACAATAGACTTTCTAACTGCAGGCTTTGCCGAACATAACGGATCAGGACTGGACGGGATGGACGAAGCGGAAATGAACGATGATCTGGCCAAATTGCTTGCCGGTCTGCCGCTGCCCGCGCTGATGATCGGCTCGCAGGAACGCGTCACTGCGGGCAATGAGGCCGCCATCGCGATGTTCGGGGCCGGGATCATCGGGCGGCATCCGGCGATGGCGATCCGCAACCCGGCGGTGCTTCAGGCGATCGGGGAAGCCTTCCTTGGCGGTGGGGTTCAGGACGTTCGGATGGCGCTTTCGCGCAACGCGCAAGATACGGTCTTTCTTGTCACCGTTTCCGGGCAAGCCAACCAGACGGTGCTTTGCGTGTTTCGGGACATCAGCGAGGCTGAGAAGGCGGGGCAGATGCGGCGGGATTTCGTGGCGAATGTCAGTCATGAACTTCGCACGCCGCTGACCGCGCTGATGGGTTTCATCGAGACGTTGAGACATGCCGCGCGTGACGATCCGGTGGCGCGGGACAGGTTTCTGACGATCATGGAGCAGGAGGCGGGGCGGATGAACCGGCTGGTGCGCGACCTGCTGCATCTGAGCCGGGTCGAGGCGGAAGAACGGGTGCGGCCGCGCGAGCTGATGGATCTGGGCGCGGTGCTGCGCGGCACGATCGACAGCCTTCGGACGCTGGCGGAGCGGGCGGGGACGGTGCTGGTGCTGACGGGGGATGCGGGCATCCCTTTGCTGCCCGGTGATCCCGACCAGTTGACCCAGGTTTTCACCAACCTGATCGAGAACGCGGTGAAATACGGGGCGGCGGGGCAGGAGGTGCGGATCGCGGTCACCGGGGAGGAGACACTGCGCGGGCCGGCGCTGCGGGTGGATGTGGCGGATCAGGGGGAAGGGATCGACCCGGTCCACCTGCCGCGGCTGACGGAACGGTTCTACCGGATCGATACGCACCGCAGCCGGGAAAAGGGGGGCACCGGGCTGGGACTGGCCATCGTCAAGCATATCGTTGTCCGGCATCGGGGGTGGCTGAAGGTGGAAAGCGCGCCGGGGCGGGGAAGCGTGTTTTCGGTGATCCTTCCCTTGGGATAGGGGCATGATAACACGCGTGTTATGAAGACCAAGTTATTGATAATACTTAATTTTGCAATTTTTGTTAGTTTTTTGTAAACCATGTCGCCTCTGATCTGGCGGTGCCTGCGCCGCTACAACCGCGCCAGGCGTTCGGTCAGCAGGGCAAAGAATCGGTCGGCGTCAAGCGATCCGATGAAAAGCGCATTGGCCGGCCGACCCGACACCCCCCACCAGTCGGCGACCGTCATCCCCATGGTCAGTTCGGACTGCACCTCGATTTCGACATTGATGTGGCGGCCGGAAAACAGCGAGGGGTCGATCAGGTAGGCGATCACGCATGGGTCATGCAAGGGCGCGCCTTCGGAGCCGTATTTCTGCATGTCGAATCGTTCGAAGAAATCGGTCCATTCGGCGACCATCCGGCCGGGTTCGGTACCGAGGCCGCGAAACGCCTCGATCCGGGCGCGGTTGGTCAGGGCCTTGTGCGTGACATCAAGCGGCATGACCACAATCGGCGCGCCGGATTTGAACACGATTGCGGCGGCTTGCGGATCGACGTAGATGTTGAATTCGGCGGCGGGGGTGATGTTCCCCACCTCGAAATACGCGCCACCCATCAGGACGATCTGCTGCACCCGGGCAATGATGTCGGGGGCCTTGAGGAAGGCTGCGGCAATGTTGGTGAGCGGCCCGAGCGGGCACAGCGTGACACTGTGCGCCGGTTCGCGGCGCAGTGTTTCGATGATGAAATCGACAGCGTGCTGCGGTTGCAGTTGCATCACCGGATCAGCCAGTTGCGGGCCGTCGAGCCCGGTCTTGCCATGCACATGTTCGGCAGTGACCAGTTGGCGCTGCAAGGGCGCATCGCAGCCTGCAAAAACCTGGGTGGCAGGCTTGCCGGCAAGTTCGCAGATGATCAGCGCATTGCGCGCGGTCAGTGCCAGCGGCACGTTTCCGGCGATGGCGGTCAGGCCCAGAACCTCGATTTCATCGGGGCTGGCGAGGGCCAGCAGAATCGCCACGGCATCGTCCTGACCGGGATCGGTGTCGATGATGATCTTGCGGGGGTTGGTCATGGCATGCTCCTCGATCCGGCGAAGAAACGATGATGGCGGGGGATTCGTCCAGTGGCAACCAGCGGGATTTGCGGCGGCGGTGAAGACTGTCACACCCGCCGGACCACCGGGGCAGTATTTTTCAAAAGAGCAGGAGGATTTGAGGTAAGGTTTCGGAATCTCTGGTCTGTGCGGGAGGCTGGCATGGCGGTTGATCTATTGGTGGGGACGACAAAGGGGCTGTTTATCCTTGCGGGCGACGCTGCCCGGTCTGGATGGCAGGTGACCGGACCGTTTTGTGACGGCTGGCCGATCAACCATGCGGTGGGCGACCGGGCCAGCGGCACGATCTGGGCGGGGGGCGGGTCGGGCTGGCACGGGCCGGGGGTCTGGCGGCGCGAGGCGGGCGCGTGGACGATGTCGAAGGGGCCGTTCGAGGGTGCGGAACAGGTCTGGTCGCTGGGGCGTGACGGCGCGCGGCTTTTGGCAGGGACGAAGCCCGCGAGCCTGTGGCAAAGCGACGATGGCGGGATGGTCTGGTCGAAGCTGGAGGGCCTGACCGATCAGCCGGGTTCGGAGGCGTGGATGCCGGGGGCGGCGGGGCTGGTGTTGCATTCGATTCTGTGTGGCGGGCAGGGGCGGCTTTGGGTGGGCATTTCGGCGGCCGGGGCCTTTGCCAGCAGCGATGGCGGGACAAGCTGGCAGCGGCAGGGGCGCCGGTCAAACCGCCCGGGGCCTGCAGGAAATCTGCCAAGACATTGGGATAACGAGGAAATCCGTGCCGAGGACGAGATATTTGCCTGCGTGCACAACATGGCCTTCGGTGCCGCCGAGGGCCTGATCTACATGCAGAACCATCAGGGCGTCTATCGCAGCCGCGATGGCGGGGCGCTGTGGGAGGAGATCACCGAGGGGCTGCCCTCGACCTTTGGATTTCCGGTGGCGGCGCATCCGCGCGATCCGGGGACGCTGTGGGTGTTTCCGTTGAACGGCGACAGTCAGGGGCGGTTTCCGGTGGGGGCGAAGGCGCTGGTCTGGAAATCGGTCGATGGCGGCGAAAGCTGGACCGGGCATGGCGCGGGTCTGCCGGAACGGGACTGCTTTTTCACCGTGCTGCGCCAGGCAATGGCGGTGGACCGGGGCACGCCTGCGGGGGTGTATTTCGGCACCAATACCGGGTCGGTTTTCGCCAGCGGTGACGAGGGAGAAAGCTGGACCGAGGTGGCGCGGCATCTGCCGACGGTGCTGACCGTCGAGGTGATGTGACAAAGGGGGCCGATGGCCCCCTTGTTTTGCATAGGCAAGGGGTTAGCCGTCGAAGTTAACCTCTTCGACAAGCTTCAGTGCGGCGGCGCGGAGGCCGGCAAGTTCGGTCAGACCCTTGCTGTCGGCGGTGAACTCGCCCCAGGATGCTACAAGCGCGGAGCGTTCGGCGTCGGGCTTGACCGGGTATTCGTAGTTGGTTTCGGCGTAGATCTTCTGAGCGGCGTCGCCGGACAGCCATTCCATGAATTTCAGCGCATTGTCGCGGTTCGGTGCGGATTTGGTCATGGCGACGCCCGAGATGTTGAGATGGGTGCCGCCGCCCTCGAAGGTTGGGAACACGATGCGGACGGTTTCGGCGGCGGGCTTTTGCTCGGGGTCAGCCAGCATCTGGCCGATGTAGTAGGTGTTGCCGATGGCGATGTCGCATTCGCCCGCAGCGATCGCCTTGACCTGATCGCGGTCGCCGCCATCGGGTTTGCGGGCGAGGTTGGCCTTCAGCCCTTCGAGCCAGGCTTTCGCGCCCGCCTCGCCGTGGTGGGCGATGACGGCGGCGGTGAGCGCGACATTGTAGTCATTGGTGCCGGAGCGGGTGCAGATGCGGCCCTTCCATTTGGGATCGGCGAGATCTTCGTAGGTGGTCACCTCGCCATCTTTGACGCGGTCGACGCTGGCATAGACGATGCGGGCGCGGGTGGTCAGGCCGAACCAGTGGTCTGCCGGGTCGCGGAAGGCGGCGGGGATGTTGGCTTCAAGCAGGTCGGACTGGACGGCCTGGGTCACGTCAGCCGCGACGATCTGGGTCAGGCGGGCGATGTCGACGGTGAGGACTAGGTCGGCGGGGGAACGGTCGCCCTCGGCCACCAGCCGTTCGGCCATGCCCTTGTCGACAAAGGCCACGTTGACGGCGATGCCGGTTTCGGCGGTGAAGGCATCAACTAGCGGCTGGATGAGTTCCGGCTGGCGGTGGGAATAGACGTTGATCTCCTGCGCCATTACCGGGGACGACAGCGCAAGCAGGGAGAGGGCGGAAAGACGGAGCATGGTTGAGTCCTTTAGTCAGGTTTACCGGGGTCTTTGAGCATGCGGCGGAGCACGCGTCAATCCTGATCGAATTACTCGGACATGTTTTCGGAACTGATTGCCAGTTTCGATTTGTCTTCGGCCTTGGCCCGGTTCCACAGCGCGTCCATCTCGGCGAGGTCGGATTGGCCGGGGGTGCGGCCGTCCTGGGCCAGCCAATCCTCGATCCGCGCGAAGCGGCGGGTGAATTTGGCGTTGGCGGCGCGCAGGGCGGCTTCGGCGTCGACGTTCAGGTGGCGGGCGAGATTGGCCATCACGAACAGCAGGTCGCCCATTTCCTCGGTCACCTCGGCTTGCGACAGGGTGTCGCGGGCTTCGACCAGTTCGGCGGCCTCTTCGCTGAGTTTGTCGAGAACCTCGGTGGTGGAGGGCCAGTCGAAACCGACGCGGGCGGCGCGGGACTGCAGTTTGAGCGCGCGGGTGAGGGCGGGGAGCGAGAGGGCAATGCCGTCGAGGGTGCGGGAGGGGCCGCGTTCGGCAGCCTTCAGCGCCTCCCAGTCGGCGCTTTGCTGGGTGGCGGTCTTGTCGCGGCTTTGGTCGCCAAACACATGGGGATGGCGGGCGATCATCTTGTCGCTGATGGTTCGGGCGACGTCGGCGAAGGTGAACAGGCCCGCCTCGGCGGCCATCCGGGAGTGGTAGACGACCTGCAGGAGAAGGTCGCCAAGTTCCGCTTTGAGTTCGCCCCACGCCTGGCGTTGGATGGCGTCGGCGACCTCGTGCGCCTCTTCCACGGTATAGGGCGCGATGCTGGCGAAGGTTTGCGCGATGTCCCACGGGCAGCCGGTGGCGGGATCGCGAAGGCGGGCCATGATGGCGAGCAGGCGTTCGATCCCGGCGGTCTGGTCGTGGATCAGCCGGTCACTGGCAGGGCGTTCACTGGCAGGGCGGTCAGGGCGGGGAAGGGTCATTGCGGCCACCGTGGATTTGCGATTTGTTCCGTGCCTGATCGAGTGACGACCCCAAAGGATTCCCCAACCATGCCCGTGTTGAACCGTATCGCCTCATATGCCGGGGAAATGAAGGGTTGGCGGCGACACCTTCACCAGAACCCGGAACTGAGTTTCGAGTGTCATGCCACGGCAGCCTTCATCGTGGACCGGCTGCGCGAGTTCGGCGTTGACGAGATTCACCCGGGCATTGCCAGAACGGGGATCGTTGCGATCATCACCGGGCAGGGGGACGGGCCGACCATCGGCCTGCGCGCCGACATGGATGCGTTGCCGATCATGGAAGTGACGGGGGCCGAGTATGCGAGCACGGTTCCGGGCAAGATGCACGCCTGCGGCCATGACGGGCATGTGACGATGCTGCTGGGGGCGGCGAAATATCTGGCCGAGACGCGGCGTTTTGCGGGCCGGGTGGCGCTGATCTTCCAGCCGGCGGAGGAGGACGGCGGCGGCGGGCAGGTGATGGTGCAGGAAGGCATCATGGACCGCTTCGGGATCGGGCAGGTCTACGGCATCCACAATGCGCCAAATGTGCCGCTCGGCCATTTCCAGACCACGCCGGGGCCGCTGATGGCATCGGTGGACACGGCCTTTGTCTACGTCACCGGGCGCGGTGGCCATGGCGCCACGCCGCATGACTGTGTCGACCCGGTGGTGGCGGTGGTGGGCATGGTGGGCGCGATCCAGACGATCATCCCGCGCAACATCTATGCACTGGACGAGGCGGTGCTGTCGGTCACCCAGATTCATACCGGAACTGCGTCCAACATCATCCCGGAGGAGGCCATGTTCTGTGCGACGATCCGCTGCTTCAAGCCTGATGTGCGGGCACTGTTGAAAAAGCGGTTCCACGAGATCGTCGAGGGCCATGCGGCGGCTTACGGCGTGGCGGCGCGGATCGACTATGACTGGGGCTATCCGGCGACGATCAATCACGACGACGAGGCCGAGTTTGCCGCCGAAGTGGCGCGCGAGGTGGTCGGCGCGGATGCGGTCGATGCGCGCGCCAACCGCGAGATGGGGTCGGAGGATTTCAGCTATATGCTGGAAGTGCGGCCGGGGGCTTATCTCTTCATGGGGATCGGGCCGGGGGCGGGGCTGCATCATCCCGCCTATGATTTCAACGACGAGGCCGCACCGGTGGGCGCAAGCTTCTTTGCCCGGCTGGTGGAGCGGGCGCAACCCGTCTGAGGTGAGATCGGGCG
>JAYSYZ010000022.1:0-15871 GCA_043727195.1 Paracoccaceae bacterium
AAAGCGGGCGCGGCGCGGGGCAAGCATGTCGGCCAGCGCTGGATCGGGGTCGATCACCGCGCGGGCACCTGGCTTGATGTACAGGGCGGCCACATCGCCCGATGCCGCCGCCATCGCCAGCAGCGCGGCCCCGCCAGGCCCGGCAAGATCGGCCCCTTCGGGCAGCGTCACCGGCTGGCCCAGCACCGTGGCCAGCAGCCGCATCCACAGCGCCGAGCGCGTGCCACCCCCCACCGCCACCACCTGCCACAGCGCCACCCCGGCCTTTTGCTGTGCGGCAATGCAATCGGCGATCTGAAAGGCCACCCCCTCCATCGTCGCATAGCCGAGGCTGGCCGCGTCGACGCCGGGGTGCAGCCCGCTGATCTGCCCTGTCGCACCGGGGCGGTTCGCAGGCGTGCGGATGCCGTTCAGGCAGGGCAGGAACACCGGTGCGTCCGTCAGCCGTCCGCTGGCGGCAAAGGCATCGGCCCGCCCGGCAAGATCGGCAGCAGTCGTCCCGGCCAGCCGCGCCGACCACTCCAGCGCCGCTGTCGCCGACATCACCACGCCCATCGACAGGTAGGTGTCAGGTGCAGCATGGGCGCTGGTCAGGATCGCAAACTCCGGCCCCGGATGAAACGCCGCATCCACCAGACAGGCCACGGCAGAGGTGCCGATGGTGACCACCGCATCGCCGGCCCGCGCCGCCCCCGCACCAAGGGTGGAGCTCATGTTGTCCCCCGCCCCCGCCGCGACGGGCGTGCCCGCCGCCATCCCCCAGCGTTGCGCCAAGGCGGGGCGCAGCCCGCCCGCCGCCGCCCAACTGGGCACCAGCGGCGGCAGATGTTCGGGGTTCCAACCGACCGCCGCGCAAAGGGACGCATCCCATCGACCGATGCGGCAATCCAGAAGCTCGGTTCCCCCGGCGTCAGTCGGATCAGTCGCCACCTCGCCGGTCAGGGCCAGACGCACGTAATCCTTGGTCAGCAGCAGCATCCGCGCCTGCGCCATCAGCGCCGGTTCGTGCCGGTTCAGCCACATCAGTTTCGGCGCGGTGATGCCGGGATCGGGCGTACCGTTGGTGCGCTGGCCGATGTCGGGCACGGCGGCCAGCAATTCTGCACATTCCGCCACGGCGCGCTGATCGTTCCACAGCATGGCGGGCCGCAAGGGCCGCAGGTCCGCGTCCAGCATCAGCGCCGCCAGCATCTGCCCCGACAGCCCGATGCCCGCCACCGCCGCCATCAGACCGGGATGCGCCGCGGCCAATTCGTCCAGACAGCCCCAGACTGCCGTCACCCACAGATCGGGGTCCTGTTCCGACCAGCCGACCTGCGGGATCGACACCGCCACGGGGCGCGCGGCCTGCCCCAGCGCGCGGGTCGCATCCTCCATCAGCACCGCCTTTATGCCGGATGTGCCAAGGTCGATGCCCACGGTCAGCATCAGCGCGGCCCCGCCAGCAAGGCACGCGCCGTCGCCTCATCGGTCACGAACGTATCAACGACGCCGCGCCGCAGGATGGCCCGGTTGACCGCCACCTTGTGCGGCCCCCCTGCGGCTAGGATCACGTTGGGGATGGCCGCCAGATCCTCCAGCCCGATGCCGATCACCCGCTCGTTGATCTTGTGCGCCAGGGGCTGGCCCTCGGCGTCGATCACCATGCCCAGCACATCGCCCACCCCGCCCAGCGCCAGCAGGTCTTCCACCGTCACATCCTTGGGCATCGCGTCGCGCACCAGCAGCGACCGTGTCGACAGATCGCCCGCTGCCATTGCCATCGCGTCCACCCCGCGCAGCTTTTCCAGAACCTCGCGGAACACATCCAGTTGCATGATCGTGTCGCGGCTTTCCCGGCTTCCGGCATACAGCGGCGCGGTGAAGTAGCTGTGCTGCGCGCCCAGCAGATCGGCCAGCCGGGTGGTGATCTCGAAGGAGTTCAGGTCAGACCCCTGCGTCAGCCCCCCCATGACCGAGATCACTTCCAGATCAGGGCGGCGCATCGCCGCGACAAAGCGGGTGGCGATGTTCAGCGTGCCGCCCCATGACATGCCGAACAGCTTGACCGCCGGATCGGCCAACACCTCGCTGAGGAGATGGCCGAGTGCGGCACCGGTGATTTTCTGCACATCCTCGGGGTCGCCTGGCGCGGGGGCAACATAGGCCTGCTTCAGCCCGAACCGCGCCACCAGCGCCGCTTCCAGTTCTGCGCAGGCGGCGTACGAGGTGTTGAAGCTGATCCGCACCAGCCCGCGCAAATGCGCCTCCGACAGCGCCTTGTTGACGCGCAGGCGTGTGGCACCCAGCTTGTCGGCAACCTTTTCCTGCGTCAGCCCTTCGACGTAATAGGCCCAGGCGACCTGCGCCAGAAACCGCTCTTCCGTATAGATCTGCGGCAGTTTCGGCGCACGGGCCATGGGCACCCCTTACTTTACCGCGCCCATGGTCAGGCCGCGCACGAGGTGTTTTGACGCCAGAAGCGCAAAGATCAAGACCGGGATCACGATCAACGTCGATGTGGCCATGATCTTTCCGTAGGGCACGTCGTAACCTTCCATGAAGGTCACCGCCATCGCAGGCGCGGTTTTCGCGGCCTTGGGGGCGAGGATGTAGGCGAAAAGCAATTCGTTCCACGAAAAGATGAACGACAGGATCGAACTGACCGCCACCCCCGGCATCGCCAGCGGCAGGCAGATGGAGCGGAAGATGCGGAACTGCGACGCCCCTTCCAGCATCGCCGCCTCGTCCAGCTCGCGCGGAATGCTGCGGAACTGATCGGTGCAGATCCAGATGACGATCGGCAGGGTGAAGGTCAGATACATCAGAATCAGCGCCAGATGCGTGTCGCGCAGGCCCAACTCGCGGCTGATCAGGAACACCGGAAAGGCCAGCACCACGGGGCTGACGAAGCGGTTGGTGATGAACCAGAACCACAGGTCGGTCTTGCCGCGAAACTCGAAACGCGCAAGGGCATAGGCGGCGGGGCAGCCAAGCAGCACCGCCAGCGCGGTGGTGCTGGTGGCCACGATGATCGAATTGATCAGCGCGACGCCGACCTTGTCCTCGAACAACACCTCCCAGTAATTCGCCAGCGTCGGGGTAAACCACCACACCGGCGGCGATTGCAGGGCGACCACTTGCGTTTTCAGGCTGGTCGTCACCATCCAGTAAAACGGAAAGATGCAGAAGATGCAGATCAGGGTCAGCAAAACCGCCTCGCCCGCCAGATTGCGCGTCTGGATCGGCGCGGCCATCAGCGGACCTCGCGGTAGAAAAAGCGGATGTAGGCGCGGGCCAGCACGATGGTGATCGCCAACATGATGATCGACTGCGCGCTTGCCATGCCGATGTCGAACTGCCGGTTGCCGACCCGTTCGATCAACACGGCGATGAACTCCGTGGCCGACCCCGGCCCGCCGCGCGTCATGGTGAAGGGCATGTCGAACAGCTTCAGCGTATCGGCGGTGCGCAGGATCAGCACGGCCACGAGGCTGGGGATCAGATACGGCAGTTGCACATGGCGCAAAACCACCCAGTTCGATTTGGTTTCCAGTTGCGCCGCCTCTTCTATTTCCGGCGGCACGGTGGACAGCCCGGCCAGCAGCACCAGCGCCACGAAAGGGGTCCATTGCCAGATATCCCACAGGATCACGGCAATGAATGCATTTGTCGGGTCACCGATGAAATTGATCGCATCGACCCCGATCCAGCCCAGCATCTGGTTGATCACCCCGTATTTCTGGTTCAGCATCACCTGGGCCAGAAGGCCCACCACGGCATAGGTGGTGGCCATCGGCAAGACCAGCGACAGCCGGGTCAGCGTCTTCCAGACCCCCAGTCCGGGCCGGTGCAGCGTCAGCGCGATCAGCAGGCCGACGGCGATCTGCACCGGCACCGCGATCAGAAACAAGGTGGCGGTTCGCCCCATCGCCTGCCAGAACACCGGGTCGGTCAGCACGAAAGCGTAGTTATCCAGTCCGACGAACTTTTGCTGCGCCAGCTTGGTCAGGTTGAAGTAATGCAGGCTCTTCCACAGGGCGAACAGCAAGGGCGCGATGCCCACGATCACCAGCGCAAAGACTGCCGGGCCAAGGAAGGCCGCAATCGTCCTGCGGCGCACGGGAAAACTCATCTGCGGCTCCGGCAGGGGGAAGGGAACAGTTGATCGGGCGGTGCAAAAGCCTCTCCCCCGACCCCTCTCCGAAACGGAGAGGGGCGAAGGTCAGCGCCCCCCCTCTCCCGTGTGAGAGGGGCTGGGAGAGAGGTTCGGGCCACTATTGCGCCAGTGGCTTCTTGCCGTCGTAATAGCCGGCCTCGGCCAGCACCGCCTCCATCTTTTCGCCGATCATCTTGGCACCTTCTTCGGTGCTGACCTCGCCCAGCATCATCTTGGTGCCCCATTCCTGCACGATTTCAGTAATGGCGGGCCATTCGGCAAAGCGCGGACGGAACTCCGGCACCCCCTCTTTCCACGACTCAACCAGCGCCGGAATGAACTTGTAGGCCTCGGCCAGGGCCGGATCGGCATAGGCCGATTGCCGCGCCGGCACGCCGCCCATCTCAAGGTAACGGCCGGCGTTGGCCTTGGACGTCACCCACTGGATGAACAAGTATCCCGCCGCCTTTTCCGCGTCATCCGCCTGCGTGGCGACGGCCAGCGAGAACCCGCCCAGCGCCGGTTTGCGGCCTGCGGGGCCGGTCGGTTCCGGTGCAACAGCCAAGCAATCCCCGAGGGTTGAGGTCTCCGGGCTGGCCAGCGTCGAATAGAATGCCGACCATTCGGTGATGAAGGCCACGTCGCCCTGCGCCAGCGCGTTGACCGTTTCCGAATGGTCATAGGCGACGATGCCTTCGGGCATGTATTTCATCAGGTCCTGGCGGAATTTCAGCCCCGCCTGACTTTCCGGTGACATCAGGTTCGACTTGAACTCCGCATTCAGGAACGATCCGCCAAAGGGCCACAGCATGCGGGCAAAACTGTCGGCCGACTGCGTCTCGTTGCGCTTGGATTGCAGCGCGTAGGCGTATTTGCCATCCTTGGTCAGAGCCGGTCCATAGACATTCATCACGTCGTCCCAGGTGGCGGGCGGCGCGTCGAAACCGGCGTCCTTCAGCATGCAGGAGTTGTAGAACAACAGGCCCGAATAGTTGTCGAAGGGCAGGCCGTAGATCGTGCCGTTCCAGCCGCCAAAGGCGTTCAGCACCAGCGGAAAGAAATCCGCCATGTCCAGATCGGGATCGGCAAGGGCCGCGTCGCCGGTGAACTTGTCCAGCGGCTCGATCCAGCCGTTTTCGGCAAAGTTGCCGATCCACACCAGGTCGATCAGCGCGATGTCAAGGTCACCCCCGGCCACGAAATCGCGCACCTGTTCGCCCAGCGCGTTTTCATAGGGCACCGTGGTGTAATTCACCTTGATGCCGGTCGCGGCTTCAAAATCGGGCAGCATCTTGATCGCGGCATTATAGCCCGGACGGTCAAGAAACAGCACCTCCAGTTCGGTACCCGCATAGGGTTTCGCGGCCTCTTCCAGCGTCCATGCCGCCGCCTGCCCCGCCACGCCAAGGCTGGCCGTCGCCGCCAGCGCAAGCGCGCTGACCTCTGATCTGAATTTCATTGCAACCTCCCATTGGTTTCAGCGTTTGACGGTTGACTTCCATTTGTAACGCTGCAGATATAAATGTATCGAAACGCCAGCGAGTCAACCGGGAAAATCGCGGTACCCCTGCAAAGTTGACCGGAAGGGAAGGAACGGCATGGCCGAAGTCAGGCTTTCGGGCGTGAACAAGTTCTACGGTGCCAGCCAGGCGCTGCATGATGTGACGCTTGATATCGCGGATGGCGAGTTTGCCGTCTTCGTCGGCCCGTCGGGCTGCGGAAAGTCCACGCTGCTGCGGTCGATTGCCGGGCTCGAAGCCATCTCGGGCGGGACGATTTCGATCGGCGGGACAGATGTCTCGACCCTCGCCCCGTCTGACCGCGACATAGCCATGGTGTTCCAGTCTTACGCGCTTTACCCGCACATGACAGTACGCGAGAACATGGAATTCGGCATGAAGGTCAACAAGGTGGCCCTAGGCGAACGCCGTGCCCGGGTGACAGAGGCGTCGCGCATCCTGCAGCTGGATCCCTACCTTGACCGCAAGCCCGGCCAGTTGTCGGGCGGCCAGCGCCAGCGGGTGGCCATCGGCCGCGCCATCGTCAAGGAACCGAAGGCGTTCCTGTTTGATGAACCCCTGTCCAACCTCGATGCCAAGCTTCGCGTCCAGATGCGGGTAGAGTTGGAGGCGCTGCACCGCGACCTGAAGGCCACGATGATCTACGTCACCCATGATCAGGTGGAGGCGATGACGATGGCCGACAAGATCGTCGTGCTGAACGCAGGCAGGATCGAACAGGTCGGCGCACCGATGGATCTTTACCACCGCCCGGCGAACATCTTCGTCGCGGGGTTCATCGGCGCTCCGGCAATGAATTTTCTGGATGTCACGCTGTCCGGCGGCAATGCGATGCATGGAGCCGATGCGCTGGGGCCGGCCCCGGCGGGCGCGGTGCAGCTGGGCATCCGGCCCGAACACATCATCCTGCGCCCCGTCGGACAGGGCCAGATGACGGCGACCGTGCTGTTGCGCGAAACGCTGGGGGGTGACGCGTATCTTTACGTCCGCACTGGCGCGGGGGCGCAGATGGTGGTGCGCGCGGAGGGTGACACTGCGCTTGATCACGGGGCCGGGGTGGGGCTGGACCTGCCCGCAGCGCGGCTGCACCATTTTGCCGCCGATGGCCGCAGCCTCGGGGTTGCCGCATGAGCGACGATCTGATTGGCCGCGCCGTGGCCCGGTCTGCGCATGTTGCGGAAATCGTCCTCGGGCGCGGGGTGCTGGCCGAGGCGGGCGCGGTCTACACCCGGCATTTCAGCGGCCCGGCCTGCCTGTTCGCCGATGACCGTGGCTGGGCCGCCGCCGGCCCTGCGGTCGAGGCGGCGCTGAACGCCGCTGGCGTGGCGACACGCCGCCACATCATCCCCGCCATCCCCCGCCCAAAGCCCACGACCGACCTTGCCGACAGCCTGGGCGCGGCGCTGCTGCCCGGCGAAGTGCCCATCGCCATCGGGTCTGGCGTGATGAACGACATGGTAAAATACGCGGCCTTCATGCGCGACACCACCTACCTGTGCGTGGCCACCGCCGCCTCGATGGACGGCTATACCTCTGCCGGGGCACCGCTGTCGGAAAAGGGGTTCAAGAAGACCATCGCCTGCCGCCCGGCCAAGGTGCTGATCGCCGATCTGGACGTGATCTGCGCCGCGCCGCCCGAAATGACCGGCTGGGGCTACGGCGACCTTGCCGGAAAGGTACCGGCGGGTGGCGACTGGATGATCGCCGACGCGCTGGGCATCGAGGCGATTGACGATACCGCCTGGCCAATGGTGCAGGGCGGCCTTGCGGGCTGGCTGTCGCAACCCGAACGCATCCGGGCAGCCGACCCTGCCGCCATCGACGGGCTTTTTCAGGGCCTGACCCTGGTCGGCCTGGCGATGGAGGCGCACGGATCGTCTCGCCCCGCCTCGGGTGCCGATCACCAGATTGCGCATCTGTGGGAAATGGACGATTTGCATCACCACGGCGAACGGGTCAGCCATGGGGCCTGCGTGGCAGTGGGCTGTGTGACCACGCTCAGGATGTATGACTGGCTCTTGGCGACCCCGCGCCCGATCGATGTCGACACCCTGATGGCCCGCGCCCCCACCCTTGCCGACAAGGCCGCCGAAATCCGCAGCCGCTTTGGCCCGGGCGATATTGCCGACCGCGCAATTGCCGAAACCGAAGCCAAGCATGTCGAAGGCCGCGCTTTGCGCAAACGGTTGACGCTGCTCGCGGCCGTCTGGCCCGACCTCTCGCTGCGCCTGCGTGACCGGCTGATGCACGCCCCGGCGATGGCCCGCGCGCTGATCACGGCGGGCGCGCCGTGCAACGCGGCCGATATCGGCGTCGACCGGGATTATCTGCATGCCACGATCCTGAAGGCCCGCTTCCTGCGCAGCCGCTATACCCTGCTTGACCTGCTGGACGAAATCGGCCTGCTGCCGCAAGCTGCCGGGGCGGGTCTGGGACAAAAGGAGGAGGCATGACGCTGGCAAGCCTTGCGGCCCGCGCGGCGGATGAGATCCGTGTCGCCGTCGCCGGCATCGACCCCGCCGCGATGGACGCGATGGTCACCGAGATTGCCGCCGCCCGCCGCATCGCCCTTTACGGCGTCGGGCGCGAAGGGCTGATGATGCGGGCGCTGGCCATGCGCCTCTATCACCTCGGCCTCGATGCACATGTGGTGGGCGACATGTCCTGCCCGCCGCTGGGCCCTGGCGATCTGTTGATCACCAGCGCCGGTCCGGGCGGGTTTTCCACCGTCAACGGCCTGATCGGGGTGGCGCGGGACGCGGGCGCGCGGGTGGCCTGCGTCACCGCCCAGCCGGACGGTGCCGCGCCCAAAGTTGCCGACCGCATCTTCCACATCCCCGCGCAGACCATGGCCAACGACCAGACCGCCGCCACCTCCGTCCTCCCCATGGGCTCGCTGTTCGAAGGGGCGCAGTTCCTCGCCTTCGAGCTTTTGGTCCTGCGTTTGCGCGATCACCTCGCCATCGACCCGCAGGCGATGCGCGCCCGCCACACCAACCTGGAGTAAAGCATGGGCTGGCAGGACCGCTTTTCGCTTTCCGGTCGCAAGGCCCTGATCACCGGTGCCTCCAAAGGCATCGGCGCCGAAATCGCGACCGTCTTTGCCGAAGCCGGGGCCGATATCGTGGCCCTTGGCCGCAACACGAACGACCTCGCCGCCACCGCCGCCGCCGTCCGCGCCCAAGGTCGGCGCTGCCTGACGCTCACTGCCGAAATGGCCAGCCCCACCGAACCGGTCACCGCCTGCGAAACCGCGCTGAAGGAATGGGGCACCATCGACATCCTCGTGAACTCCGCCGGAATGGCCAATGTCGCCCCTGCGCTCGATTTCTCGACCGACGACTGGGACCGGATGATGGCCGTCAATCTGCGCGCCCCATTCCTGACCGCCCGCACCCTCGCGCCCGCAATGATCGCGCAAGCATGGGGCAAGATCATCAACATCAGCAGCCAGACCGGCGTCATCGCGCTAGACGACCACGCCGCCTATGCCGCGTCCAAAGGCGGTCTCAACGCGCTGACAAAATCCCTCTGCGCCGAATGGGCGCGGCATAACGTGCAGGTCAATGCGATATGCCCGACCGTGGTGATGACGCCGATGGGCATCAAGGTCTGGGGCCAACCGGAAAAGGGCGACCCCTTCCGCAACTTCACCCCTGCCCGCCGCTTCGCCGAACCGGTGGAAGTGGCGGATGCGGCGCTTTACCTTGCCTCCGACGCCTCTGCCATGGTCAACGGCGCGCTCCTGATGGTGGAAGGCGGGTTCACAAGTGTCTGATCTTTCGACCGACCAGGCCTTCGCCCGCTACGAGGCGATCCGCCCCCGCCTGCCCGCCGCCACCTTCCCCGCCACCAGCCACCGCGTCGGAACGCTGGCCGATGTGGCCGACCGCTGGGATGGCTTCATCCTCGACGCCTTTGGTGTCCTGAACGTGGGCGACCGGCCGATCCCGGGTGCCGTTGCCCGCATCGCCCAACTTCGCGCCATGGGCAAACGCCTGTGCGTGCTGACCAACGCCGCCTCCTACCCCCGGACCGAGGCGCTGGCGAAATATCACCGCCTCGGCTTCGACTTCAGCGCCGACGAAGTCGTCTCCTCCCGCGACATCGCCGCCACGGCTCTGTCCCGCATCGGCGATGGTGCGCATTGGGGGGCCATCGCGGCAGAGGGCGACACTTTCGCCGACCTTCCCGCCCACGTCACCGGCCTGCATGAAACCGAAGACTGGTCCGGCATCGACGCTTTCCTTTACCTTTCGACCGCCCGCTGGACGCCGGGTCTGCACGCAAAACTGCTGCACGCGATGGACCAGAACCCCCGCCCGCTTCTTGTGGCCAACCCCGATCTCGTCGCCCCGCGCGAGGGCGGCCTGTCCACCGAGCCGGGGCACTGGGCGCATGACATCGCCGACCGCACTGGTGCAACCCTCCACTGGTGCGGCAAGCCCTTCCCCGACGCGCACATCGAGGCTGCGGCGCGCACCGGGCTTGCAGCGCACCGCCTTTCCATGGTCGGCGACACGCTGCACACCGATGTGTTGGGCGGGGCCGCCGCCGGCATGGGCACCGTCCTGATCACCGCGCACGGGTTGTTCGCCGGGCGCGACGTGGGCCCCTTTATCGCCGCCTCCGGCATCATCCCGGACGTGATCGTCACCACCACCTGAACGAGGCACCCATGCAAGGTTTCGGCATCCACTCTTCGATCTGGACCATGCGCTGGACGCCCGAAGCAGCCGAACATGCGGTGGCCGAAGCAGTCCGGCACAAGTTCGATTTCATCGAAGTCGCCCTGCTCGACCCGCCCATCGTCGACGCCGCGCATTCCCGTGGCCTGTTCGAAAGGGCCGGGATCAGCGCCGTCTGCTCGCTTGGCCTGCCCGAAACCCACTGGCCCTCGCGCTACCCTGAAAAGGGGATCGACTTCCTCACCATGGCGCTCGACAAGACCGCGGCGATGGGCGCAACAGCCCTGACCGGCGTCACCTATGGCGGGATCGGCGAACGCACCGGCCTGCCGCCAACACAAACCGAACTCGACAACGTCGCCCGCTGCCTCTCCGCCGCCGCGAAACATGCCAAGCGCCTTGGCATCGCTTTCGGCATCGAACCCGTGAACCGCTATGAGACCCACCTCATCAACACCGGCTGGCAGGCGGCCGCGATGCTGGACCGCGTCGGCGCGGACAATATCTTCATCCACCTCGACACCTATCACATGAACATCGAGGAAAAGGGCGCGGCCAACGGCATCCTCGCCGCGCGCGATCATCTGCGCTACATCCATCTGTCGGAAAGCGACCGGGGCACACCCGGCCACGGCACTTGCGACTGGGACGAAATTTTCGCCGCCCTTGCCGCCATCGGCTTTACCGGCGGGCTGGCGATGGAAAGCTTCATCAACATGCCGCCAGAACTGGCCTGGGGTCTGTCGGTCTGGCGACCCGTGGCCGACAGCACCGAACAGGTGATCAGCGAAGGCCTGCCGTTCCTGCGCGGCAAGGCGCGGCAATACGGGCTGATCTGACGGTCTGCGGGGTGGATCATAAACAGTGATCGACAGGCGCATCGGGCTTCGGGTAACAATTCTGCAATGGGGATTTCAGTTTCCCATGAAAATCAACATCTAAGCCAATGTCCCCCGGTGGACGCACGCCCGAGTTGCCCCCATGGCCCCGCTTTTCAGCATTGCCGGTTTTCTGGCACAGGCCGGCCCTGATGCCCCGACCGGGGCCGAACGGACGCTATTGTCCCACGCGGCCGCCGGCAGCCTTTGCCAGGTGTCCGCAGACCGGCCGGACCCCGCCGATCCTGCAGCACCGCGCATCCGTGCCACACTTCTGCGCCACCTGATCACCGGCGGCTGCGCCATCGCACCGGTCAGCCCCGCAGGGGTACGGCTGATCGGGGCCGTGATCACCGGACCGCTGATCCTGAACTTCGCGCAGGCGCAGGGCGAGACCGACCTGCGCGCCTGCCATTTCACCGATGCGGTCGCGGCCCGCCGGGCGCGGCTGGTGCAACTGGTCCTGTCGGGCAGCCACCTGCCGGGGCTGCTGGCCGAAGGGGCGCAGGTCGAAGGCTCCGTCTTCATGATCGGCGTCACCACGACGGGGCGCATCTCCTTCGCGACCGCCGAGATTGGTGGCCAGTTGGCGCTGCACGGCGCCTCCATCACCACGTTCACCGCGCAGGGTGCCCGGATCGGCGCCTCGGTCTACCTGCGCGCCAGTGCCGACACAGCCTTCACCGCTAGCGGCGAGGTCAGCATCGCCGGGGCGGTGATCGGCGGCCAACTGGCCTGTGACGGCGCACAAATAGCAAACCCCGGCGGCATCGCGTTGAACGCACAGGGCGCGCGTGTGGACGGCGGCGTGATCCTGTGCAATCGCGGCGCGCAGCCGTTTCGTGCCAGCGGCAACGTCCATCTGTCGGGCGCGGTGATCGGCGGCCAGCTTGACTGCACGCAGGCCGAGCTTTCCAACCCCGGCGGCCACGCATTCTCGGGCCAGCGGATGCGGGTCGGGGCGGAATTCTTCTGGCAAAATGTCACGGTTGCCGGAGGCGATGTGCAGATCCCCTCGGCCCATGTCGGCGATCTGGTCGATGATCTGGCAAGCTGGCCAGATGGCGGGCGCACCTACCTTGACGGGTTCACCTATGACCGGATCACCCGCAATGCCGCCGTCGATGCAGAGACCCGGCTGGCGTGGCTCGCCCGCTGCAACAGCCATGACGGCAGGTTCCTGCCGCAACCTTACAGCCAGGCCGCAGCCGTGCTTGCCCGGATGGGACACGAGGCCGAGGCCCGCCGGATCATGGAGGATCAGGCCCGCCGCAAGGGCCGCGCCCGCCGCGCTGCCCGCCGCACACGGGGGGGCCCGATGGCCCTGCCCGCAACCGGCTTTGACTGGATCTGGGACCGCGCGGCACAGCTTGTGGTCGGCTACGGGTATCAGCCGTTCCGGTCTATCCTGTGGCTCTTGGGGCTTTCACTGTTGTCGGCCGTGCTTGCATCGATGGCGTGGCAAGAGGGCAGCATGGCCCCGAACAACGACCTGATCGCCGCCTCTGACGGCTGGCAGGCGCTTCTGGCGGTAGACTGCATCCCCGACCGGCTGCCCAGCTGTGTGGCCAATCCCGCCCGCCTGTGGAACGGGCCGACCGGGGCCGGGCTGGATTGGGAAAGCTTTCACCCCCTGGCCTACGGCGCGGATGTGGTGATCCCGGTCCTGGAACTGGGGCAGACCAGGGCATGGTCGCCGTCCCGGGATCGCGGTCCATGGGGATACCGGCTTTGGTGGGCGCGGTGGTTCCTGATGGCGGCGGGATGGGTGGTTACGGCACTTGGTGCTGCGGCGGCGACAGGGATCATCCAGCGTGCGACACCCACCGGCTGAACCGCAATTCCACCCTTCCCGGCTGGCCGCCCGCCCCATAGACTGCCGCGCAAACTTCAGGGGAATCCTTCATGCAGACCATGATCGGCGTCATTGGCGGCTCTGGCGTCTATCAGATCGACGGCCTGCTAGGGGCCAGCTGGGTGAGGGTGAATTCGCCCTTTGGCTCGCCGTCGGACGAGGTGTTGGTCGGGCGGCTTGACGGCGTGCCCATCGCGTTCATGCCCCGCCACGGGCGCGGGCATGTGCATGACCCGGCCACCGTGCCCTACCGCGCCAACATCGACGCGCTGAAACGGCTGGGTTGCACCGATCTGGTGGCGATATCGGCAGTCGGCTCGTTGCGCGAAGACTATGCCCCCGGTGATTTCGTCATCGTCGATCAGTTCATCGACCGCAGCGTATCGCGCCCAGCGTCTTTCTTCGGGCCGGGCTGCGTGGCGCATGTCAGCCTGGCTGATCCGACCTGCCCGCGTCTGAGCGCAGCCTGTGCAAGTGCTGCGCGCAATGCCGGGCTGCGGGTGCACGAAGGCGCGGTGTCGCTGACCATCGAGGGGCCGCAGTTTTCCACCCGCGCCGAAAGCCGCCTGTACCAAAGCTGGGGGGCCGATGTGATCGGCATGACCGGCATGTCCGAGGCCCGCCTCGCCCGCGAGGCCGAGCTTTGCTATGCAAGCGTGGCGATGATCACCGACTACGATTGCTGGCATGACGGCCATGCCGAGGTTGACGTGGCCCGGGTCATGCAGGTTGTTCGGGAGAATGCAGATGCCGGGCGCAACCTTGTGGCCCGGCTTCCCGGCGTCATCGCGGGCGACCGTCTGCCGTGCCCGCAGGGATGCGACCGGGCCCTGACCCATGCACTGATGACCGCGCCCGACAAGCGCGATCCGGGTCTGGTGGCGCGGCTGGATGCCGTGGCAGGGCGGGTTCTGTGATCTGGCGGCTGGCGGCAGTCCTGTGTCTGGCGGCAACGGCGCTGGGGGCAGAGGTGCCCGCCAGCGACGGGGTGGCCGCCGAAGGGCCGCTGCCGGATCAGGCGTTCTTCCGGCTGGTCACCTGCGGCGCATCCCCCGGCGGGGCCTGTCGCGGGCCGGTGCTGCGCTGGCCTAAATCCCGCCTGACGCTGGCCTTCCGGCCCGGCGTCACGGCGTTGCCCGCGGGGTTTGCGGCCCGGCTGGGCGCTGCCATCGACCATGCGCTGCGCGAGATCAATGCGGCTGGCATGGCACTGCAGATCGTGCTGACGAACGGCGACGGGGCCGATATCACCATCCGCCCGACCAGCCTTGGCGAAGGCGCGCGATTGACCGAGCGCCCCGGTTTTTCCGGTGTCGGTGTGATGGGCGTCGGCTATATGACCGTCTGGTCTGATGACAACGACCAGATCATCGAGGCGGTGATCCTGATCTCGACCACCATTGCCGAGGCTGACATGACCTCGGTCGTGCTGGAAGAGATCACCCAGTCGCTGGGCATCCTCTTTGACATCGAGAACCCGTGGTATGAAGATGTGTCAATCCTGTCGCAAACCTCCAACGCGATCACCACCATCCAAGGCCAGGATGCGGCGCTGCTGCGCTGGCTGTACCCGACAAAGCCCTGAGAGGGACAGATGAGCAAGCGCAACACCGTAAAGGACTACATCCGCACCATCGTGGATTTCCCCCACGAAGGCATCCTGTTCCGCGACGTGACCACCTTGTTCGCCGATCCGCGCGGATTTCGGATGTGCGTGGATCAACTGCTGGCGCCTTACGCCGGCATGCGGATCGACAAGGTGGCCGGGCTTGAGGCGCGGGGCTTCATCCTCGGCGGGGCGGTGGCACACCAGCTGTCGACCGGCTTTGTGCCGATCCGCAAGAAGGGCAAGCTGCCGGGCCAGACCATCAGCCAGGCCTACAAGCTGGAATACGGCGAGGCGGTGGTTGAGGTGCATGACGATGCGATGCAGCCAGGCGAAAAGATACTGCTGGTCGACGACCTTCTGGCCACCGGCGGCACCGCCGAGGCTGGCATCCGGCTGATCGAACGGCTTGGGGCCGAGGTGGTGGGTTGCGCCTTCGTGGTCGATCTGCCGGAACTTGGCGGCCGCCGGAAACTGGAAGCGATGGGCATGGACGTGCATACCTTGTGCGAATTCGAGGGAGCGTGAAAGGCGTTAACCTTGCCGAAAGGGAATCGCCCTAGATGTTGGCTTGTCGGGGCTACCCACCCCGGCCACGTTGCTTGCAACACGTGACCACACTCACCCCAAGACCCCGTCAGGTACCCACCTGACGGGGTCGTTTCATCTGCCGCCCTGCGAACAGAGCCGCCCTGAATCAGCAAGAGGTTCAGGGTAAAGCCAGCACCGCGCCGGGGTTCATGATGCCCTGCGGATCGAGTGCGGCCTTGATAGCCCGCATCGCCGCAAGCTTGCCCGGATCGGCGTAGCGCTGCAGATCCGCCGTCTTCAGCCGCCCGACGCCATGTTCGGCGGCGACCGACCCGCCCATCGCGTGCACCAGGTCATGCACGCAGGTCTTTACCGCGTCGCGCTGATCGGCGTGATCGCTGCGGTTGCCGCCCTTTGGCGGAAAGACATTGTAATGCAGGTTGCCGTCGCCCAGATGGCCAAAGCAGTTGATCCGCCAATTGCCCAGTTCGGCCAGCGCCAGCGGTGCGGCCCGGATGAACTCCGGCACCGCCGACAGCGGCAGCGAGATGTCGTGGCTTGACACCGCGCCGATCCGCCGGTTCGCCTCGGGGATCGCCTCGCGCAACCGCCACAGCGCCGCCGCCTGCAGGTCGGACGTGGCGATGACGCCGTC
>JAYSYZ010000023.1:0-5591 GCA_043727195.1 Paracoccaceae bacterium
TGACCAAGGCGGAGGAAACCCGCAAGGGCTATGCCCGCCGCATCCCGGAAATCGAACGCGCCTTCGGTGATTTGCCGATCAAGGCGATTGCCGATCCGCGCGTCCGGGGGGAGTTTCTGGACTGGCGCGACGGCATCGCCAGGCGCAGCCCAAGAGACGCCGATTACCACATGAGCATTCTTGCCCTGATGCTGTCATGGGCCTTCAATCGCCGCCGGATCCCGTGCAACCCTGCAGAACGGCCCGGCAGGCTCTACACCCCCGACCGCAGCGATGCGATCTGGACCGATGCCGACATTGCCGCAGTCCTCGCCGTGGCACCGCCACAGGTGCGCCTGCCCTTTCTCTTGGCGCTCTGGACCGGACAGCGGCAGAAGGATGTCTTGGCCCTTTCCTGGGGGCGCTATGACGGGGCGACGATCCGGCTGGCGCAATCGAAGGGCAGGCGCAGGGTGACAATTCCTGTCGCCGCCGATCTGCGCGCGGCGCTCGACGCTGAAAAGCGCCGCGCAACCGTGATCTGCCTGACCTCACGCGGCCAACCGTGGACGGCGGACGGCTTCAAGACCTCGTTCTCCAAGGCCTGCACAAAGGCGGGGATCGAGGGGCTGACCTTCCACGATCTGCGCGGCACAGCGGTGACCCGCCTCGCCCTGGCAGGCTGCACCGTGCCGGAAATCGCGACGATCACCGGACATTCGCTGAAAACCGTCGAGACGATGCTCGATCGTCACTACCTCGGGCGCGATATCGGCTTGGCAGAATCGGCCATTGCCAAGCTGCAAAAGCACCAATCAGGAACGGGAAATGTAAAACGGGCTGTAAAACGGCCTGTCGACGGTAGCACCGAATGACAGCTAAGTCTTTGAAGGTAAATGGTGGCGAGGGGGGGACTCGAACCCCCGACCCCGTGATTATGAGTCACGTGCTCTAACCAGCTGAGCTACCTAGCCACTGCGCGAGGCACTAAGGGCGCGCTGATCCGAGGTCAAGGGCGAATCGGGGCAGACAGGGGCTATGCCTCCCGGTATCCGGTGCCGGGTCAGTCTGAGTGTCCTCATTGCGGCTATTACGGCCGTCTGACCCTCACTACATTGGGCCGCGCCCTCCCAAGTGGAGAGGATGGACCATGCTATTGGTTAATGCCGCAACCCACGGCGAACCCGGCGGACTCACGCATCCTTTCCGTTGAGTTCAGCTGCCCCGCGCACTGTCCCATCAAGTGGCGTTATCGGTGTGCCACCCTCGGCCGCCCCGAGGCGGTGGCGGTCAGCGTTGCCTCGATGAACATCTGCCGTCCCTCGACCGCAGCCTCGCGGATATCGCGCGTCACGGTGACCCGCAGGTCCAGCGCCCCGGCGCGGCGGGCGCGGTCGGAGGCGTCGCGCACCAGCGCCGTCTCCATCGCGGCAAGGGCAGCCTCACGGGTGGTAAAGTTTTGCAATCCCCCCGACAGATGCGCGGTAAAGCGCCCTTCGCCGGGGGATGAAACGATCCCCTGCGCCCGCTGGCTGACCTGCCCGGCCACTGCCCCGATGGCATTCGCCACGCCCGCATGTTCCGGCAAAATCATCTCGCAACCCAGCCGCTCGCCAACCGCGCCGTAATAGGACGGGGCCGAGGCACCAAGCCCGATCACCGGTACGCCCAGCCGGGCCGAAATCTCGACCACTCCGCGATGTTGCCCAAGGCCCGCCCGCGTCAGCACATGTCGCGCCAGCGCCTCTGGCGCGTCGCCCGCAAACGCCGGGTCTTCACCAAACGCCGCTTCCAGCAGGCAATCCACCGTCTGCGCCGTCAGCTGATCTACGACGGCCTGCGCAAAACTTTCCGGGCCGGGGGCAAAATGCTCACCCGCCCCTGTTCGCCGCCGCGCAATAAGCTGCACTGCCTTTTGAGCGGCTGCGCCATCCCATGCGTCCAGCCGCCCCAGCACATGGCTGGCATCCGAGGGTGTCACCCCAGCAACCATCACCAGCCCCCGCGCCACCAGCCGCTCCAGCGCTGCCACCTCCAGCCGCGAGGTCAGCGCCCCGGCAACCGGCATCGGGCCGGTGATCCGCGCCAGAACGGCCGCCTCGCGCGGCGACAGCCCCCCCGCAGGCCCCGCTACCGGCACGACGAAACGCCCGTCCATCTCGCCCACGGCTGCATTGGTCAGCCAGCGGTCAAGGGCTGCATGCACCATCGCCGCATGGTCCACCGCCAGCAGCGACACCGGGATCAGACGCCGGGGGCCCAGGCGCAACCCACCCGACAGCCCTTCGGTCACCAGGTGCACTTCGCTGTCGCCGCCAAGGCCGGTCGTGCGCATCGCCACCGCCTCTACCATCGTGCGGAACCCGCCGACCCGCGCGCCTTGGGGGTCGATTTCAGGCAGACCACCGCGCAACAGCGCCACGTCGGTTGTCGTCCCGCCGATGTCCGACACCAGCGCATCAGAGGCGCCAGTCAGCCACCGCGCTCCGACGATCGAGGCTGCAGGGCCACTCAGTATCGTCTCGATCGGTCTGTCGCGCACCATAGCGGAGGAAATCAACGCTCCGTCACCGCGCACCACCATCAGGGGCGCGACGATCCCCACCGCGGCCAGATGCCGCTCGCAGGCGGCGACCAATCGGTCGATCATTCCGATCAGGCGGGCGTTCAAAACCGCCGTCAAGGCCCGTTTCGGCCCATTCAGCTGCGCCGACAATTCGTGCGAACAGGTCACCGGCCGGCCCGTCACCCGACGAATCATCTCGCGCGCGGCCACCTCATGCGCCGGATTTCGGGTGGCGAAACGGGCGGCGACGGCAAAACCCGTCACTTCGCTGCCCAGTTCCAGCAGCGCAGTTTCAAGCGCCGCAAGATCCAGCGCCGCAGCCTCGGTTCCAGCATGGCTGTGGCCACCCGGCAAGGACACAACCGGATCGCCCTTCAGCGCTTCGACCAGCCCGCCACGCCCCAGGTCATCGGCATCAAACCCGATGAAGATCAGCGCCACCCGGTCGCCCTGCCCCTCGACCAGCGCATTGGTTGCCAATGTGGTGGACAGCGACACCAGCGCCACCTGGGACGCCTGTAATCCGGCCGCTGCAAGCGCCGCATCAACCGCCTCGCCGATGCCAAGCGCCAGATCCTGGCGGCTGGTCAGTGCCTTGGCCTTACCCAAAACCAGATCGACCTCATCGTCGAGGATCACTGCGTCGGTGTAAGTACCCCCCGTATCGACGCCCAGCAGATAAGCCATTCCAGTCCCCGATGCACACGTTTTGCCCGTCACGTGCAGTTAGTCTGCGGCATCACGCCTTGCACCCCCGGATGCGACATGCCCGGTCGCAGAAGTCACCGAAAGCCGTTACACGGCACCGTGCACGGGCCGCAGGGCAGGCCGTACCTTGCGTCGGTTTGCCGGGGGCAGGCCCAAAAGTCCGCGATACTTTGCTACCGTCCGCCGCGCCACCGGGCCACCAGCCGCCGACAAAGCCGCGGCAAGCACGGCATCCGACAATGGGCGAGCCGGGTCTTCCGCGGCGACCATCCGGGCCAGCGTTTCGCGCAGCGCAGCGGCCGAGGGCCCGTTATCCGTTACCGATTGGGTAAAAAGGCCGCGCAGCCACCACGTGCCCTTCGGCGTGTCGACCGAGGCCCCCGCCACCACCCGGCTGATCGTGCTTTGGTGCAAGCCGACGGCCTCGGCGATCTCCGCCATGGTCATCGGCTCCAGTGCGCCCACACCGGCCTCCAGCGCCGCCGCCTGCCGCATGAGAATTTCCCGGCCAACCGTAAGAAGCGTGGTGTTACGACCCTCGACCAGCCGGATCAATGCCTTGGCTTCGGCCCGGCCTTTGCCTCTGACCTCGGCCAGCGACAACGACGGCAAGGCTGACCGGTTCAACGAGATTTCCCAGCCCGCCTCCCCCTTCTGCGCCATCAGATCAGGTTCCCGGACCGGCGCTGCGTGCGCTTGAAACCCTGCGCCCGGCTTGGGATCAAAGCTTCGGATCGTCATGACAAGGGCGCGGATTTGCGGCTCGCCGATGCCCAGTTCTTGCCCGATGCGGGCGTAATCGCCTTTCGCCACCAGATCAAGGCGGCCGAGGACGCCCGTCATCGCGGAATCTAATGCGCCCGATTCTTCGGCTTGCAGGCCAAGGCATTCGACCAGCGACCGGGCGAAAAGCCCGGTCGGCTCCATGTGCCGCTGCAAGCGTCGCAGCAATGCCTCGACCTCGGCCACCGGGCGCCCCGCACGCGCCGCAACCGCTGGCAATGGCTTCCCAAGCCAGCCCGTCGGTTCCAACGCCTCAACCAGGGCCTCGGCGATGATCAGGTCGCGGGCCGACAGTCGCAGGGCCGCAATCCGCTCCATGACATGTGCGACAAGGCTTGGCCCTGCCGCCGCCGTATCCGGCATTTCGCCCCCGCCCGTGTGGCGGGACATGGCATCACGCCAGCGCGGCAGCCATTCGCCGGTGATCTGCTGGCCCAACACCAACTGCGGGTTCTCTGCCGCCTGTTCCTCCAGGTAACGCGACAGTCCGGCCGCATCGGCGCGCAGGATCCTGATAGATGCGGCAAGCCCTGTGTTTAGCGACAGTCGCTGCGCCTGCTGCACCGCAATGCGGTTCGTTGACTTCATCGCCGCCCGCCCCATCGAAATGCCGCTGCCTGGTAACGCAGGCGGCGATGACAATCGCGTGATGTCCAGTTAACCGCGTGACATCATCGCTATCGCGACAGGATGTCCCGCATATAGTCAAAGTGTAATTCCACCCAGGAGCGAGATCAATGAATCTGCTGAAAATAATTGGCGTCGCGACAATCCTGGCGGCAAGTTCCGCCTATGCTGAAGAAGAGCCTACAGACCCAAAGGCGATCGCGCGCGAAGAACTGATGAAGATCGTTGGAAAGAATACCGGCGTCCTTGGTGATATGGCAGGGGGAAAATCCGCCTTCGACGCAGCCGCCGCCGACGCAGCCAAAACCGCTCTGGTCGAAGCTTCGGCCAAGATCGCGGAGACCTTCAAAGAACCGGGTGCCGCCGATCCCGCCTCCTCCGCCAAGCCGGAAATCTGGACCAACTGGGAGGAATTTCTGAAGAAGGCAAATGCGCTGAACGCGGCTGCCACTGCGATGGATCTGGCTTCAGCCGAAACCATCGGTGCGGGCATGGGCGGTCTGGGTGGCGCCTGCAAGGACTGCCACACGACATTTAGGGTAATGAAACAGTAATCTGTGCCGGACGCCCCGCTGTTCCGGGGCGTCCGGGCAAACTGTCAGCCGCAATTCACCGCTTCGATCCGGCCGGTCCGGCCGATCACGATGTTCAGCCGCTCAGGGTTGAATTCCTCGGTAACCGAAGTGTCCGGATAGATGACGCGGGTTCCAATGGGAAATGTCATTGCGGCCAGAATGTCGCCGGACTGGCCAACAAGGCTGGCACTTCCCGACGCACGGCAGGCGTCCTGATCCACCGGATCGGGTTCGGCCACAGGCACGCAGGCGACAAGCGCAAGCACGACACATAGCGATGCGTAGCGGATCATGTTCTCTCCCTTGACACTAACCGCAGGTAACGCGGTCGATGAATCGATCTTCATCCAGCC
>JAYSYZ010000024.1:0-47507 GCA_043727195.1 Paracoccaceae bacterium
ATTCGTGCCCTCAGCGCCTTCGAACCGTTTGCGGAAATCGTAAGCCGCCGAGACCAATGTCGATGACCGGGTCGAGATGTGGCCCTGGCCGGTTTTCAGTTTGCCGGTCCAGATTGCAGAAGCGCTGTTGGTAAGAGCCATGAGGTGTTCCTATTGCAGATGAATGTGGGGGAATGGGACGCATTCCCTCTCGGTTTAAGTCGTTCAGGCCGGGCGGCGGTATCGAAAAGCCGTACTGACAACCACCGATATACATCTGCGTTGACAAAGATGTGAACGCCGCGCGGGACCGTCCGACGAAAGCGCATGTCACCGAAGCTTTCCGGGCCGGCACGCATGATCCGGCGGCGTTGGCTGCGGCGATTGACCTTGTCACGACAATCGGCTAAGGCCTTTGCATCCCAATCTGGACCCCCAAATTGGGTTACCGACGCCGGGGCGCCCGGAAACATGCGTCCCATTACCCATGCGGTCCGATACCGCATTCATAGGACGCTTATGACCAGATTTTCCGACCTCGCGCTGGACCCGCGCGTACTGCAAGCCGTCTCCGAGGCCGGCTACGAGACCCCCACCCCGATCCAGGCGCAAGCCATTCCGCCCGCGCTCAGGGGCCAGGATGTTCTTGGCATCGCGCAGACCGGCACCGGCAAGACCGCCGGTTTCGTGCTGCCGATGATCACGCTGCTGGGTCAGGGCCGCGCCCGCGCCCGCATGCCGCGCAGCCTTGTGCTGGCCCCGACGCGGGAACTGGCAGCCCAGGTGGCCGAGAATTTCGAGACCTATGCCAAGCATACCAAGCTGACCAAGGCGCTTTTGATCGGCGGAGTTTCCTTTGGCGAACAGGACAAGCTGATCGACCGGGGCGTCGATGTGCTGATTGCCACACCGGGCCGTCTGCTTGACCATTTCGAACGCGGCAAGCTGATGCTGAACGGCGTGCAGATCATGGTGGTCGACGAGGCGGACCGCATGCTCGACATGGGCTTCATCCCGGATATCGAGCGTATCTTCCAGCTGACCCCCTTCACCCGCCAGACCCTGTTTTTCAGCGCCACCATGGCGCCCGAGATCGAGCGGATCACCAACACCTTCCTGACCAATCCGGCAAAGATCGAGGTGGCACGCCAGGCCACCGCATCCTTGACCATCACCCAGGCGCTGATCCCGCTGACCCCGTCGCGCAAGGACCGCAGCTTTGCCGAAAAGCGCGCCGTGCTGCGCGCCCTGATCGAGGCCGAGGGCGAGGCCTGCACCAACGCCATCATCTTCTGCAACCGCAAGATGGATGTGGACGTGGTCGCCAAGTCGCTGAAGGCGCACGGTTTCAACGCCTCGCCCATTCACGGCGATCTTGACCAGTCGGTCCGCACCAAGACGCTGGATGGCTTTCGTGACGGCTCGGTGCGGTTGCTGATCGCCTCGGACGTGGCGGCGCGGGGTCTGGATATTCCGGCAGTGAGCCACGTGTTCAACTTTGACGTGCCCTCGCACCCCGAGGATTACATTCACCGCATCGGCCGCACCGGCCGTGCCGGCCGCTTGGGCAAGGCCTATACCATTGCCGTGCCGTCGGATGACAAGTACCTCAAGGCCATCGAGAATCTGGTAAAGATGGAAATCCCGCGCGGATCATTGCCCGAAGGTTTCACCCCCGGCGAAGATGACGGCAAACCCGAACGCCCGCGTGAAGAGCGCAGCCCGCGTGGCCGCAGCCGTGACCGCGACCGCAAACCGCGCGAAACAGCCGACGCGCCGCGCGCCGCCGTGGAACCTTTCACCGTGCCGGAAGCCGCTGCCGTCGCTCCCGTCCGCGAAGAACCGCGCCGTGACGAACCCCGGCGGGAAGAGGCCCGTCGCGACGAACCAAGGCGCGAAGAACCCCGGCGCGAAGAACCAAGGCGTGAAGATCGGCGCGAACGGCGCGAACCGCGTGAAGTGCGCGATGACCGGCGCGAACGGCCCGACTATCGCCGCGACGACCGCCGCGATTACGGCCCCACGGTGGTCGGCATGGGCGACCATGTTCCGGACTTTATCCTGCGCAGCTTTGCGCTGAAAACGGCGACGGCGGATGATGCCGACGAAGCCCCCGCCACCGGCACCGAAGGCTGAAACGCAAAGGGCCCCGCGCGAACGGGGCCCAGGCGCCGGGGCGGCTGACCGTCGCGGTTATTCCGCTGCAAGACGGCTGATCACCACCGTCACCTCTGGCTTCTTGCCGATCTCTTCCATCGCCACCTGCCGGGTGACCCTGCGGACCGCCTCGTCCAGCTTGGCATCGTCGCGCAGCAGCTTGCGCCCCGCCTTGTCGACAAATTCCGCCAGATCCGCCTCGATCGTTTCGTTCAGCGCGCGGCCGCCCTTGCCCGTTTCAGGCAGACCCATCAATTCCACCCATGGCTCGCCCATCGGTTCGTCCGCCTCGTCAAGGATCACCGTCACCAGCGCATGACCGTTCAGCGCCATGCGGATGCGGTCGCGCACCACCCCGTCCATCGCGCCGATCAGCACCGATCCGTCCAGATAGGTCCGCCCCGTCTCGACGTATTCGGCTATTTCCGGCACATCGCCGGTCAGGTCGATCATCATGCCGTTCGACGCCACTTCCGCCGCAATCCCCGCCTCGGTCGCGATGCGGGCATGTTCGCGCAGGTGCCGGTGTTCGCCGTGCATCGGGATCAGCATGTCGGGCAGCACCAGCCGGTGGACATGTTCCAGATCGGGCCGGTTCGCGTGGCCCGAGACGTGATACTTGCCCCCGGTATCGTCGACAACGGTCACGCCCAGTTCGGAAAACGCATTCCAGACGCGCAGCACCTCGCGTTCGTTGCCCGGTATGGTCTTGGAAGAGAACAGGAACGTATCCCCCTCCTTCATCTCGATGCCCAGATACTTGCCCCGGCTAAGCTGGGCCGACGCCGCGCGCCGTTCACCCTGAGATCCGGTCACCAGCAGCATCAGGTTGCGGCGCGGCACCTCTTGCGCCTCTTCCGGGCTGATCGTGCGCGGAAAATTCGCCAGAACCTTGGCCTCTTCGGACGCAGCAATCATCCGCTTCATCGACCGGCCCAGCACACAGACCGACCGGCCCGCTGCCCGCGCCGCCTCGGCCAGCGTTTTCAGCCGTGCCACGTTCGACCCGAAGGTCGTCGCCGCCACCATGCCGCCCGATCCCCGGATCAGTTCGGTCAGCGCCGGGCCGAGGGTGCTTTCCGACCGCCCCTCATGGGTGGAAAATACGTTGGTGCTGTCGCACATCAGTGCCTTGACCGGGCGTTCCCTGACGATGTCGGCAAAGCGGGCATCGTCCCACGCCTCGCCCACCACGGGATCATGGTCGATCTTGAAATCGCCCGAATGCAGGATGCGCCCCGCCGGCGTGTCGATCACCAGCGCCGAAGATTCCGGGATCGAATGGCTGACCGGCACGAACTGCACCTTGAAGGGGCCAACCTCCACCGTCGCCGGTCGCGCCTCGACCACCTGGATCATCTCGACCGGCAGGCCCGCCTCGTCGAACTTCAGCTTGCCGATGGTCGCGGTAAAGCGGCGGCAATAGACCTTTTTCTGCAGCTTCGGCCACAGATGTCCCAGCGCGCCGATGTGGTCTTCATGCGCGTGGGTGATGAAGATCGCCTCGATCCGGTCCAGCCGCTCTTCCAGCCAGGCAATGTCGGCCATGATCAGATCGACGCCGGGCGAGCCGTCCATATCCGGGAAGGCCACCCCCAGATCGACCACGATCAGGCGTTCCTTGCCTGCCGGGCCATAGCCGTAGACATAGCAATTCATGCCGATCTCCCCGGCACCGCCGAGGGGAAGGTAGATCAGCCGGTTCGTACTCATGCGATATCCTTGTTGAAGTCGTTGATCAGGACCAACCCATGCATCGTCAGGTCATCCTCGATCGACTGAAAAAGTTCGGTTCCCTGGGCAAAAAGCGAGGCAAGCCCGCCGGTTGCAATGACTGTCATGGGCCGGCCGCGTTCGCGGCGCACTTCGCGCACCACCCCTTCGACCAGCCCGATGTACCCCCAATACACGCCCGATTGCATGCAGGCCACCGTATTCGTGCCGATCACCCGCTCCGGACGTGCGACATCAATGTGCGGCAAAGCGGCCGCAGCCGTGTGCAGCGCCTCCAGCGACAGATTGACGCCTGGTGCGATCACGCCGCCGACATAAGCCCCGTCGTGATCCACCACATCAAAGGTCGTGGCCGTGCCGAAATCGACCACGATCAGGTCGCCGCCATGCCGGTCATGCGCCCCCACCGTGTTGACCAGCCGGTCCGGCCCGACCGTGGTTCCCTGATCCACCCGGGGCTGCACCGGCAGGCGGCATTCCGGCTTGCCGACCACCAGCGGGCGGCAGTCGAAATAGCGGTTGCACAACACGCGCAGGTTGAACACCACGCGCGGCACCGTGCTGCTGATGATCGCCCTGGTCACCCGCGCCTCGGTCTTGGTCAGCAGCATCAGGCTGGACAGCCAGACGAAATATTCATCCGCCGTCCGCTTGTGATCGGTGGCAATGCGCCAGGTTGCGAGGAAGCGCGCCCCGTCCCAGATGGAAAACACCGTGTTGGTATTGCCGCAGTCGATGGCCAGAAGCATGGCGCCCCCCGATCAAGGTCACATCAGAAAAACACCTCCGCCGCCGGGATGGCAACGGCCCCTTTCGGCATCCTGAGGATCAGGTTGCCTTGCGCGTCAATCGTCTCGAACGATCCTTCGCGGACCGTATCGCCGGTGCGCGCCCGGATCACCTCGCCCAACCGTGCGGCATGGGCAAGCCATCCGGCGCGGATCGACGCAAACCCCTGCGTGGTGAAGGCAGCCTCAAGCCGGGCATAGGCGGGGGCGAGGGTGTCAAGAAACGCCCCGGGCGTCACCCGCTTGCCGGTTTCCGCCAGCAAGGAGACCGGAAGCACTGCGCCCGGTTCCACCGCCGCCGCATCCGGGGCAGCGATCAGGTTCACCCCGATGCCGATGCACAGCGTGGCCTCGGTGGTGCCCAACCCTGCACTTTCCAGCAGGATGCCCGCCACCTTGCCGCCGTTCAGCAGCACGTCATTTGGCCATTTCAGGCTGAACGATGCCGGCAACCCGGTCACTTCGACGAAGGTCTCGCGCAGGGCCAGCGCCGCCACGAACGACCGCAGCGCCACCACCTCTGCCGGCTCATCCGGATGCATCACCAGCGTGGCGTGGAAATTGCCGCGCGGGCTGACCCAGGGCCGCGCCCGCCGCCCCCGGCCTGCGGTCTGCATCCCGGCCAGGATCCAGGCCGGCCCGCCCCTGCGGCGAAAGCCTTCGGCATTGGTGCTGTCAATCTCGGGCAGGGCGATGCGCCCCACCCCCCCGGGCCAGTCAGCGGACAAGCGCTTCGGCCGCGATGGCGGCGGCGGGCTCGATCCCGAACAGGTTGACGATGCCCACCAGCATGATCGCCGCCACTGCCATCAGCATCACCCATTGCACCGGGGCCATGCGGCTGTCGGCAGGCTCCGTCTCGGCCCCGAAATACATGAAGTAAACCAGCCGCAGATAGTAGAATGCCCCGATCACCGAGGCGACCGCCCCTGCCACCGCCAGCCAGACCATCCCGGCATCGACCGCCGCCTTCAGCACATAGAACTTGCCGAAAAACCCCAGCATCGGCGGCACACCGGCAAGGCTGAACAACAAGACCAGCATCGCCAGCGCGCGCAAAGGTTCCTTCTTGGCAAACTGGTTCAGGCTGGCAATGTCACTGATCGGGCGGCCGTCACGTTCCATCGACAGGATGAAGGCGAAGGTTCCGACATTCATCGTCACATAGATCGCCATGTAGATCAGCGTCGCCTGAACACCGTAAGCGGTGCCCACCGCCAGCCCGATCATCGCAAATCCCATATGCGCGATCGAGGAATAGGCCATCAGCCGCTTGATGTCGCGCTGCCCGATCGCCGCCACCGCGCCAAGAAACATTGACGCCACCGCCAGTGCCGCCAGCACCTGCCCCCATTGCCCCGGCACGCCGCCGAACGCATCCTGCACCAGCCGCGCAATCAGCGCCATCGCCGCGACCTTTGGGGCGGTGGCAAAGAATGCGGTCACCGGCGTGGGGGAGCCTTCGTAGACATCCGGCGTCCACATGTGGAAAGGCGCGGCCGACACCTTGAACGCCAGCCCCGCCAGCATGAACACCAATCCGAACAACAGGCCCAGCGGCACGCCGTCCTGCACCGTCGACAGGATGCCCGAAAACAGCGTCGTTCCCGCATAGCCATAGGTCAGCGACGCGCCATACAGCAGCAGGCCCGACGACAACGCGCCAAGCACGAAATACTTCAACCCCGCTTCGGACGATTTCGCACTGTCGCGCCGCATCGCCGCCACCACATACAGCGCCAGCGATTGCAGTTCCAACCCCATGTACAGCGCCATCAGGTCCCCGGAGGAGACCATCATCATCATGCCCACGACCGACAGCGCAATCAGGATCGGGTATTCAAAGCGCAGCAGGTCGCGCCGCGCCATGTACTCCACGCTCATCACCAGCACCGCCGCCGCTGACGACAGGATCGTCACCTTGGCAAAGCGCGCAAAAGGGTCGTCGATGAACATGCCCGCAAACGCGCTGCGCTCACCCTCGCCACCGGCACCGATCCACAGCGCCAGCACCACGAACAGGCCCGCCGTCGCCCAGACCAGCATCGGGGCCAGCTTGTCCTTCGTCGTGTAGACCCCGGCCAGCAGTGCGGCCATCGCATAGCAGGCCAGCACGATTTCGGGCAGGATGGTGGTGAAATCTGCGGAGGTCATCGCCAGTTCCTCAATTCAGGGCCAGCTGCCCGGTCGTTTCGGGCAAGGCTGTGTGGTAATCGGTGACAAGGGCCGCCACGCTTGGCCCGATCATGTCGGTCACCAGACTGGGATAGATCCCCAAAAGCAGGGTCATCACCACCAGCGGCGCGAAGATCAGCTTTTCGCGGCGGTCCATGTCGGTGATCGTCTTCAGCGCTTCCTTGATCAGGTCGCCAAACACGACCCGGCGGTACAGCCACAGCGCATAGGCCGCCGACAGGATCACACCCGATGTGGCCACGGCGGCAACCCAGGTATTCACCTGAAAGATCCCCATCAGCGTCAGAAACTCGCCCACGAAACCACTGGTCCCCGGCAATCCGACATTGGCCATGGTAAAGAACATGAACACCAGCGCATAGGCCGGCATCCGGTTCACCAGCCCGCCATACGCCGCGATCTCGCGGGTGTGCATCCGGTCATAAATCACCCCGACGCACAGGAACAGCGCGCCCGAGATAAAGCCGTGCGACAGCATCTGGAAGATTGCCCCATCGACGCCCTGCTGGTTCACTGCAAAGATACCCATGGTCACGTAGCCCATGTGCGCGACCGATGAATAGGCGATCAGCTTCTTCATGTCGGTCTGCGCCAGTGCGACAAGGCTGGTGTAGACGATGGCAATGGCGCTCATCCACAACACCAGCGGCCCCATCACATCCGACCCCACCGGGAACATCGGCAGGCTGAACCGCAAGAACCCGTAGCCGCCCATCTTCAACAGGATCGCCGCCAGCACCACGGAACCGGCGGTCGGGGCCTGAACGTGGGCATCCGGCAGCCAGGTGTGCACCGGCCACATCGGCATCTTTACCGCAAAGCTGGCAAAGAACGCCACAAACAGCATCGTCTGCAACCCGCCCACCACCTGAATGCCCAACAGGCCGAACGTCTCATGGCCAAAGTCATGCACCAGCAGCTTGGTGATGTCGGTGGTGCCCGCATCCAGATACATCGCGATCATCGCAACCAGCATCAGCACCGAGCCAAGGAAGGTATAAAGGAAAAACTTGAACGCCGCATAGATGCGCGCCTGCCCGCCCCAGATGCCGATGATCAGGAACATCGGAATCAGACCCGCCTCGAAGAACAGGTAGAACAGCACCAGGTCGAGCGCGCAGAACACGCCCAGCATCAGCGTTTCCAGCACCAGAAACGCGATCATGTATTCCTTCACCCGCGTCTGCACGTCCCAGCACGACAGGATGGTGATCGGCATCAGGAAGGTGGTCAGCATGACGAACAGGATAGAAATCCCGTCCACCCCCATCCGGTAGTTCAGCCCCAGAATCCAGGCCCGTTCTTCCAGAAACTGAAACCCGGTATTGGCAGGGTCGAACCGCAACAGCACGAACAGCGAGATCACGAAGGTCGCCGATGTCACGAACAGCGCCAGCCATTTGGCCCCGCGCTGCGCCGCCGCATCATCGCCGCGCATGAACAACGCAAGGATGATCGCCGCAACCAGCGGCAGGAAGGTGATGATCGACAGAAGCTGATTTTCCATGATGCGTGCGCCCCTTACTTCGCGCCGCCGAACAGCGTCATCCAGGTGACGAGGATCACGATCCCCATCACCATGGCAAATGCATAGTGGAAAAGGTAGCCAGACTGCGCCCTTCCCGCGAGGCGGGTGAAAAACGGGATGATCCCCAAGGCCACCCCGTTGATCGACCCGTCGATCATGTCGCCGTCGCCGCGCTTCCACAGGAACCTGCCCAGCCACTGGGCAGGGCGCACGATGATCAGGTCATACAACTCGTCAAAGTACCACTTGTTCAGCAGGAACAGATACAGCGGCCGCTGTTGCGCAGCCAGGCGGCCCGGCAGATCGGTCCGCCTGATGTAGAACAGCCACGCCAGCCCAAGCCCCAGCAGCATCGCGACAAAGGGGGACAGCTTCACCCATACCGGCACCAGATGCGCCTCATGGATCATCCGGTTCTCCGGCCCGAGGAAGATCGCCCCCTGTGGTGCGGCCCCGACAGTTGCGGCGTGACCTTCGGCAGGCGCGGTTTCGGTGGCCGCATCCGCTGCGCCTTGGGTGCCGCCCTCGGCAACCGCTTCGCCTTCGGTGGTGACCGTGGCATGACCCTCGGCCGCCTCGCCCGCAACCGCGGCGCTGCCCTCAGCCTCGTGTTGCGCGGCTTCCATGCCGAACCAGTCGCGGACCTGATCTTCCTCGCCAAAGAACACGTTGTACCAGACCATGCCCGAAAACACCGCGCCCAGCGCCAGCACCCCCAGCGGGATCAACATGGTCATCGGGCTTTCATGCGGCTCATGCGCGTGGGCGTCGTGGCCGTGGCCATGCCCGTGCGCGTCATGCCCACCTGCCCGGCTGGTTCCGAAAAAGGTCATGAACATCAACCGCCAGGAATAGAAGCTGGTCATGCAGGCCGCCGCGACCAGCAGCCAGAAAGCATAGCCAGATCCGACATAGGCCGATTCGATGACCGCGTCCTTCGATAGGAACCCGGCAAATCCGAAATGCGTCAGCGGGATGCCCACCCCGGTGATCGCCAACGTGCCGATCAGCATCGCCCAGAACGTCAGCGGGATCTTTTTCCTGAGCCCGCCATAATTGCGCATGTCCTGCTCATGGTGCGTGGCGGTGATCACCGACCCCGCGCCAAGAAACAGCATCGCCTTGAAGAAGGCGTGGGTGAACAGGTGGAACATCGCCACCGAATAAACCCCGCAGCCCGCCGCCACGAACATGTAGCCCAGTTGCGAACAGGTCGAATAAGCGATCACCCGCTTGATATCATTCTGCACCAGGCCGACCGTGGCCGCAAAGAACGCCGTCGTCGCCCCGATCACCACGATCATCGTCTTGGCATCGGGCGCATATTCGTAGATCGGCGACATCCGGCACACGAGGAACACCCCCGCCGTCACCATCGTCGCCGCGTGGATCAGGGCTGACACCGGCGTCGGCCCCTCCATCGCGTCGGGCAACCAGGTGTGCAGGAACAGTTGCGCCGATTTCCCCATCGCGCCGATGAACAAGAGCACGCCCACAAGGTTCGCCGCGTTCCATTCCGACCACAGGAAGGTCAGGTTGGTTTCGGCCAGTGCCGGGGCGGCAGCAAAGACATCATCGAACCGCACCGAATCCGTCAGGAAGAACAGCGCAAAAATCCCCAGGGCATACCCGAAATCCCCGACCCGGTTGACCACAAAGGCCTTGATCGCCGCCGCATTGGCACTTGGCTTGCGGTAGTAGAACCCGATCAGCAGGTAGGACGCGACCCCCACCCCTTCCCAGCCAAAGAACATCTGCACCAGGTTGTCAGACGTCACCAGCATCAGCATCGCAAAGGTAAAGAACGACAGATAGGCAAAGAACCGCGCCCGATAAGGCTCGTCGTCGCCCCAGTTTTCATCATGCGCCATGTAGCCGAAGGAATAGAGGTGCACCAAGGCCGATACCGTATTCACCACAACCAGCATGATCGCGGTCAGCCGGTCCAGCCGGATCGCCCATTCCGTGGCCAGCGACCCGCTTTCGATCCAGCGCAACAGCACGATCTGCCGCATCTCGCCGTCGAAGGTCAGGAAGATGTACCAGCTGAGCAGCGCCGCCAGAAACAGCAGCGCCGTGGCGATGACCTGCCCGGCCTTTTCGCCGATCAGCCGCCAGCCGAACCCGCAGATCAGCGCGCCGATCAGCGGCGCGAACAGGATGATCGTTGCCATCTCTGGTCAGCCCTTCATCACGTTGATGTCTTCGACGTCGATGGTGCCCCGGTTGCGGAAAAACACCACGAGGATGGCAAGCCCGATCGCCGCCTCTGCCGCCGCCACGGTGAGGACGAACATGGTGAAGACCTGCCCCACCAGATCGCCGGAATAGGAGGAGAAGGCGACAAGGTTGATGTTCACCGCCAGAAGCATCAGTTCAATCGACATCAGGATGACGATGACGTTCTTGCGGTTCAGGAAAATCCCGAAAATGCCGATGACGAACAGCGCCGCCGCCACCGTCAGGTAATGCTCAAGTCCCACCATTCTCGTTCCTTCGGGGCTGTTAAGGCCCGGTCATTCTTTGGGGCCAGAGGCCCGATTTCGCAGGGTGCGCTTCAGCGCACCGTCACAATCCCTGCCCCGGTTTCACGTCGCGCAGGTGCATCGCCTTGGCCGGGTCGCGCCACATCTGTTGCAGCACGTTCTGGCGCTTGATGTCGCGGCGGTGGCGCAATGTCAGCAGGATCGCCCCGATCATCGCCACCAGCAGGATCAGACCGGCAAGCTGGAACAGCAGGAAATACCGGTCATAAATCAGCAGCCCCAGCGCGCGGGTGTTTTCCACCTGCAGGCCCGGGGCCACTGCCTGCCGCAAGCCTTCGGCCTGCGATGCCGGTGCCCAGACGCCGACACCGATGGCAATCTGCATCACCAGCACCACAGCAATCAGCAGGCCCAGCGGCATGTATCGCGCCAACTCGCCCTTCAACTCGGCAAAGTCGACGTCCAGCATCATCACCACGAACAGGAACAGCACCGCCACCGCGCCGACATAGACGATGACCAGCAGCATCGCCACGAACTCCGCCCCCAAAAGCACGAAAAGCCCCGAGGTCGACAGGAACGCGAGGATCAGCCACAACACCGAATGCACCGGATTGCGGCTGATCGTGACCATCAGGCCCGCCGTCACCGTCACCACGGCAAAGGCGTAAAAGGTAAAATCGGCGACGGTCATGCGTCTTTCTCCCCCGCAGGTTCGGCGGTTTCGGCAAAGACCGCTTGCGCGATCTCAAGCGCCTTTTGCATGGCGGGGACGCCGCCGAACATGCTCATCTGCCAGATCACTTCGGCAATCTCGCGCTTCGTCGCCCCGGCGGCCAGCGCGTTCTTGATGGTGATGCGCAACTGCGGCTCGCCCAGCGGCCCCAGCACGGTCTGTGCCGCGATGGTGACCAGAAACCGGGTCCGTGCATCCAGTCCTTCGGGATTGAAGGTCTTGCCGAACCACATCTCCAGCAATTCCTTCGGCATCGCCGGGAACAGCTTTTCAAACGCCTTCACGTCGACGTTTTCCATCGCCGGGGCAAAGACCTTGGCCATCTTCTGGCCCTGCTCCATCATCGCCGCGAACATCTTGGTGAAATCTTCGGTCATCATGTCACCTGTAGGGGGCGTCGATTTCAAGGTTGCGGGCGATCTCTGCCTCCCACCGGTCGCCGTTTTCCAGAAGCTTGTCCTTGTTGTAGAACAACTCTTCGCGCGTCTCGGTGGCGAATTCGAAGTTCGGCCCTTCGACAATGGCATCGACCGGGCAGGCCTCCTGACAAAAGCCGCAGTAGATGCATTTCGTCATGTCGATGTCATAGCGCGTGGTGCGGCGGCTGCCATCCTCGCGCGGTTCGGCGTCGATGGTGATGGCCTGCGCCGGGCAGACCGCCTCGCACAGCTTGCAGGCGATGCAGCGTTCCTCGCCGTTGGCATAGCGGCGCAGCGCATGTTCACCCCGGAACCGGGGGGAAAGCGGCCCCTTCTCATGCGGGTAGTTCAGCGTGATTTTTGGCGCAAAGAAGTATTTCATGCCCAAACCAAAGCCCTTGATGAAATCCATCAGAAGGAAGTACCGGGTGGCGCGGTTCCAGTCGATGTTGCTCATCCGTCAATCCCCAATTTCTGGTCGATGTGCTCCACGCGCTTATCAATGCCACGAATGTAGCCGCCAAGACCGAACAGCACGCCTTCGACAGATTGAAGGCTCCCCTCCATTCCTTCGATCCGGTCCGTGAGCCTGCCTTCCATCTCTGTCATCCTGCCATCCATGCGGCGAAGGTCGTCGCGGATCGCGCGAAGCTGCTCAAGCACCAGATTGTCGATGTTTTCCGTCATGCCTCACCCCCCAACCGCCCAGCGCGCCCAGAAGCCGCCCATCACCTCGAACTTCGCGAGGAACGCCACCAGCACCACCCAGCCCAGCGACATCGGCAGGAACACTTTCCAGCCAATCCGCATCAATTGATCATAGCGGTAACGCGGCACGATGGCCTTGACCATCGCGAACATGAAGAAGAACAGCCACATCTTGGCCACCATCCACCACCACCCGTCCGCGAGCCCGGGGATCGGGCTTAGCCAGCCGCCGAAGAACAAAAGGCTCATGAGCGCGCACATGAGGAAAATGGCGATGTATTCGCCCGCCATGAACAGAAGGTAGGGGGTGGAGGAATATTCCACCATGAAGCCGGCGACGAGTTCAGATTCCGCTTCCGGCAGGTCGAAGGGCGGGCGGTTGGTTTCGGCCAAAGCGCTGATGAAGAACAGAAACACCATCGGGAAATGCGGCAGCCAGTACCAGTTGAACAGCCCGTAATCACCATCCTGCGCGGCCACGATGGAGGAAAAGTTCATCCCCCCGGTCGAGATGATCACCCCGATGATGATCAGCCCCAGCGACACCTCATACGAAATCATCTGCGCGGCAGACCGCAGAGACCCGAGGAACGGGTATTTGGAGTTCGACGCCCAGCCGCCCATGATCACGCCGTAAACCTCAAGGCTGGACACCGCAAAAACGAACAGGATCGCCACGTTGATATTGGCCAGCACCCAGCCGTCATCAAACGGGATCACCGCCCAGGCCAGGATCGCCAGCACGAAACTCAGCAGCGGTGCCAGAAAGAACACCGGCCGGTCGGCACCGGCTGGGACGATGATTTCCTTGACCACATATTTCAGCGCATCCGCCACCGATTGCAGCAACCCGAACGGCCCCACCACGTTCGGGCCGCGCCGCATCTGCACCGCCGCCCAGATCTTGCGGTCGCCATAGACCAGGAACAGCAGGCTGATCATCACGAATGCCACGATCAGAAGGCTTTGTGCCGCGATCAGCAGCGCCGTTCCGAACCCCGTGGAAAGAAAATCCGCCATCTCAGCCCCTCACCTCAAACCGTCGGTATCCCAAGCTTGCCGCATGCCGCCACCGCCGCCTCTGCATCCACCGTCCGCAGCCCTTCGGGCTGTGTTGCGGATATCAGATAGACCGCATCCCCGAACCAGTTCCGCCCGTTCTGCTTTACGATGGTGCGCACTTGTCTTGCAAACCCGTAACCCTGATCCAGCGCATATTGCGCCGCCGCACAGCGGCCATAAGCCTCCACATCCGCCTTGTCCCGCGCACCCTGCAGGGCCACGCCGAAACTGACCAGATCGTCATCCAGCACGATCGTCTGGATCCCCAGATAGCCGATGCGGTCGCGTTTCTCTGTCACCTCCGCCGATTGCGTGCAACCCCCCAGCGCCGCCGTCGCGGTGGTCAGCGCGGCCGCAAGGGTCAGGGGGTGGATCAAGGCCTACTCCGCCGCCATCGCGGTGGTCGTCCGGGCCTTGGCCAGCGCCGACAGTTCCGCCATCACGGTCGAGGCGCGGGCAATCGGGTTGGTCAGGTAGAAATCCTTGATCACATTGCGGAAATCGGCCTTGCCAAGCGGCGCCATCGGCAGCGCGGCCCAGGCGTTCTGCGGCACCTGATCGACCCGGCCCAGATGCGGATGCGCCGCCACCAGCGCCTGACGCAAGGCGGCCAGACTGTCCCACGGCAATGTCGCTGCCAGTTCCGCCGACAAGGCCCGCAGGATCGCCCAGTTCTCCTTCGCCTCGCCGGGCGCAAAACCGGCGCGGAAGGTCAGTTGCGGCCGGCCTTCGGTATTCACGAACAGCCCGTTTTCCTCGGTGTAGGCCGCACCCGGCAGAATGATGTCGGCCCGCGCCGCCCCCCGGTCGCCGTGGCTGCCTTGATAGATCACGACCGGGCCTTTCGCGATTTCCACCTCGTCAGCACCAAGGTTGAAGATCACCTCTGCCCCGTCGGTCGCCACCGCCAGACCGCCCTCGGTGACCGCCCCCACATCCATCGCGCCCACACGGCTCGCCGCCGTGTGCAGGATCAGCAGTTTGGAGTTGGAGTTTTCCGCCAGCCGCATCGCATGCGCCAGCACCGCCGCGCCATCGGCTTCGGTGATCGCCCCCTGCCCCACGATCACCAGTGTCGGCCTGGCCTTCGTCTCGTCCGAAATCACCTGCGACGACAGCTTTTCCAGCGCCGCGCGGTCGGTGCCGATATGCGCGTAATCATAGGTCAGATCGACCGCCTCGCCCACCAGCCCGATGACAGCGCCGTTGATCCACGCCTTGCGCAGCCGCGCATTCAGCACCGGCGCCTCGACGCGCGGGTTGGTCCCGATCAGCTGGATCATCCTTGCGCCGTCGATATCCTCGATCGTCGCGGTGCCTACATAGCCGGCGCGGTTGCCCACCGGCAGCTTCGCCCCGTCGGTCCGGCATTCCACATGCCCGCCCAAGCCTTCGATCATCGTCTTCAGGCTGAATGCAGCCTCTACCGGCACCAGATCACCGACCAATGCCGCCACCCTGCGGCCCTTCATTGCCGCCGCCGCCGCTGCCAGTGCCTCGCCCCACCCAGCCTTCCGCAACCGTCCGTTCTCGCGGATATAGGGCGTGTCCAGCCGCTGGCGGCGCAGGCCGTCCCAGACGAACCGGGTCTTGTCGCTGATCCATTCCTCGTTCACGCCGTCATGGTTGCGCGGCAGGATCCGCATCACTTCGCGGCCCTTGGTATCCACCCGGATGTTGCTGCCAAGCGCATCCATCACATCCACGGTCTCGGTCTTGGTCAGCTCCCACGGCCGCGCGGTAAAGGCGTAGGGTTTGGAGGTCAAAGCCCCGACCGGGCACAAATCGATGATGTTGCCCTGCAGGTTACTGTCCAGCGTCATGTTCAGATAGCTGGTAATCTCGCTGTCTTCGCCCCGGCCGGTCTGGCCCATCTGGGTGATCCCGGCTACCTCCGAGGTGAACCGCACGCAGCGGGTGCAGGATATGCAGCGCGTCATGTGCGTCTCGACCAAGGGGCCTAGGTTCAGGTCGTCATTCGCCCGCTTCGCCTCGCGGAAACGGCTGAAATCGACACCGTAAGCCATCGCCTGATCCTGCAGATCGCATTCGCCAGCCTGATCGCAGATCGGGCAATCCAGCGGGTGGTTGATCAGCAGAAACTCCATCACCCCCTCGCGCGCTTTCTTGACCATCGGGCTGCGGGTCTTGACCAAGGGGGTCTCGCCGTTCGGGCCGGGCCGCAGATCCTTGACCTGCATCGCACAGCTGGCCGCCGGCTTTGGCGGGCCGCCCACCACCTCGACCAGACACATCCGGCAGTTCCCGGCAATCGTCAGCCGCTCGTGATAGCAGAACCGCGGGATTTCCACCCCCGCCACCTCCGCCGCCTGAATGATCGTCATCGCGCCATCGACCTCGACCTCGATCCCGTCGATGCTGATTTTCTTGAGGTTGGTCATGCCGCCTACTCCGCCGCCACTTGCGTGCAGCCGTGGCTTTTCCACAGCTGCGCTTCTTTCAAATACTTCCAGCCGAACGCATGGTCACTGTCGCCCTGAACCCGCAGATGCTCCAGCCGCGCCAGCGCCTCGTCCAGTGTCGGCTTATGCCCCGCAGGTACCCACCACATGACGAAATGCATGGCACCCAGCACCTCAAACCACTCCTGCCGCCGCTCATAGAACGTGCGGTGGACGGTGTTCCAGACGAAAGCCTCCAGCATCGCGACATTTTCCCAGACCGTCAGGTTCGAGACGTACTGTGCATCGCCGTCAATTTTCGCTTCGGTGTTGCCAGTGCCCGGTTCACCCGAGCCCTCCATCATCCACACGAATCCTGGCATCCGCTTGCCCAGACCGTTCACCCGGTCAAGCGCTGTCATGAACTCCGCCACGCGCGGGTCGTCCGTGGGGGCCAACAGGCGCCCCACGTTCAACTCGGCCAGATGCATGCCGGACGGCTGGTTCATTTCGTCGACCTCAACAGATAGCCGACCAGGCTTTCCTTGGCGATTTCTTCTTCACCGATCTTGCAATAGGCCTCCGGGTTGCCCGGCTCCGCGCCGCGCTCCTTCAGGATTTCCGCCGCCATGGCCTTGCCACGCTGCTTTTCCTCTTTCGAGGTAACGAATTCGCGAACCTGCGCCGAGGTGTAACCCTGTTTCAGCGCGTAATCACGCAGCTTGTTCAATTCACCAAGCGCCCGCAGCTTGCGCGCCTCGATCGTCGGGCAGTTGTCGTCGATGGCGTCGCCGATGAAACCTTGCAGCAGGGTGTCGTTGATCACCGGCTCCTCGTTGATCGGCACCAGCGCAAAGGCGGGTGCGGCGACAACAAGGGCTGCAACGGTCAGGATAAAGCGTTTCATGAAGGCCTCCTTGGCTGAAACTGCCACAGAGATGGGGGCGAACCGCGTTGATATGCCATGACAAAGCGCCCCGATCAGCGGTTTGTTACCGATGGTGACGGCAGTTGTCATGCGCAGCCCCCCGGATAGACCCAAACCCCGGCCTCGAACCGGTCATAGATCGACGCGCGCACGCCGCGCGGCCCACATTGCGCATCGGCCAGCTTTCGCGCCGCAGCGCCTTCCCACATCTGAAAGGGCTGATCCCCATTCGTAACCCGCACCGGCACAGAAACCGTGGCCTTCGGGGCCACCGGCACACAAGCCGTTGCAAGCGTCAGGGAAAGGGCAGCCGCCATCCGCATCACTCCGCCGCCATGGCGCCCATGCGCCCCGACATTTTCGCCTTGATCCGGTCCTCGATCTCTTCGCGGAACGCCCGCACCAGTCCCTGAATGGGCCAGGCCGCCGCATCGCCAAGCGCGCAGATCGTATGCCCCTCGACCTGCTTGGTCACGCTGATCAGCATGTCGATTTCTTCCACCTCGGCCTCGCCGCGCACCAGACGGTCCATCACCCGCATCATCCAGCCGGTGCCTTCGCGGCAGGGCGTGCACTGGCCGCAGGATTCGTGCTTGTAGAACTTCGACAGCCGCCAGATCGCCTTGATCACATCCGTCGACTGATCCATCACGATCACCGCCGCCGTCCCCAGACCCGACCGCTGTTCGCGCAGCCAGTCGAAATCCATGATCGCATCGTCGCACTGCGCCTGCGTCAACAGCGGCACCGAAGACCCGCCGGGGATCACCGCCTTGATGTTCTTCCAGCCGCCCCGCACGCCGCCGCAATGCCGCTCCAGCAATTCCTTCAGCGGGATCGACATCGCCTCTTCGACGACGCAGGGCTGCATCACATGGCCCGAGATGCCGAACAGCTTGGTCCCGGTATTGTTCGGGCGACCGAAACCCGCGAACCATTCCGGGCCGCGCCGCAGGATCGTCGGCACAACGGCAATCGATTCCACATTGTTCACCGTGGTCGGGCAGCCGTACAGCCCCGATCCCGCCGGGAACGGCGGCTTCATCCGCGGCATGCCCTTCTTGCCCTCAAGGCTTTCCAGCAGGGCCGTCTCCTCGCCGCAGATATACGCCCCCGCCCCGTGGTGCAGGTAGCAATCGAAATCCCAGCCCGACCTCGCCGCGTTCTTGCCCAGGAGCCCCGCGTCATAGCATTCGTCAAGCGCGGTCTGCAGCACCTCACGCTCGCGGATATATTCGCCACGGATGTAGATGTAGCAGGCATTCGCCCCCATCGCGAAAGCCGCGATCAGCGCCCCTTCGATCAGCGTATGCGGATCGTGCCGCATGATTTCGCGGTCCTTGCAGGTGCCGGGCTCGGATTCGTCGGCGTTGATCACCAGATAGCTGGGCCGCCCGTCCGACTGCTTTGGCATGAACGACCATTTGAGGCCGGTGGGGAAACCCGCCCCGCCGCGCCCGCGCAACCCCGAAGCCTTGACCTGCTCGATGATGGTGTCGCGGCCGCGCTGGATGATCTCAGCCGTGCCATCCCAATGCCCGCGCGTCATCGCGCCCTTCAGGCTGCGGTCATGCATCCCGTAGAGGTTGGTGAAAATGCGGTCCTGATCCTTCAGCATCTTTAGCCTTCCTACCTCTGGCGTCCGCGCCAGATCTGATATGTCACGACCAGCGCCCAGACGAACCCGGCCATCGCGGCAAGGTCGAACAGAAAGACATAGCGCGCCTCCCAGCCCATCGCCCCGCCCAGCCATTGCGCCCCCATCCACAACAGCATCGTCCCCGCGATGACAAAGGCTACAAGGCGGGTCTGCGCTGCCCGCTTGATGTCGACAGGGTCGGGGTGCGGCATGGCGGTCCTTTAGTAATTGTTGGTCTTGGCGCGGTCCCGGAACGCCGCAACCCCTTCGGCGACAATGATCTTCGCCTGCGCAACCCACCTGTCGCGCAGGATGCGGCCCTTGAAGGTTTTCATGTTGGCGTCGACCCAGGCCACATCCGCATCCGACCACCCGGCGATCTGGTCAAAGTGGTAAAATCCCAGGCTGTTCAGCAGCTTTTCCATCGCGGGACCGATGCCTTCGATGGTCTTCAGATCGTCCGCCCCACCCTTGCGGGGTGCTGCAAGCCGCTCCGGCCCCTCCACCCTGGCCTTTGCGGCCCTGGGCTTGGGCGGTGCCTTGGCAGCGGCCTTCAAGGCGGGGCTTGCGGCCGGCGGCTTTGCCGGTTTCGGTGCGGCCACCACTTCCGCCGCCGGTGTCGCCATCATGGCCGCCGGCTGCACCGTGGCTGGCGACGGGGCGGGGGCGGTCTGCGGCATCGGGGCAGGCGTCGCCTCGGCCTTGACCGACACATCGCCGCCAAGCGCCGACCGCTTGGTCCCACCCCCGGGCATCCCGAGGATCAGCCCGACCACCAGCGCCACCGCAGCACCGGTTGCAGCCGCCGGGAACAGGTCGAACCTGCCGATGACCACCAGCACGCCGAATGCCACCAGCCCCGCGACACCGCCGAGGATCCAGCCGCCCAGCGACGGGGCGTTCGTATTCTCTGCCTTGTGCATTCCCATGTCACTCCCGTTGCTGCGGCCCGGTTGACCGGGACCTCTTCGCTCCTGCGTCACGCCTTGGCAATCACCTCAGCCCTGGCAATCGCCTCAGCCTCGGCGGCTGTCCCTCCCGCCGCCAGCACCTTTGCCTGCGCCACCCATTTGTCGCGGGTCACGCGGCCCCTGAAGCCTTGCAGATTGTCGTCGACCCAGGCGGTCTCTGCCACCGTCCAGCCCGCGATCTGGTCAAAGTGGTAAAAGCCCAGCGCGTGGCACATCGCCTCCAGCTTGGGGCCGATGCCATGGATCAGCTTCAGATCGTCCGCCCGGCCGCCGCGCGCGGCCTGCAGGGCAGCGGGCCGCGCCGCAACCGCAACCGGCGCTGCCGGTGTTTGCACCGGTGTTGGGGCCGGGGCCTTTGCCTCGGGCGTGGCCAGCGGCGTGGCCTCCGGCGCGTCGCCATCGCTGACCGGTTTGCCCTTCGACTGCGCCGGGGCTTCCTGCACCGTCGATCCCGTCGCGTCGGCAGGTTTGCCCTTGCCCGGCGTCGGTTCCACCGGCAGGCCCGTGGCAGGCTGCACCGCCGCCACCTTGCCCAGCCACGGCGTCAGCAGCGCCACTTCGCTGCCGTCGATCCGTTTCACCGTATCCTTCAGGTCTGCCGCCAACTGCACACTGGCGTTGTACTGCCGCTGCCCGCTGTCGATTTCCGTCAGCGATGTCAGCCCCCCCGAAGGTTCCGCCGCATAACGCCCGGTCTGCGATCCCGGCAACGGCACCTGCCCCAGCGTGAACCGCCCGATCAGCGCGCGCAGGCCCTCCGGCGTCAGGTCCTCATAATAATCCTTGCCGATCTGCGCCATCGGCGCATTGGCGCAGGCCCCCAGACACTCGACCTCTTCCCATGAGAACTTGCCATCCGCCGACAGGGTATGCGGTTGCTTCGCAATCATCTCCCTGCAGACGGCCACAAGGTCCTCCGCCCCGCAGATCATGCAGGACGTGGTGCCGCAAATCTGGATATGCGCGACCGAGCCCACCGGCTGCAACTGGAACATGAAGTAGAAGGTCGCGACCTCCAACCCCCGGATATAGGCCATCCCCAGCATCGCCGACACATGCTCGATGGCAGGCCGCGACAGCCACCCCTCCTGCTCCTGCGCCCGCCACAGCAGCGGGATGATCGCCGATGCCTGCCGTCCTTCGGGGTACTTGGAAATCTGCCCTTTGGCCCAGGCAAGGTTGGCCGGGGTGAACGCGAAAGAGGCAGGTTGGTGGGGATGCAGACGGCGGAGCATTTAGTTGACCCCAGTCGCGATTTTTTTCTTCATCGTAGTCTCTTTCTCAATCCTATCAGTTCAACCAAAGAAGAGGCAGAACCATCAGCCCAACAAACAAGAACCCGTAGCTCCCTGCGAAAACTAGACAGCCCACAACGGCACTAGAATCTCGGTCTGGCCTATCTCGATTTAGCCATAACGTGAAAATAGTCGCTCCGACCATTGGAACGAACAACAGAACCAGAAGATACCCCATGCCGGGGGCAGCGCCGCCCACTACCGATCAATCTCCCCGAACACCACGTCCATCGTCCCGATGATCGCCGACACATCCGCCAGCTGGTGCCCCTTGCAGATGTAATCCATCGCCTGCAGGTGCAGGAACCCCGGCGCGCGGATCTTGGCGCGGTAGGGTTTGTTGGTGCCATCCGCCACCAGATATACCCCGAACTCGCCCTTCGGCGCCTCGACACAGGCATAGACCTCGCCCGCAGGCACGTGGAAGCCTTCGGTATAGAGCTTGAAGTGATGGATCAGCGCCTCCATCGAGGTTTTCATCTCGCCCCGGGTCGGCGGGGTGATCTTGCCGCGCGCCAGAACGTCACCCTTTTCCACCCGCAGCCTGGCGCAGACCTGGCGGATGATGCTGGTCGATTCGCGCATTTCCTGCATCCGGCACAGATAGCGGTCAAAGCAGTCGCCATTGGTGCCGACCGGGATCTTGAAATCGAACTCGTCATAGCATTCATAGGGTTGCGCCCGGCGCAAATCCCAGGCCAGGCCGGAGCCGCGCACCATCAGGCCGGAAAAGCCCCAGTCCTGGATATCCTTCTCGCTCACCACGCCGATATCGACGTTGCGCTGCTTGAAGATGCGGTTTTCAGTCAAAAGCCCGTCGATATCATCCAGCACACGCGGGAATTCCACCGCCCACTGGTCGATATCCGCGACCAGCGCGTCCGGCAGGTCGACATGCACGCCACCGGGCCGGAAATACGCCGCATGCAGCCGCGCGCCGCTGGCCCGCTCGTAAAACACCATCAGCTTTTCGCGTTCCTCGAACCCCCACAAGGGCGGCGTCAGCGCGCCCACGTCCATCGCCTGCGTGGTGACGTTCAGCAGATGGCTGAGGACGCGGCCGATCTCGGAATACAAGACCCGGATCAGGCTGGCACGGCGCGGCACTTCAACGCCGGTCAGCCGTTCGATGGCCAGACACCAGGCATGTTCCTGATTCATCGGCGCCACATAATCCAGCCGGTCGAAATAGGGCAGGTTCTGCAGATAGGTCCGGCTCTCCATCAGCTTTTCGGTGCCACGGTGCAACAGGCCGATATGCGGATCGCAGCGTTCGACGATCTCGCCGTCCAGTTCCAGCACCAGCCGCAGCACGCCGTGCGCCGCCGGATGCTGCGGGCCGAAGTTGATGTTGAAATTGCGGATGCGCTGCTCGCCCGTCTCGAAGTCTGCCGATCCGTCGTCGTAGCTGTTCACCCGGATATCGCCGTCCATCATGATTTCACCTCTCCCGGCGCGCCGGCACGGGCCTTGTCGTCACCGGGAAGGATATAGTCGGCCCCCTCCCACGGGCTCATGAAATCGAACTGCCGGTATTCCTGCACCAGGCTCACCGGTTCGTAGACCACCCGCTTCTGCGCCTCGTCATAGCGCACTTCGGTGTAGCCGGTGGTCGGAAAGTCCTTGCGCAAGGGATGCCCGCGAAAACCGTAGTCGGTCAGGATGCGCCGCAGGTCGGGATGGCCGGAAAACAGGATGCCGAACATGTCGAACACCTCACGCTCGAACCAGTTGGCCGAGGGGTGCAAGGTGTGGATCGACGGCACCATATCCTCGGCCCGCACCGCGACCTTCAGGCGGATGCGGTGGTTCTGGTACATCGACAGAAAGTGATAGACCACATCGAACCGCGCCGCCCGTTCGGGGTGGTCGATCGCGGTGATATCCACCAGCGAGGTGAACCGGCACGACGCATCGTCGCGCAGAAACTCCACCAGCCCCGCCAGGTATTGCAGCGCCACGGTCAGCGTCAATTCGGCTTGCGTCACACGGCTGTCCAGCACCGCATCGGGCCGCTTCAGCGCGATGATCGCTCCCAGTTCGGTCAGGGCTTCAGACATGCGCGCTCCTCAACGGGTAATGGTGCCGGTGCGGCGGATTTTCCGCTGCAACTGCAGGATGCCGTACAACAGCGCCTCGGCGGTGGGCGGGCAGCCGGGCACATAGATATCCACCGGCACGATCCGGTCGCAGCCACGCACCACGCTGTAGGAATAGTGATAGTACCCCCCGCCGTTGGCGCAGGACCCCATCGAGATCACGTAACGCGGCTCCGGCATCTGATCGTAAACCTTGCGCAGTGCCGGGGCCATCTTGTTGGTCAGCGTCCCCGCCACGATCATCAGATCCGACTGGCGCGGGCTGGCGCGTGGCGCAGTGCCAAAGCGTTCCAGATCATAGCGCGGCATGGACGTATGCATCATCTCCACCGCGCAGCAGGCGAGGCCGAAGGTCATCCAGTGCAGGCTGCCGATGCGCGCCCAGTTGATGATATCTTCGGTCGAGGTCAGCAAAAACCCCTTGTCCTGCAATTCCCGGTTCAGCCCCTGAACCGCAACGTCGTCGTCCGCCCCAACCCTGTTCAGCCCGGTCTGCATTCCGCCGGGCTGGCCGCCGGGCATGCCGGTTGTCTGCATACCGCCCGAGGTGCCATCGACCGGCGTGGTTCGACCCGTCACTCCCATTCCAGCAACCCCTTTTTTATCACCGGCATACAAAGCCAAACTCTACGCAGAGCGGTACAGACTCATGATCCAGAACCCTGAACGTTCGGCACAAGATGGACCGAAGCGCCGTTTCCTTTTCCCGTTCGACCTGCACAGTCAGCAGCGGCATATGCAGCCTAACGCTCAATACCCCTCGCCCCCGACAGGGTCAACCAAAGGGTGCGTCGCAATTGCCGCATGGAACCGCCATTCCGCAGCACCTGATCCGACTGCGATCGGATCGGGATCGGAAGCGTCTGAGGCTGGCCGGCGAGGTTTTGCCGACACCTCATCTGCCGATGGAACGACGTGACTGCCGAAGCATTGATCTGTGCCGCGCTGTGCGGCGTTAACGAGAAAGATCTGACATGAACACTCTCATCAAGATGATCGCTGCCAGCGGGGCTCTCGCGGCTTCCATGGCACCGGTCTTTGCAGAATCCCACATGGCTGATCCCATGACGATGACCTGCGCCGATTACACCAAGATGGACAGCACCGGAATGATGTCCGCCACCATGCAAATCGATACGATCATGGCCATGACGCCCGAAGAGCAGACTGCCGCCATGGCGATGACCCCCGAAGAAAAAACCGCGAAGATGGCCGAAATGGAAACTGCGATGGCGGCCATGAGCGAAGAAGACAAAACTGCTGCAACCACCGCGGCAGAAGCGTCGATGACGAAGTTGATGGAGGCTTGCAAAGCGATGCCGGACGGTACCGTTATGGACGCAGCGAAAGCCGCGATGTAAAAGACCGGACGGAAGACCGGCGGGCTGCAACTCCGTTTGGAATGCTGCGCAGCCCGCCATTCGCTATCCACGACAGGCTGGCATTTTCGACACTGCCGGGGCTGAACATTGCCCTTGCCGGTAGCCTTGGGTCAGGCCAAAGCGGGGGCCAGGGATCGCACTATTCCCATTCCAGCGCCCCCTTCTTCCATTCATAGGCAAAGCCGATGGTCAGCACTGCCAGAAACACCATCATCGACCAGAACGCTGCCATGCTTATCTCGCCGAACGCCACCGCCCAGGGAAACAGGAACGCCACCTCAAGGTCAAAGATGATGAACAGGATCGACACGAGGTAGAACCGCACGTCGAACTTCATCCGCGCATCGTCAAACGCGTTGAAGCCGCATTCGTAGGCGGAAACCTTTTCCGGGTCGGGATTTCGCACCGCCAGCACCGCCGCCGCAAGGATCAGGACAAGGCCCAGACCCACGGCAATGGCCAGAAGAACGACGATGGGAAGATACTCTCGGAGAAGCTGGTCCACGAGGGGCTCCTTGATGCTGGCGAGACGCGGGTTGCAGACAGGTCGCGGCCCGCTTGATGTCACCCGCCCGTTTACCCCGCCCGCTGCACAGGGTCAACCGAAGGCGGGGCGGAAAATGCTCCGTGACGCCTGCGGCATATGGCCGGGCGACAACTGGTTTGCCGCGGTTTTGTCACCACTTGCCCGGCCCCGCCGCCACCCCCTCCCCCGCCTCAATCGGCCAGCGGCAGCGCCGCCGCCTGTCCGACCTCGGCCTGCGCCGCCGACAGCACCTCGGCCCGGATGATGCGGGCGATCAGCGCCACGTCTTCGGCGGTAAAGGTCAACGGCAGCCGCATGTCGATCAGCCCGGCCAGCACCCGGTCGGTCTGCGGCAGGGGTTCGGGGCTGGCATAGCGCCAATGTGCATAGCGGCTGGTAAAGGCAACCGGGTCGGGCGCACCAAACCATTTCAGCTCCACCCCCCGCGCCGCCGCGCCTGAAACGAACCCGGCCACCCGGGCAGCCTCCCACCCCGGCAACAGGAACTGGAACGACGATCCCATGTAATCCTCCCACGCCGGCCGCGCGATCAGCCGCAGGCCGGGCGTCGCGTCCAGCCCCGCCTCCATCGCCTGATACAAGGCGCGCCACCGCGCCCGCCGTTCTGCCAGCAGTGCAATCTGCGGCCGCAACACCGCCGCGCGCAGATTGTCCATCCGGCTGGAGATGTTCGGCACATCCAGCCGCAGCCCCTCAAACACCTCCGGCCCCGGTGCCGCCCGGTGCCGCGCGTACAGCATGTAAGACCCCGACAACAGCACCGCCCGCGCCGCGAGATCGGCATCGTCCGTCACCAGAAACCCGCCCTCGCCGGAATTCATGTGCTTGTAGGTCTGCGTCGAATAGCACCCCACCGCCCCATGCCGCCCCGACGCCACGCCGCGCCAACTGGCCCCCATGGTATGCGCGCAATCCTCCACCACCCGCAGGCCCAGCCGCCCGCACAGCGCCATCAGCGCATCCATGTCGCCGACATGGCCGCGCATGTGGCTGAGCAGCAGCACCGTCGCCCCCGACGCCTTGGCCTGCACCTCCAGATGCGCCAGATCCAGCGTCAGATCCTCCGTCACCTCCACGAACACCGGCCGCGCGCCCAGGCTGGCGATCGCCCCCGGCACCGGGGCCAGCGTAAAGGCGTTTGACAACACCGCATCCCCGGCCTTGACCTGCAGCGCGCGCAGGGCCGTCGCCATCGCCGCCCCGCCCGATGCAATCGCCAGACAATACCGCGCGCCTGTGAATGCCGCGAACTCCTCTTCCAGCAGCGCCGCTTCGGCCACCTCGCCCGCAGCCGTGTTGTACCGGTGCAGCCGCCCGTGCCGCAGCACCGCCAGCGCCGCCGCAATCCCGGCTTCGGGAATCGGCTCTTGTTGCGTGAAACTGCCGTCAAACCGTTCCATCACTGCCCCACCGCCCTGCGCCCGACAAAAATGAACAGCACCAGCGTGCACAGCAACGCCGCCGAGGCCAGAAAATACGCAATGTCAGGCGACTGCACCGGCGCGCCGGCCTGCAGAAAAAAGCCGAAGACCTGACTGAACGCCACCGTCCCGATCAGCATCGCGATATTCATCACCGCCGAAATGCCCCCCTGCAACTCGCCCTGGGCATCCTCCGGCACGGCTTTCGACATCATCGCCACCAACATCGGATGCACGAACCCCTCCGGCCCGTGCATGACCAGCAAGACCAGCACCGCCGCCAGCGACCCCGCCAGCCCATAGCCCGCCGCCACCACCACCGCCGTCACCAGCCCGAACAGGCACACCCGCCATTCGCCGAACCGCACCACCACCGCACCGGTGACCAGCCCCTGAAACACCGCCGTGACGATGCCGAACGCGGCCAGCGTCAGCCCCACCACCGCCTCTGACCAGCCGAACTTTGCCATCCCCCAGAACGGCCAGATCGCCGGATACACCGCCGACGCCGCGAAATACACAAAAAGCACGGCACACAGCGGCAGCACGCCGTGATAGCGGCGGAAAACCTTCAGCGCGCCGAAAGGGTTTGACCGCCGCCATTCGAACGCCCGGCGCTTTTCGGGCGGCAAGGTCTCGGGCAGCACCACCCAGCCATAGATCAGGTTCAGCGCGGAAATCGCCGCCGCCGCATAGAACGGCACGCGCGGCCCGAACTCGCCCAGCACCCCACCGATGGCGGGGCCCAACACGAACCCCACGCCAAACGCCGCGCCAACCATCCCGAAGGCGCGCGCCCGATCCTGCGGGGCGGTCACATCGGCGATATAGGCATTGGCGATCACATAAGATGATCCGCAGATGCCCGCGATCACCCGCCCGACGAACAGCCAGAATATCGACGGGGCCAGCGCCGAAAACAGATAATCCAGCCCCAGCCCGAAAATCGCCAGCAACAACAGCGGCCTGCGCCCGAACCGGTCGCTGAGGTTGCCCATCAGCGGGCTGAACGCAAATTGCCCGATCGAGAAGGCCGCGAACATCCACCCGCCGATAAAGGCCGCATCCGCCAGCGTCATGCCCCCCACATCGGTGATCAGCGCGGGCAGCACCGGCATGATCAGCCCAAAGCCCACCATGTCCAGAAACACGGTGATCAGCACAAAGGTCACCGCATGGCGCGACACGGGAATGGCAGCACTATCAGACATCGCCGCGACCCTAGGCAGACGGCCGATCCCTGTCAAACCACCCACGGCGGGGCTGATCGCACGCGGACCGGTCCCGGCGCGCGGCATTGCCACCGCCGCGCACCTAACTCACCAGTCGCTGCGCGAGGTCAGGCAGATCCTGAAACCGGTGCAGCAGCGCCTCGGGCTGAAACCGCGCCACCCCCGCGCCCTCCGGGCCAAAGGTGACCAGCGCCACCGGTACGCCCACGGCCAGCCCGGTGTTGCGGTCGGTTTCCGTATCGCCGACCAGCATCGACCGCGCCACCATGCCGCCGGCCTGCGTCACCGCCGCCACGTAGGGCGCCGCGTCGGGCTTGCGCGTGGCCAGCGTATCGGCGCCGATCATCGCGCCAAAGGCATCGCGCACGCCAAGCCGCCGCAACAGGTCTTCCGCCAGCGCGGCGGGCTTGTTGGTACAGATCGACACCGCGAAACCTGCCGATTTCAACGCCTCCACCGCCTCCATCGCGCCGGGATACAGCCGCGTATGCACCGCTATTGCCGCGCGGTATGCCGCCAGCAGCAGCGGATAGCCCGCATCGACATCCGCCTCCGTCCACGCCCGCCCCAGCCGCTCATATCCCAGCCGCAGCATCGCCCGCCCGCCGTGAAACGCCGTCAGCGCATCCTGCGGCCCCAGCACGTCCCCCCCCGGCAGACAGGCATTCGCCGCCGCCAAAAGATCGGCCGAGGTGTCGGCCAGGGTTCCGTCCAGATCGAAGACAACACAACGCATTGCGGCAATCCTGTAATGTCGTGTCAGGTTTGGCCCCCTTGCCTCCCCGCGCCATGGCGGTAGAACGGGGGCCACGATAAGGAAAGGGGCAGAATGCAGGTTTCAGTCATCGTGCTGGCAGCCGGTCAGGGCACGCGGATGAACTCCAACCTGCCCAAGGTGCTGCACCCGCTTGCCGGCGCGCCGCTTCTGCACCATGCGCTGACCACCGCCCGCAGCCTTGAGCCTGCGCGCATCGTCGTGGTCACCGGCCACGGGTCGGCGGCCGTCACCGATGCAGCACTTGGCTTTGACGCAGCCGTGGATGCCGTGCGGCAGGACCCGCAACTTGGCACCGCCCATGCCGTGGCGCAGGCAGCCCCCCTCATGGCCGACGCGCCGGGCGAGGCGATCGTGATCTATGCCGACACCCCCTTCATCCGCGAAGAGACGCTTCGCGCCATGCTGGACGCCCGCCAACGCCATTCTGTGGTCGTCCTCGGCTTTCATGCCGCCGACCCGGGGCGCTATGGCCGCCTGATCACCAGCGGCGACAGCCTGCTGAAAATCACCGAATGGAAGGACGCAACTGTAGCGGAACGCGCGATCACCCTCTGCAACTCCGGCGTGATCTGCGCCGACGCTAAGACCCTGTTCTCTCTCATCGCCGATGTCGGAAATGCCAATGCCGCCGCCGAATACTACCTGACCGATATCGTCGAACTGGCCCACCGGCGCGGCCTCTCCGCCGGGGTGGTGCTGTGCGACGAATCAGAGACCCTCGGCATCAACACCCGCGCGCAGCTGGCGCAGGCCGAAGCCGCCTTTCAGACCCGCGCCCGCGCCGCCGCCCTCGACAATGGCGTCACCCTTACCGCGCCCGAAACCGTGTTCTTCGCGCTCGATACCCATATAGGCCGCGATGCCACCATCGGCCCGAACGTGGTCTTCGGCCCTGGCGTGACCGTCGAATCCGGCTCGGAAATCAAGGCTTTCTGCCACCTCGAAGGCTGCCATATCAGCCGTGGCGCCGTCGTCGGCCCCTTCGCAAGGCTGCGTCCCGGCGCGGAACTGGCCGAAGACGTGCATGTCGGCAATTTCGTCGAAATCAAGAACGCCATCCTCGACGAAGGCGTCAAGGTCGGCCACCTGTCCTATATCGGTGATGCGGATGTGGGCGAGTTTACCAACATCGGCGCAGGCACCGTCACCTGCAATTACGACGGCGTGATGAAGCACCGCACCCGCATCGGCAAACGCGTGTTCATCGGCTCGGATACCATGCTGGTGGCCCCGGTCACCATTGGCGACGGCGCGCTGACCGCCAGCGGATCGGTGATCACCGAAGACGTGCCGGCCGAGGCGATCGCCATCGCTCGTGCCCGGCAGATCATCAAACCCGGTCTTGCCACCCAATTGTTCGAAAAGTTAAAGGCCACACGGGCCGCCAAGCAAAAAGGCTGATTGAAATGTGCGGTATTGTCGGGGTCCTGGGCAACCACGAAGCAGCCCCCCTTCTGGTAGAGGCTCTCAAACGTCTGGAATATCGCGGCTACGACAGCGCCGGGATCGCCACTGTCCACAATGGCCAGCTTGATCGCCGCCGCGCGGTTGGCAAGCTGGTCAACCTGTCGGACCTGCTGGTCCACAACCCGCTGGCCGGCAAGACCGGCATCGGCCACACCCGCTGGGCCACCCACGGTGCCGCCACCGTCCTGAACGCCCATCCGCATCAGGCCGGCCCTGTCGCCGTCGTCCACAATGGCATCATCGAAAACTTCCGCGACCTGCGCGGCGAACTGATCGCCGCAGGCCTCGCCTTTGAATCCGAGACGGATACCGAAACCGTCGCTTTGCTGACAAAACTCCACATGGATCAGGGGCTTACCCCGGTCAATGCCGCCCGCGCCACCCTCAAACGGCTGCATGGGGCCTTTGCGCTGTGCTTTCTGTTTGATGGCGAAGAAGACCTGATGATCGCCGCCCGCAAAGGCTCCCCCCTCGCCATCGGGCATGGGCTGGGCGAGATGTTCGTCGGCAGTGACGCCATCGCACTGGCACCGATGACCGACCGCATCACCTATCTGGAGGAAGGCGACTGGGCCGTCGTCACCCGCGCCGGAGCGCAGATTTTCGATGCCGAAGACCGCCTCGCCAACCGTGCGGAAACCCGCATCCAGATCGACAGCACCCGCATCGAAAAGGCCGGCTACAAGCATTTCATGGCCAAGGAAATCGCCGAACAACCGGTGGTGATCGCCGACGCGCTGAAAGCCTACACCACGCCGGAAGGAACCCTCCGCCTGCCGCACGCCGTTGATTTCACGGGCGTCGACCGTATCACCCTGGTCGCCTGCGGCACCGCCTCCTATGCTTGCCACGTCGCGAAATACTGGTTCGAACAGATCGCTGGCCTGCCCGCCGACATCGACATCGCCTCGGAATTCCGCTACCGCGAACCGCCGCTGTCGCCCGCCTCCTGGGCGCTTTTCGTCTCGCAGTCGGGCGAGACGGCAGACACCCTCGCCGCGCTGCGCTATGCGAAAGACAAGGTTGCCAGGATCGTCTCGGTGGTCAACGTCCCCACCTCTTCGATCGCGCGCGAATCAGACCTCGCGCTGCCGATCATGGCCGGGATCGAGGTTGGCGTCGCCTCGACCAAGGCCTTCACCTGCCAGTTGACCACACTCGCTCTTCTCGCGTTGAAAGCTGCCCTCGACCGGGGCCGCCTTACCCCCGCAACGCTGGCAAACCACCTCACGGCTCTGCGCGCCCTCCCCGGTCTGATGAGCCACACCCTCACCCTCTCCCCGCAGATCGCCGCCATCGCCAAAGATCTTGCCCGGGCGCAGGACATCCTGTTCCTCGGGCGCGGCGCGATGTTCCCCCTTGCCCTGGAAGGTGCGCTGAAACTAAAGGAAATCAGCTACATCCACGCCGAAGGTTATGCATCAGGTGAACTGAAACACGGCCCCATCGCGCTGATCGACGCCGCCGTTCCGGTGATCGTCCTGGCGCCGCGCGACGCGCTGTTCGACAAGACGGTCTCCAACATGCAAGAGGTTATGGCCCGCCATGGCCGGGTCCTGCTGATCTCGGATGCCAGGGGCATTGCCGAGGCCGGTACAGGCACCTGGAAAACCGTCACCATGCCCGAGGTCGATCCCGTCTTCGCCCCCATCCTTTATGCGGTACCCGCCCAGCTTCTGGCCTATCACACCGCGATTGCGAAGGGCACCGATGTCGACCAACCCCGCAACCTCGCCAAATCGGTCACCGTCGAATAGCCACGCCAGACGAAATTGGCTAAATGCAGCTATCTGAACGCGCCACGCATGCGACACTGCACCCCAGACCCTGCACCGCGCCACGCGCCTGCAACCCACCCGACCGCCACCAGGCCAGGAACCACGATGGGCAAGCGTTACCCCTCTCTCCAACCCGACCAGATCGCCTTCATCGGCGAACAGCATCTCTATTTCGTGGCCAGTGCCGCCCCGGGCAGCCGCGTCAACCTGTCGCCCAAGGGGATGGACAGCCTTCGCATCCTCTCGCCCGCCCGCCTGGTGTGGCTGAATCTCACCGGCTCCGGCAATGAAACCGCCGCCCATCTGGCCGTTGATCCCCGGATCACGCTGATGTGGTGCAGCTTCACCACGCGCCCGCTGATCCTGCGCGCCTATGGCAGCGCCCGCGCCATCCACCGCAACGATCCCGACTGGCCCGCCCTTGGCGCCCACCTGCCCGACCAGCCCGGCGCGCGCCAGATCTTCGATGTCAGCATCGACCTCGTGCAATCGTCCTGCGGTTTCGCCGTCCCCTTCATGGATTACCGCGAAGACCGCCCGGTCCTCAAAACCTGGGCCGAAGAAAAAGGCGCCGACGGTTTGCACACCTACTGGGACACCCGCAACAGCGTGTCCATTGACGGCCTGCCCACCGGGATCGGCGCCAACCTGTGACCCCCATCGAACAACTGCAAACCCTCGCCAATCCCGCACGCGCCGCCGAAATGCCGGCCTACCACAAGGCCCCGCGCCGCTATCTTGGCATCGCGGCCGCCGATATCGCGGCCCTCACCGACCAATGGCGCGCCGCCCTGTCGCTCGACGACCGTATCGCCCTCGCATCCAGCCTGTGGGACAGCGACATTCACGAAGCCCGCCTCGCCGCCGCAAGGCTGTTGACCCAGGCCCGCATCCGCCCCGACGCTGCCGCCTGGTCGCTGATCCAATCCTGGGTTCCCGGCTTCGACGCCTGGGCGCTGGCCGATCACGCCAGCATCGCGGGGCAAAAACGCGTGATCGCTGATCCGGACCGTCTGGAAACCGTGGAAAGCTGGGTGACCTCGCCGCACATGTGGACGCGCCGCGCCGCGCTGGGAATGACCCTGCACTGGACGAAACAGAACCATCCAAAGCCGCAGGATCTGGCCAGTCGCGACCGCATCCTCGGCTGGTGCGCAGCGCTTGCCCCTGATCCCGACTGGTTCATCCAGAACGCCGTCGCCGGTTGGGTGCGCGACCTTTCCAGGCATGACGCGCCACGCGCCCGCGCTTTTCTTGACGCAAACGGCAGCCGCCTCAAACCCTTCGCGCAGAAAGAAGCCGCCCGTTACCTTTCGGCCTGATCACGGCCCGTAGACCGTCACCTCCGGCAGTTCCGTCAGCTTCAGCCCCAGCGCCTGAAACGCCGCCAGCGACAACAGCGCCCCGCCGGTTCCCGGCCGCAACTCCAGCGCGAGGCTGGTGCCTGCCGCCGTCACCACCCGCCCCTTCACCGTTTCGCTGACCAATGCCGTGCGCAGCCAGATGCCCTGCTCTGCCGGTGGTCCCAGTGCCACGACAACCTTGCCCAACGCCCGCTCGCCGCCCGCCGCGGGGGCCGCCAGCGCCGCGGCTTTTTCTTCTGCGGTGGTCGTGTCCAGCACGTCAGCGCTGACCGCCTGCGCGCCCAGTGTGGTGGTCGCAACCGACGGCGCAATCGCCACCGCCTGATCCGGCGCCGAGGGCCCGGTGATCGACCCCGACCCCCTTTGCCCGCTGTCGCCCTGCAACAGACCGCAACCGGACACCGCCACCAAGCCGACAAAAAGAATGTGTTTCATCATGCCATAAACTTAGCCCGCCGCCCCGCCGCCTGCAACTGTCGCTTCCGGCCTTGTGCGGGTCCCCGCGCGGGCCTACCTTGATGGCATGGTGCCGCTCATCGACCCTTTCGCCCGCGCGATCAGCTATCTGCGCGTTTCGGTCACCGACCGCTGCGATTTCCGTTGCACCTATTGCATGTCGGAGCACATGACCTTCCTGCCCAAGGCCGATCTCCTCAGCCTTGAGGAACTTGATCGCCTCTGCACCACCTTCATCGGCATGGGCGTGCAAAAATTGCGCATCACCGGCGGCGAACCCCTTGTCCGCAAAGGCATTCTGACCTTTTTTCAGGCGATGAGCCGTCACCTCGAATCCGGCGCCCTGCAGGAACTGACCCTCACCACCAACGGCAGCCAGCTGGCAAAATTCGCCCAACCGCTAGCCGAACTAGGTGTCCGCCGCATCAATGTATCGCTCGACACGCTTGATCCGGAAAAATTCGCCCGGATCACCCGCTGGGGCCGCCTGCCGCAGGTGCTTGACGGGATCGCGGCTGCACAGGCCGCCGGCCTGCGGGTGAAAATCAACGCGGTGGCGCTGAAAGGCTTCAACGAAGACGAACTTTTCTCCCTCGCCGACTGGTGTGCCGCCAACGACCACGACCTCACCTTCATCGAGGTGATGCCGATGGGCGATGACATGGGCACCGCCACTAGGCTGGATCAATACTGGCCGCTGAAGGACCTGCGCGCCCGGCTGGCGACGCGCTTTACCCTCACCGACCTTGCGGATCGCACCGGCGGCCCCGCCCGCTATGTTCGTCTGGAAGAGACCGGCCAGAGGATCGGTTTCATCACCCCCCTGACCCATAATTTCTGCGAAAGCTGCAACCGCGTGCGCCTGACCTGCACCGGCGAACTCTACATGTGCCTTGGTCAGGAAGACATGGCCGATCTCCGCGCCCCCCTGCGCGCCGATCCCGGCGACGTGCCGCTGCAGCAGGCGATCCGCGCCGCCATTGCCCGCAAACCCAAAGGTCACGATTTCGACTATTCGCGCCAGCACGTCAAAGGCCAGATGACCCGCCACATGAGCCATACCGGCGGCTAGGGCTGTTACCCCCGCCGCCCGCGCCGCTCCCGCTTTGGATCGCCCGACGTATCCCCCGTCCCGTCCGAGGCGCTGGAAAACCCCCCAAGATGCGCCGAGATATCCTCCAGCGTCGGGCGCGGGCCCTTGGCCCTGGTCTCCAGCGCCGCACGCATTGCCCGCAGATGCTCCGGCATCGTGCCGCAGCAGCCGCCGATGATCCGCACCCCGGCATCCCGCGCCAGCACCGCATATTCCGCCATCAGTTCCGGCGTGCCGTCATAGTGGATATGGCCGTCGTGATATTTGGGGATCCCGGCATTGCCCTTCGCAATCAAGGGCCGCTCCGTCCCGGTGGAGGCAAAGCCCAGCACCGTGCGCATCAGGTCCGACGCGCCCACCCCGCAGTTTGCCCCAAAGGCGATCGGCGGGTTTGCCAACGTCTCCACCATCGCCGCCATCGCGGCCGAGGTGACGCCCATCATCGTCCGCCCCGCCGTGTCGAAACTCATCGTTCCGCACCAGGGCATTTCGGCCAGCGCCGCCGCCTCTGCCGCTGCCTTGTATTCTTCGGGCGCGCTGATCGTCTCGATCCACAGCACATCCGCGCCGCCCTCTTTCAGCCCCTCCGCCTGTTCGTGGAACATCTCTACCGCCAGATCATGTGTCAGCGTGCCCATCGGCACGAAAATCTCGCCCGTCGGGCCGACCGATCCCGCCACCACCACCGGCCGCCCCGCCGCATCGGCAATCTCGCGCCCAAGCGCTGCTCCCACCCGGTTCAATTCGCGCACCCGGCCCTGCGCGCCATGCAGCTTCAACCGGCTGGCATTGCCGCCGAAGGTATTGGTCAGAAAGATATCCGACCCCGCATCCACCGCGCCCCGGTACAGCGTGCGGATATTGTCCGGCTTGTCGGTGTTCCAGAACTCGGGTGGCTCGCCGGATTCAAGGCCCATGTTGAACAGATTGGTCCCCGTCGCCCCATCAGCCATCAGCCATTCGCGCGAGGCGAGCAGTCGGGTCAGCGCATCGGTCATGATCAGGGGCTCCTCAAATCCAAGGCCAAGCCCTCCTCTGCCACGCCGCACCGACCGAGGCAATTTCATATTGGTCATGTCGTCTTGTGCGGCGCTGCAAGTTTGCCGACGGCACCGTCAGGGCCAGCGCCAGATTCACCGGCAAATGCAGCCAAATCGCCAGCACCATCGGGATTGCGCAAAAGAAAACCGCGCGGCCACCGGGGCGCGCGCGGTCAATTCAACCTGCGGCCGGGTTCAAAGCTCGGTCATCAACTGCGCCTTGGCCACCGGCAGGAACTCGGCCATCTTGGCGCGCACCTCATCGGCGCTGGCCTTCCCGGCCAGATCGCCGACCACCTTGCGCACCACATCCTCGATGCCCGCCTCTTCGAAATCGGCACTGACCACTTCCATCGCATAGGCTGCCGCATCGTCGCCGGTCTTGCCCAGAAGGCCCGCCGCCCAAAGCCCGGTCAGCTTGTTGCGCCGCGCCTCGGCCCGGAACTGCATCTCGCTGTCATGGGCAAACTTGTTCTCAAAGGCATTCTCGCGGTCATCGAAAGTGGTCATGGCGGGTCCCCGAAACTGATGCTTTCTCCATATGCCCATCTGGGCGCGGCGCTGCAACCCCCTTGGCCCGCCACACCCCATGGCGGGTGGCCATCGCCGCATCGGTCACCTGCCTCAGCACGCCCGTCCGCGCCGCCGGGCCGACCCAAGGCTTTTCGCGCGATCCCGGCACTGGCCGCATCACCACCAGCGGCCCCTGCAGCGTTCCGGCCCCCGGAACATCGCCGTCCAGCCCCGCGCCGGCCTGCTCCCGGCCTTGTCCTGCCTTGCGACGGAACTGCCCTTGCCTTATAGCCCATCCGGAGGGAGGGAGGGTGAAAACCCGCCCCACCCGTCCATTGATCGGAGAGCTCATGGCACGGCGCAAGAAGGTCTACGAAGGCAAGGCCAAGATCCTCTACGAAGGCCCCGAACCTGGAACCCTGATCCAGTACTTCAAGGACGATTCTGCCCCCACCGTCGCCGCCCCCGCAGCGCTTGAAGGCAAGGGCGTGCTGAACAACCGGCTGTCGGAATTCTTCATGACCGGCCTCAACATGATCGGCGTGCCCACCCATTTCATCCGCCGCATCAACATGCGCGAACAACTGGTCCGCATGGCCGAGATCATCCCGCTAGAGGTGGTCGTGCGCAACTTTTCCTCCGGCCCGATGACCGCGCGTCTGGGCATCCCCGAAGGCACGCAACTGCCGCGCCCGATCGTCGAATACTACTACAAGGATGACAAGCTGAACTCGCCCCTCGTGGCCGAGGAACATATCGTCGCCTTCGGCTGGGCCAACCAGCAGGATCTTGATGACATCATCGCCCTCGCCTTGCGGGTCAACGATTTTCTGTCCGGCGTGATGATGGGCGTCGGCATCCGCCTCGCCGATTTCCGGATCGAGGTGGGCCGCGTCTGGGAAGGCGATTACATGCGCCTGATCGTCGCCGACGAGATCAGCCCCGACAACTGCCGCCTGTGGGACATGCGCATGCCCGAACGCCCCGACGGCACTATCCCCGACCCTGAACCGATGTCGGACGTCTACACCGAACTTGCCCGCCGGCTGGGCGTGATGCCGTCAAACGTGACGCATACGACAAAGCCGACGCTGATCAACTAAGCCCGGAGACCGCGATGAAAGCCCGTGTGACCGTCATGCTGAAATCCGGCGTCCTCGATCCGCAGGGCGAGGCGGTGCGCCACGCCCTCGGCTCGCTTGGCTTCGCCGGGGTGACCGGCGTCCGCCAGGGCAAGGTGATCGAGCTTGACCTTGCCCACACCGATGCTGCCAAGGCCGAGGCGGACGTGCGGGCGATGTGCGACAAGCTCTTGGCCAACACCGTGATCGAAAGCTACCGGGTCGAGATCGGCTGATCCGACACGCGTCGGAAAGTCTTGTCAAAAGATTAACATTTTTAGCAATGTCGTTTGAAATCAATAGATAAGCAGACATAACACGCGTGTTATCACGCCTCCCTGCGGCTGACCCGCAGCCAGATGCCATCCTTCGCCCGCACCGTCAGATGCGCCACCGGCACCGGCTCGCGCTCCACCACGGCCTCGAACCGAAAGGCCCGCACAAGATGGGCCAGCAACAGCACCCCCTCCAGCATCGCAAACCCCGCACCCGGGCAGACCCGCGGCCCGCTGGAAAACGGCAGATACCCGTCCCGCGCGCTCGCCCGCGCCGCGTCGGTCTGCCAGCGGTCTGGATCAAACCCGTCAGGGTTGGCCCAGATCCTGTCATGGCGATGCAGATGCCAGGGGCTGATCACCACCTGCCCGCCGGGCCGGACCCGCCGCCCCCGGAACTCCTCCAGCCGCAAGTTCTCGCGCACCATCATCGGCACCGGCGGATACAGCCGCAGCGCCTCGCGGAACACATCGCGGGTAAAGCGCAGGCCCGCAACCGTGCCGAACACCGGCTCCATCGCCAAAGCCTCCGCTGCCACCCGGTCCTGCGCCTGCGGGTGGCTGGCCAGCAGATACAGCGCCCAGGCCAGCGCCGAAGCACTGGTCTCATGCCCGGCAAGAAAGAAGATCGCCACCTGATCCACCATCTCGCCGGTTGCAAAGGGCGCACCGCTCACCGGGTCGGGCGTGGTCATGATCTTGGTTGCCAGATCGGGCGGCGCGGTGCCCTCCGCAATCGCCACGGCCCGCGCTGCGGTCAACCCGGCGATCAGACCCCGGATCACGTGCGCCGATCGCGTCGTCGCCCGCCGGTGCAGGCGCGGCACCCAGCGGGGCAGCGGCAGGAATGCCGCCAGATTCAGGATCGGCTGGCTGCGCTGATAGACGCGAAACTCCTGATATACCGCCTGCGCGGTCTCATCCTCGATCGGGATCGAAAACAGCGTGCGAAAGATCACATCCGCCGCTGCATGGCTGGCGACCAGTTCAATCTCCGTCTCGCCTGGCTGCAGCCGCGAAACCGCCGCCGCCGCAGCCGCCCAGATCGCCGGAAACGCCGCCCGCAGCCGCCCCCCTTCGAATGCCGGGTCGATGATCCGCCGCTGGCGCAGCCATTCCGCACCGTTGGTAACAAAGACCGACCGCCCCAGCAGCGGTGCCAATCCTTCCGTCACCCGGGCGGATTTCGGGAAATCGGCCGGCCGTTCATCCAGCACGCGCCGCACCAGCGCGGGGTCATTGCACAGATAGCTGCGAAAAAACGGCGTCCGGAACTCCGCCATCCAGGCGTGGTACAGCCGGGCGGGCTGCGCTGACAGGATGTCGCGGCGAAACAACCGCAGATACCCCCACAGCGAAACCCGGTCCGGCCGTGCCAAAGGCTTGGGGGGCCGTTTCGGCGGGGTCATGACAGGCTCCGATAAAGGTTCACCGGTGCCTCGATCCGGCTTTTCGACGCGGGCCTTCCGGCATAGCGGTCCGCGAGCGTGACAGGCCCCGCCGTGATCCGGAAATAATCATAATCGCCGGGACGGTCAAAGGCGCAGAGGTACTGGAAATGCAGCCGGAAGAACCGCCAGCGCAATGCACGCCACCGTTCTCGGCTCAGCGTCTGGGTGAAAGCGGCTGAGATGACCAGCGGCCACCGCTTGCCCAAAGTGGCTACCCCGCTGACCGACACCGGGTCGCACAACGCAAAGGCGCAGCCATCGCCGGGGGCTGTCACATCCACCCATGTCACCTCATCCCGCGTCGACAGAAACGCAAGGTCGCCGCGCAACCGCCCCGCCTTTGGCAGAAAGGAAACCATCGGCATTACCTGCCCCAGGCTCAGAAACCCCAGCGCGGGCCGAGCGTCCGGCACCCCGCCACGGACCAGATCGGCCAGTATCGACACCCCCAGATGCGCACCCGACGAATGCCCGACGACCAGCACCTCATCCGCTTCGCCGTCAAGCGCCGCCCGAATGCGGTCGCGGAATGCGGCCAGCCGCGCTTCCAATATCGCCGGGTAAGCTCCACCACAGCCGGCCGTAAACGCATAGTCATGCATCAGATAATAGGCAAAAACCCGGTTATCCAAGGCGCGGAACAGGCGCAGCAGCGCATAGCCTGCCAAACCGCCCGCCAGCACACCCATCACGACGTGCAACCGGCCAACCCAACCCGTGACCCAGACAGCAAGGGTCAAAGCCAAGCCCGCCTGCGCCAGCAGCACCACGATGGGATACAGCGCCGCGATCATCGGCCCCTTGCGCAGCCGCATCAGCCGCAGCAGTGCCCCCGACGCGATATAGGTCCAACCGGTGCGGAAAAGCTGGGCATAGGTCGCCCCGATCCCCTGCGCCATCGACCCCTGCACCAGATCCGACCAGACCAGTACCTCGACCTCCGCCTCGGCGCGCCCGCCAATATCTGCCACGACCCGCCAGCCTTGCCCGCCACCGTTGGGGACAAGGGCGATGGTGTAGCCGGAAATCGCCGCCTGCGCCGCCGCCTCCTTTCGGTACAGCTCGCGGTAGCGACGCGGCGGGAACGGGTCATACCCCGGGATATAGAACACCTTGCGGCGAAAAGGCTTCACCGTCTGCACCGCTGACTGATCGGTCTCCTGCACCCGCACCCGGCCCTTATGACAGCAGCATGTTAACCCGTCATGTCGCGGAAAGAAGCGGAATCAGCCCGGAACCGGCAGGCCAAGCACATCATAGGTTTCCAGCATCCAGTAGCTGAAGTCGGTAAAGGCGCCGGTCACCAGCGCCAGCCCCACGATAAGCAAAAGCCCACCCATGGCGCGTTCGATCAGCTTCATGTGACGCTTCATCTTAGTCATAAACGTCATTGATCTTTCGATGAAAATCGCGGCCAGAAAGAACGGAAGCCCCAACCCCAGCGCATAAATGCCCAACAGGAGCGTCCCTCGCTCCATGTTCCCCTCCTGCGCTGCCAGACTGAGGATTGCGCCAAGCTGCGGCCCGATGCACGGCGTCCAGCCAAATGCGAAGGCCAGCCCCAGCACATAGGCCCCCAGCGCCGTGCCACCCTTGTCGCCCGCATCCAGCCGCGCCTCACGGTCAAGGATCGGAATGCGAAAGACGCCGATGAAATGCAGCCCGAACACGATCACCACGACGCCCGACGCCTTTGCCAACAAATCCTGGTTCTGCAGAACGAAGGCCCCGAATGCCGATGCGGTGAAACCCAACAGCAGAAACACCGTCGACAGGCCCATCACAAAGAACAGCGCGGGCAGGATCACCCGCCGCCGCGCGATGCCCGTTCCGGTCATCTCGCCCATGCTGATGCCGCCCATGTAGGCCAGATAGGGTGGCACGATCGGCAAGACACAGGGGCTGAGGAACGACAGCACCCCCGCGACCAGCGCCACCAGCATTGCCGGCCACAGCGCCGCGTCGATGATCTCAATGCCAAACATGCGGTCCCCTTTACCCTTTCACATAGCGCCTTTGCAGCGGCGCGTCACCGGGGGCCTGCGTCACTTCACCGTGGCCGCATTGTAACGAAGGTTGGCGCTTCTCGCTGGCGTTGGAGCCTCCGGCGGGGATATTTGGTCCAAGATGAAAGGGCTGCAGCATGAAATGGGACGAACTGCTGGATTGCGAGTCGATGCTCTGCCCCCTGCCCGTGCTCAAGGCGCGCAAGCGTCTGACGGCGATGTCAGCCGGGCAGGTGCTGTGCCTGCGCGCAACCGATCCGATGGCGAGAGTGGACGTGCCGCATTTCTGTTCCACCAGCGGGCACGTGCTTTTGGACGTCCGGGCAGATGGGGCGGTCAGTCTGTTCTTCATCCGCTGCAAGGAATAGGGCGGCAGGTTTCCCCACCGCCCCTGCGGCTTAGCGGCCCAGTGACCACCAGCCCTTTTTCCTCGGCTTGGCCGGATCATCGGCCATCGCATCGCTTCCCGCCGGGTCCGCCACGGCGGTTTCCAGCACCGGCTGCAAGCCCGGATCGGGGTCCAGCGGCGCAAGCTCGGCCACCGCTGCCGCCTTCGGCTTGGCACTGCGGCTGCGCGACGGTTTCTTTGCAGGCTCCGGGGCGGGCTCAGCCGCCACGGCCGTCCCCTCCTCCACCACCGGTTCGGAGGTCGGTTCGGCCTTGCTCTTTGCGGCACGCCGGGCGCGCGCGGGCTTGGCAGCGATCACAGCCTCAGCCGCCACCGGTTGCGCCGGTTCGGCTTCCGGCAGTTCAGGCACCGCCTCCGCCACCGGCGCAGCGGCCTCGGTCAGGGCGGGTACCCTGGCACCGCGCGGTTTGCGCACACGCCTGCGCGCCGGTTTGCCGCCATCTGCTGCAACGGCATCGGCATCGGCATCGGCATCGGCATCGGCATCGGCATCGGCATCGGCCGGATCGGCTGCATCGTCCAGCGCTTCGGTGGCCACCGCTTCGCCCTCGGCACCGCCCTCTCGCGCACCACCCCGCCGCCGCCGCCGACGACGGCGCTTTTTCTTGCCGTCGCCCCGGGCTTCGCCATCGGGCTGACCGGGCTGCGCGTCGGCGACATCGTCCTCGTCGACCTCAGCTTCGACCTCTTCGTCCTCCAGCACCTCTTCGATGTAGTCCTCATCCTCATCGACCGGCTCCCCCATCAGGCTGGCATTGCCCGAGATCACGGTCGACAAATCCGGCACAACGCGCAGCGCCGTCTTGAACTTCTCGATGGAATGATCGGGGCTGATCATCGCCGGATCGGCCTCGATGCGCACCGCCATCCCGTACCGCGCCTCGATCAGCGCGATATGTTCACGCTTGTTGTTGATCAGATAGTTGACGATGCCGATCGGCGCTTTCAGCAGCACCTCCTTCGACCGCTTCCGCGTGCCTTCCTCTTCCAGCGCGCGCAAAACTTGCAACGCCATCGAATCATCCGACCGGATCAGGCCGGTACCATGGCAATGCGCGCAAGGCTGCGTCGTTGATTCCAGCATCCCCGGGCGCAGCCGCTGGCGACTCATTTCCATCAGGCCAAAGCCGGAAATCCGCCCCACCTGAATGCGGGCGCGGTCGGTTTTCAGCTTGTCTTTCAACCGCTTCTCGACCGAGGCGTTGTTGCGCCGCTCCTCCATGTCGATATAGTCGATGACGATCAGACCGGCCAGATCGCGCAGCCGCAACTGGCGGGCAACCTCGTCCGACGCCTCAAGGTTGGTCTTCAGCGCGGTTTCCTCGATCGAGCCTTCCTTGGTCGCGCGGCCAGAGTTCACGTCGATTGCCACCAGCGCCTCGGTCACGCCGATCACGATGTAGCCGCCGGATTTCAACTGCACCACCGGGTTGAACATGCCCCCCAGATAGCTTTCCACCTGAAACTTGGCGAACAGCGGCGTCGGGTCCTGATAGCGCACCACCTGTTTGGCGTGGCTCGGCATGATCATCCGCATGAAATCCTTGGCGGTGCGGTAGCCCGCTTCGCCTTCGACCAGCACCTCGTCGATCTCGCGGCTGTAAAGGTCGCGGATAGACCGTTTGATCAGGTTGCCTTCCTCATAGATCGCGGCGGGGGCGATGGATTTCAGCGTCAGTTCCCTGATCTGTTCCCACAACCGCATCAGATATTCGTAGTCGCGCTTGATTTCGGGCTTGGTACGTTTCGCGCCCGCCGTGCGGATGATCAGACCGGCACCTTCCGGCAACTCGATCTCTTGCGCGATTTCCTTCAGCTTCTTGCGATCTGCCGCGACCGTGATCTTGCGGGAAATTCCGCCGCCACGCGCGGTGTTCGGCATCAGCACGCAATAGCGTCCCGCAAGGCTCAGATATGTCGTCAGTGCGGCACCCTTGTTGCCGCGCTCTTCCTTGACGACCTGCACCAGCATGATCTGGCGCACCTTGACCACTTCCTGGATCTTGTAACGCCGGGCTCGCGGGCGGCGCGGCACGTCGATCTCTTCGGAAACATCCTCTTCGGCGACCGATTCGATCTCGTCATCGGTGTCGCTGGCATGGTCCAGCGCGTGATAGGGGCGCTCGCTGGCACCGTTGTCATCGCCGGCGTCGCCATTGGCGTGGTCGTGATCATGGTCGTGATCGGTGGTGGCGGCAACCGTGGCTTCCACCAGATCATCACCCGCATCATCCTCGCCCAGATCGACGACATCCATGCCACGCGGCCCGTCGACGACGGCATCGTCGGCCTTGACCGCCTCGGCCTTGGCTTGCGGCCTCGGGCTGCGGCGGCGGGACCGGTGGTTGTCTTCTTCCTCATCCGCACGCGCCATGGCGCGCTCTTCCTCGATCAGCGCTTTGCGGTCAGCAACGGGGATCTGGTAATAGTCGGGGTGAATTTCGGCGAAGGCCAGAAATCCGTGCCGGTTGCCGCCATATTCGACAAAGGCCGCCTGCAGCGAAGGCTCCACCCGGGTCACTTTGGCAAGATAGATGTTTCCGGCAAGCTGGCGCTTGTTGACAGTTTCGAAGTCGAACTCTTCAACCTTGTTTCCATCGACCACCACAACCCGGGTTTCCTCGGCATGGGTGGCGTCGATCAGCATCTTTTTGGGCATTTTGTTCCAATGCGCCCGGCCTGCCAACGGCACCGCCGGGGGAAGCCCCCGGTGGATGATCTGCAGGGAAAGGGCGGCTTGTTCGGGCGATGGCACGCAACGCAAACGGGCGGGTCGTGCCCGGTGGGCACCCCTCGCCAACTTTTGCCAATGTCGCACGCATCATCGCGGTTCACGTCTGGGCAACCTTGCAGCCACCCACCTAATAAATCCCGCATCGTCAGAGACTTGGCGGGAAATTCTGCAGCCTCTCAGCCGATCCGATCGTGTGGTCGGCAGCACGCATGGGGCGCCGGGTCCGACATCACGAGAGAATTCTTGCGCGAAAGGGTGTCCCTCTCGCGTCAGGCGACCCTAGCGGCAAAAAGCACGAAATGACAATGGCCAATTTCTGGAGCGGCCGTCGCTTCTGGCGCAGAGCACCCCAACCGCGATACCCCCGCCAAATCTTGCCAAATCCTTAACAAAATTCGTGATATCGTTATTTATCATATGGTTATGACCTATAACACGCGTGTTATCACACGTATTCAGACCGGGTCAGCCCATACTTGGCCATCTTTTCATTCAAGGTCCGGCGCGGCAGACACAGCTCCTCCATCACCGCCACGATAGACCCCTTATGCCGCCGCATCGTGTTATCGATCAGCATCCGCTCGAAAGCCTCGACATAATCCTTCAACGGCTTGCCTTCCGTGGTCAGTGCCGGGCCCGACGCCTCGTTGTCAGCCATCAGAAGGCTGGCGATCGACCCCGAACCGCGCCGGTTCTGCAACACCGCCCGCTCCGCGATATTGACCAGCTGGCGCACATTGCCGGGCCAGGGGGCCTGCAACAGCTGTGCCGCCTCCTGCGCCGTCACCTGCGGCGCGTCGCAGCCATATTCTTCGGCAAACTGCTCGGACATGCGGGTGAACAGCTGCAAGATATCCTCCCCCCGGTTGCGCAACGGCGGCAGCAGGATCGTCATTGCGCCAAGCCGGTAGAACAGGTCCGGCCGCAGCACCGCCTCCAGCGTCGTATCCGGGGCATGCTGGTTGCAGATCGCGATGATCCGGGTTTCGGGCGGCGTGCCCTGTTCATTGATCACCGTCAAAAGCCGCGCCTGCAGCGAATGGCTCAGCGCCTCGATATCTTCCAGACACAGCGTGCCGCCGCGCGCCTCCTCGACCAGCGGCGGGCTACCGTCCTCTGCCGGGCCGAACAGCCGTGCCGCCAGCTGATCCTCACCCCACGCCGCGCAAGAGATGGTGACGAACTTCTTCGACGCCCGCGGCCCCACCGCATGCAGGGCATGGGCGACCAGGGTCTTGCCGGTGCCGGTCTCGCCGTCGATCAACACATGGCTGTCGGCTTGCCCCAGATCGAGGATATCCTCGCGCAGCCGGTCCATCGCGGGCGACGATCCGATCAGCTTCTTCATCAGCACCGACCCGTCCGACAATTCCTTGCGCAGGGCCCGGTTGTCCAGCGTCATCCGCCGCATCTGGGTGGCACGCTTTGCCAGTTCCGTCATCCGGTCGGGGTTGAACGGCTTTTCCAGAAAATCGAACGCCCCGACCCGCATCGCCTCGACCGCCATGGGCACGTCGCCGTGCCCGGTAATCATGATCACCGGCAGGCCCGAATCCTGCCCCATCAGCCGCTTCAGGAACGCCATGCCATCCATGCCCGGCATTTTGATGTCGCTGACGACGACGCCCTGAAACTCCGGCCCGATCACCTTCAGCGCGTCCTCGGCGCTGGCATAGGTTTCCGTATCAAACCCCGACAGCGCCAGCCACTGGCTGATGGATTGCCGCATGTCTGCCTCGTCATCGACGATCGCGACCTTCATTGCCCGAGCCATGAGGACCTCATTCTGCTGCTTCCTGTTCTTTGCCGAGGATCGGCAACTGCATCTCGAAGACGGCTCCGCCGCCTTCACCATTCCGGGCGGTCAGTCGCCCCCGCAGGTCGGTCACGATCCCGCTGGAGATCGCCAGACCCAGCCCCACGCCCTCGCCCGGTTTCTTTGTCGTGTAAAACGGCTCGAACAGGTTATCGAGATCGGTGATCCCGTGCCCGTTGTCGCGCACCGTCAACGTCGCCGTCTCGCCCGCCGACAACAGGATGTCGATCTGCGGGGTTTCGGTATCCCGTGTCGCATCCAGCGCGTTGCGCAGCAGGTTGATGATCACCTGCTCCAGCCTGATCCGGTCTGCCATCACCATCACCGCCTGGCGCGGCAGGCCGCGGGTGATCTTGACGATACGGGATTTCAACTGCGGCTCCATCATCGACAGCGCGGACGAGACGCAGGCGCGAAGATCGACCGCCTCAAACGCCTCGCCACCCTTGCGGGCGTAGGATTTCAGTTGCCGGGTGATGGCACCCATCCGTTCGATCAGGTCATCGATCCGCTGAAAGCTGGAAAGTGCTTCGTCCAGCCGCTTGCGTTGCAATAAAAGCCGCGCACCAGCCAGATAGGTCTTCATCGCGGCCAATGGCTGGTTGAGTTCGTGACTGACCGCTGCCGACATCTCGCCCAGGGCCGCCAGTTTCGACGACTGCGCCAGCGTCAATTCCGCGACTTCCAGATCTTTCTGCACCTTCTCGCGTTCCGCAACCTCTCGCTGCAGGCGCGCATTCAGCATGCGAAGTTCTGCTGATTCCCGCTGAAACGACAGAGATTGCGACCAGGCCCGTCGCGACAGCATGTAAAAGGTGAAGGCCATGAGGATCGCAAACCCCATGATTTCCAGCGCGAGGATGCCGTTCACCTGTTCGCGAACCGATCCGTAAGCGGTAAAGGTCAGGATCCGCCAGCCGCGGAACGGCACCCGCGCCTCGGTCTTCATCACCGCTTCGCCGCGCACATAAGCGTCGGGTGGCTCCTGCGCCCAGTCGGCGGTTGCCTGCAGGGCGCGGGCAATCGCCGAAGGCGGGTCGCGCAGCGCCAAAGCCTCGTCCAAGGGCAGGCCCCGCCAGCGCGGCTCGGTAGCAAGCACAACGGTACCTTCGCTGTCAGTGACCAGGACCGCGTCTTGCAGCCCCGCCCAGGCGCGTTCGTATTTCATCAGATCAACCGAAACGACAATCACCCCCACGGCGCGCGCATCCGCCATCACGGCGCGGGAGTAGGTGAAGTCATATCCGCCCGCGTCACGCTTTACGGCGGTAAAGATTGTCTCGTTGGTTCTTTGGGCATCGACGAAATACATCTCGTTCTTGTAGTTCGCGCCAAGGATGTTGCGGTTGGTCGCACCGACGACCCGCCCGTCCATGTCGACCAGCCGGATCGACGCCACACCAATTTCGGCCTGAAGTGCAATCAACTTTGCCGAGGTGGCGGAGAAGTTGCCGTCGATCAGGGCGCGCACCAGTTCCGGATCGCGCGCCAGCAGCA
>JAYSYZ010000025.1:0-2260 GCA_043727195.1 Paracoccaceae bacterium
GCCCACCCCGCCGATCTGGATGATGCGTCAGGCGGGCCGCTACCTGCCGGAATACCGCGCCACCCGTGCCAAGGCCGGGGATTTCCTGTCGCTGTGCTATAACCCTGAACTTGCGGCCGAGGTGACGTTGCAACCGATCCGCCGCTACGGGTTCGACGCGGCCATCCTGTTTGCCGATATTCTGCTGTTGCCACAAGCGCTTGGCCCAAAACTGTGGTTCGAGACGGGTGAAGGCCCGGGCATGGAAACCACCACCACGATGGCGCAGGTCACCGGGTTGAGGCCGACCGAGGATATTCACGACACGTTGTCGCCGATCTATGAAACCGTCCGCATCCTGGCCGCCGAACTGCCGCAGGAAACCACTCTGATCGGTTTCGCCGGTGCCCCCTGGACCGTCGCGACCTACATGATCGCAGGCAAGGGTTCCAAGGATCAGGCCGCCGCCCATGCGCTAAAGAACACCGACCGCGCCACCTTTCAGGCGCTGATTGACCGCATCACCGAAGCGACGATCGAATACCTCTCTGCCCAGATCACAGCCGGTGTTGAAGTGGTCAAGCTCTTCGACAGCTGGGCCGGATCGCTGATTGGTCAGGATTTCCGCGATTTCGCCACCGCCCCGACCGCCCGCATCATTGCAGCGTTGCAGGCCCGCCACCCCGGCATCCCGATCATCGCCTTCCCGCGTGAGGCGGGGCAGGGTTACATCGGCTTTGGCCACCAGACCGGTGCCGACTGCGTGGCGCTGGACAATTCGGTCAGCCCGGAATGGGGGGCTGCGAACGTGCAGATCGACGGCTGCGTGCAGGGCAACCTTGCACCCGAACACATGGTCACCGGCGGTCAGGCGCTGGTGGCGGCAACCCAGCATGTCGTGCGCGCCTTTGCCAAAGGGCCGCATATCTTCAACCTCGGCCACGGCATCACGCCCGAGGCGAATCCCGACAACGTGCAACTGATGATCGACACCGTGAGGGGCGCCAACTAGATCACCGCTGTCACCTTTCACCGCGCCACCCTGGCCAGAACCGGGGTGACGCGTCGTGAACGGAGCTGCCAGTCTTGACAGACGGCACCGGCTGCGGCTGACTTTGCAGATTGATGACGCGGATTTCAGCATCCTTCCTTGCAAAGGCATTCCCATGACAACCGACGAAAAGATCAAGGCGTTCGGGGCCGCCGCCGCCTTGGCCGGCCTGTTCTGGGGCATCTTCTCCTTCCTGCAGGTTCAGGCGATCGAGGCGGCGAAACCCTACCTGCAAAAGAAGCTGTTGTGGTGCGAGACGGCGGTTTCAACCACCGCGCGGATCGCCATCCTCAACCCGATGCCGGCGGCGGATATCGACAGTTTCCGGCAGATGTACTGGGGTGTGATGGGCATGATCGAAAACGACTCGATCACCCAAGCGATGGTTGCCTTCGGCGGCGCGCTGTCGGCGGCTAAACCCGAAGGGACCAGCCCGGAAAAGCCGGTTGCCCCGCCGATGATCCTCAGAAGGCTGTCGCTTGACCTTGCCCATGCCTGTCGGCGGGAATTGTCGGTGGAATGGTCGCCGCACTGGTCACGCCAGTAGCGGGTACATCCCTCCGCCCCGGCACAAGGCGGGTCGCGGTATCAAGCCGTCCGCCAGACTGGCCCCAGCATCGCCTCCAACGCGGCAAATGCCGCGTCGCGCCCTTCGGCATTGGCTGCGATCTTTACCATAACCGACCCGGCCCAGCCAAAAGCGGCGATCCTGTCGGCCCGGATCGTGATGGCAAGCCCTTCCGGTCCTGCCAGGACCGCCTCCACCGCGTCGTCGGCCCCGAACGCCTCGTCCGTCACCTCGAACCAGACCGGGCCGCCGGCGTCAGCCTGCCGGAACAGGACATAACCCTCATCCTCTGCCTCGCCTTCGGCAAAGCCGATGAACAACTGGCCTTCATCCTCGACCACCGACGCATAGGCCGCAGTCACCACGATATCGGCCATCTCAATACCACTTCGCGATGGGCGGCAGGCTCATCAGCACCGCGTTTGCATCATGCCCGGTTTCCAACCCGAACTTGGTGCCGCGGTCGTAGACCAGGTTATACTCCGCATAAAGCCCCCGGTGGCGCAACTGCGTCTCGCGGTCAGCTTCGGTCCACGCCGTCGCCACCCGCCGCTCGGTGACTGGCACGAAAGCGGGCAGGAAGGCCGATCCCACCGCTTGCGTGAAGGCAAAATCCGCCTCCCAGTCGCCGGTGTTCAGATCGTCGTAGAAGATGCCGCCCA